>DIUH01000305.1:0-10792 GCA_002428205.1 Planctomycetaceae bacterium UBA6163
GTGAACGACGTGATGGCGATCATTTTGATGGCCGCGAAATACGACGTACCGGTTTGTCCGCATGGTGGCGGGATCGCGCTGTGCAACATGATCCAGCATTATGGGATGTGGGACCAGATCGCGGTTTCAGGACATTCAGACACGCAACTTGTCGAGTTCATCGATTTCCTGCAACAAGCCGTTCGCTATCCGGTAGCGACGCGTGACGGGCGGTATGTCACGCCAACGGCGCCCGGATGGGGACTCGACTTTATCCCTCAGTTTATCGACGAGCATCGATTTCCCGACGGACCGGTGTGGGCCAGCCGAAGTTCGACACGCAAGGGTGCGACGTTCGAGGTAGCGGTTGATTGATAACGGTCGCAATCTGCTAGATTATTTTCGCAGAATGCGCAGAAAATGCACGCCATTTGCACTTTCCGATACGGTTGTGGCCAGCCGTTGAAACTGGCCATTTTCCGCAATACCGAAAATTTTCGTGAATTCTGTGATCCATCTGTATTTTGAGGACAAAAACTGGCATAATCAGGGCAACGTCGCCGTGCGACGCGAAGCAGCGGTTGCTGAGCCTCAGTTTCCGTGACGCGTTGCACCTGACGCCTACCCGCCTTCTTGCCACTTGCCCCCACCAACCGCCAGTCCGCTCTGGCGACCAGCAAATCGTCGATTTTCGAGTCAAAAGCAAAGCTTCATTCAATTATGAAATCCTTAAACCTACGCATCGCCCTATTAATTGCGTTCTGTGGCGTTGCCGTGCTGAACGTGCTGTGGTTCCCAACCGGTCACGACAATGTCATGGCGATTGAGGCCGAACCCGACAAGCCTGCGAAGATGTTGACGATCGGCTCGACCGCTCCGGCATTGGACGTTGAACACTGGATTCAGGATGGCAATGGTTTCTTTAAGCCGGTCACTGAGTTCAAGGCGGGCAAAGTTTACGTCGTCGAGTTTTGGGCGACGTGGTGCGGTCCATGCATCGCCAGCATGCCACACTTGGCTGAATTGCAACAAAAATTGCGCGGTCAGAATGTTCAAATCGTCAGCATTAGCGACGAACCGCTGGAAACGGTTGAAGCGTTTCTGAAGCGAGAAACGACGAATAAGGCTGGCGAGCAGACAACCTTTGCCAGCATCACAGCAGCGTACAGCTTGACAACCGACCCGGACCGATCGGCTCACGAAGATTACATGGAAGCGGCCAACCAGCCCGGCATTCCGACTGCGTTCATCGTCGGCAAAGATGGCAAGGTCGAATGGATCGGTCACCCGATGGAAATGGACGAACCGCTCGACCAGGTTGTCGCTGGTACCTGGGACCGCGCAGAGTTCGGCGAAGTCTTCATCGCTGAACAAAAGCTTGGCGAAACGATGCAGACCCTATCTCGATTGGCAAACCAAGGCAAGTTTGCTGAAGCGATCGAAACGCTGGACGCTGAACTCGCAAAGAAGTTGCCTGAGAAGATTCAAAACCAATTGGTCAGCGTCAAATACCAAATCAAATTGATGAGCGGAATGGTCGACGACGAAGTCGCTGCATTCATTCGCAATCGGCTAACATCAGCCAAGGGTGACGCGATCGGAGTCGCACGGGTGGCGGTCCAGTTGCTGCAGATTGCCCAGCAAAGCCCGCCTGTTGCTCAACAGCCTGCGATGAAAGGGATCATCGCCGAAGTAGTGACGGCGACGCAAGCCGAAGTCGCCGGCTCCGAAAAGCAGATCCAACCACTGTTGCTGGACACCATCGCCCACCTGCAAGAAGTGACCGGCGATTTGGACGCGGCGATCGCGTCGCAGGAAGCTGCGGTTGCCGCCGCCGACGAGCGAACCAAGCCGCGACTGTCGGCTTATTTGGAAGAGCTGAAAGCGGCAAAGAATCCTCCAGCGACCGAAGAAGCTGAGAAAAAGTGATTCGGTTCTAGTTTTCGTTTTCGTGAAGTCACGACAGGCGGTCGTGGCTCTTTCTGTCCAGCGCCGGATCATTACCCGGCCAAGCCGTAGCATCTGTTCGCCGAACACTGCACTTACCAAGATACATCAGCATGCATGGATCGCACGTGATGATTTTTCTGATGTTCGCACTAGGTGCGGGCGTTAACCCTGCCAGCGCTCAATATCCATATATGTCCGAGGGAAGCAGGATACAGAGGACGCAACGAGATTATCTGAAAACGCACTTCGGAACTTCGCATCCTTTGGTAGTTGAGTTGGACGCCCGGATTCACAGCGAATCTTCGATGCGAGCGAATCAAATCACCGCAAAATACGATAACGAAACTCTTCGACTACAGAACAACCGCCTGTTGATACTGATGGATGTAATGGAGAAGGAAATTGCAAGACTGCGAAATCGCGGCATAGAACTTCAGCCTCACAACAATCCGCAACACCAATGAACGGCGGGTTACAACGCCACGCACGGAAGCACGGCTTGCGCGACGTTGCAAATGGCAAGTCAACACTCCGTGCCACGTGATGGCCGACGTTATGTTCTGTTTTAAAGGTTGAAAGCCGGGGATCTCATGGAGGATACACGGTCAGATGCTCGCAAACAGATCGCTGGTGATTTGATCCGCCGCTTGGAGTTTTCGTCAGCGACGGCGCTTATCAAGATCGTTCTCTGTTTGATCTTCGCAGCAGCCGTTTTCCAACTTGTGCCCGCGGCCACCGTTTCGCCGCCCACCGACCCGGTGCTGCAAGACGATAGAGCGTTGCAAAGCAATGGAGCATTGCAGGCCGACGCGGTGAATGGCGGACCAAAGGGAGATAGCGTCGGGTTGTCTGAACCGGCGCGGTGGACCCTGTTCATTTTGACGTTTGCCGCGGGGCTGTGGGCCACTGAGGCGATTCCGGCGTTCGCAGTCGCTTTGCTGGTCATCGGGCTGCAGATCATGATTCTGGGGCGTCCGAGCGACCTCTCCGCTGACAGCGGCATTCAATGGGAATCTTTCGCCGCGACGCTAGGAAGCCCACTGATCTGGTTGTTCTTTGGCGGATTCATTCTGGCCGCTGCGGCTGAAAAGACTGGCCTTAATCGCTGGTTCGCATGCGAAGTGTTGCGACGCTTGGGCAGCCGGCCTGGGCCGCTGCTGGCCGGCAGCATGGGCGTGACGTTCGTTTTCTCGATGTTCATCTCCAACACCGCGGCGGCGACCATGATGCTGGCGGTGATGTTGCCGGTTGTCGGATCGTTGGGACCGCAGGATAGGTTCCGCAAAGGGATGGTGCTGGGAATCGCATTCGCGGCAAACTTAGGCGGCATGGGCACGGTCATCGGCAGCCCGCCCAACGCGATCGCAGCCGGCGCACTGGCCAACATCCAGCAACCGATCGATTTTTTTCGCTGGATGGTCGCAGCAGCGCCACCGGCATTGCTGATGATCGTGTTGGTCTGGGGCTATTTGATTTATCGCTATCGACCGGCTGTGAAACAGCTGGATTTAGCAGCCTTTGCCGCAGCCAGTTCGCCTAGCAAATTGCCGGCTTGGAGGCGAATGTTGGTCGTCATGGTTTTCGCGGCCACAGTTCTGCTGTGGCTGACACAATCGTTTCATGGCATTCCGTCGACAGTCGTTGCCTTTCTGCCGATCTGCGTGCTCTGCGCCGCAGGCGTGCTTGATGCGGACGACATTTGTGAGATCCGCTGGGATGTACTGCTGTTGATCGCCGGCGGGTTGTCGCTGGGATTAGCGGTAACGGAAACCGGGTTGGCCAGTTGGTTGGTCGGTCTTTTACCACTGGACGTTTTTTCGAGCTCGGCAGTAATTCTGTTGTTGGTTTATGTGACGATGGCGCTGTCCAATGTGATGAGCAACACCGCAGCAGCGAATATCGTCGTGCCGATCGCGATTGCAATGGCCGTGGGTGCTGAAGCGGCGACGGTGGTGCCGGTTGCGATCGGAGCTTCAGCGGCAATGTGCTTGCCGATCTCCACACCGCCCAACGCGATCGCATACGGCACCGGCCAGATCACCTCCGCCGACCTGATCCAAGGCGGTCTTTGGATCGGGCTTCTTGCACCGCTTGTGTCCGTCGCATGGTGCAGTTGGGTGCTTTAGCCGATTGCATTTGTTGGTCGGCGGCATTTATCGAAATGTGAATCAGACCGTCGCTTCCTTGCGACTAACTTCGAGAATCGTTTCCACGACGTCGATCAATTGGTCGAGTCGGAACGGCTTATAAAGCACCGCTTTGGGGTGCAGTCCGGCTTGGCGGGCTTTGACGATCGAGTGACCGGGGTCGTACCCGAATCCGGTCATCAAAACCATCGGCACTCGCGACATGATTTCGCTTAAGCGACACATCAATTGATAACCGCTGAAATCGGGCAGCTTGATGTCGCTGATGATCACGTCATAGCTGCCTTCGCCACCGCTGGATCGGACCATCATCACCGCTTCCTTGCCTTCGTGAGCGGTTTCGACGATGCAACCGTAACGTTCGAGCAAGCGGTGGGCGTCGTCGCGGACCGATCCGTCTTCGTCGACAACCAAAATGCGTTTGCCAGACAGCAACGCATGCTGGGCCGATTGCAGACCGACGGGGACGGCTTCCAGTGGCGTCATGCGTTGGCCGATCTGTTGGATGGTCTGCTTGATGTCGCGAGCATTTCGCAGGATACGCCTCAGTCGATCGACAATCTCACCTTGGTGTCCGATGTAGCCTTCCATCACATTGACTGCGTCATTCAAAATCTCGTCGACCGGCAAAGCGACTGCGCTGTGGATCGCGTCACAACTCTGCTGGGCTGTATTGGCCTTCTGTGCGACCAGAAGTTCGAGCGTGTTGAGCGCGAACGCCACGTCGCGTGCGAAGATTTCCAAGAACTGTAAATCGCTGTCGGTAAACGCGTCTGCGAAAAAGCTTTCGACATTGATTGTGCCGAGAATCTGGTCGTGCAAGACAAGCGGTACGGTGAGCGAACTTTTTGCGTCGGCAACACCGGGAATAAACAGCGGATCGTTCACTACGTCTTGGCAGATGTAACTCATTCCGCTGGCCGCGACATAACCGGTAATCCCGTTACCGCGGGGTTGGGCGAACAGTTTGCGGTCCGCCGCTTCTTGGTCAATGCCGACGCTTAACAGCGGCACAAGGTTACCCGTGTTGTGTTCGAGCAAACGAATCTCGATCACTTCAAAGTTCAGCAAGTCACTTAGGTAATGGCGAATGTTTTCCTTCAATAACTCGATCCGCTCATCAACCTCCATCATAAAAATTTCGGCCGGTCGCAAATCCGCTAATTCGCGTCCGGCCTTATGAATGGCAGCGATTTTTTGTTGCTGAAGGATCTCTGCGGTGATATCACCCACGGTGACGATCAGGTGGCGAGACACGCCACCCGATTCGCCGTCGTCTGGGGAACCGAGGATATCGGCACGCATCGGGACCGTCCCATCGACATGCGAGACGACCGGAGCGGCGTGTACCTGGAAATAGCGGTTATCATCGCTGTGAAGCGTGCTGCTGCTCTCGGTTCCCGTGGCCATTGCCGTGTGGAAGGGGCAAAAATCAGGCCCCATAATCTCGGGGTTGCCCAGCAATTCGTAAAAGGTTGTCCCCGGCGGCAGGGTTTCTTTACCCGACCACTGCAATAACCGGCGGTTGGCCCACAGCACACGGTGGTGGTCATCCAACAGAGCAACACCCTCAGGCATGTCGCTCAACATCGTGCTGCTGAGCAGGAAACCGGCCAACTGGCCAGTCTGTGGAAGATTTTCTGGGGAAATGTAGAGACCAGCGAATGCCTCGCTGGCCAAATGGCTGACAGCTTCGTGAACCGTCTCAACCACGACCAGTTCGCCATCTAGCTTCCCCGCACCATCCGCCGGAAAAGGTGGCTGACCTACGCAAAGTAGTTTCTGAGTTGACTCGACCGCCATCGTTCTCACCGCCGAGGATCCCTGCTGCCGTTTGACGAGGAACCTACGCAACGTTCCTGTCGGTGCTATCAATCTCTCAACTGTAGATGATAGGGCGCAAGTCACCTGGGCGACAACGGCTATCTAGTGGCTTTTGTGCGGGAAATGTTAACGGAAGCCTTAGCTGTGGCATTTCGTCGCACAAATTTCCTCCTAGTCGCCTGACATTCATCAACAGCACTTGGCGAAAGTGTCCCCCGTTGCGGTAATTTCGACAGCCAATATTCTACTCCGCCCTGCACCCACAGGACAATGTACATGCCTACACGTCACATGCCTCCCGCGGGCGGTGAGGTTTGGCCAAAAATATCGCTAAACCACCCATAAAGGCGTTGACAGTCCGGAATGCAAACTTAATCTATCGCATGTCGGCCTGTTACCCAGTTTACGCAGCCGTCAAAGTTCCCGCGTATCCTCTTTTTTTGGCTCACGAGTGTGAGCGGTTCTCTCAAGGTGTTTCGATATGAAGAAAATTTTCTCGTTAGTTTGCATGTGCGCTGTTGCCGCGGTGATGACCGCCGCCAACGCACTTGCAGGCTGTGGTAGCTGTGGCGGCTGTTCGACCGACTCCGGCTGCGTCTCCGCTGCCGGTGTTGCTAGCGGATCCGGTGCTGGCTGCGAAACAGCTGGCGGCTGTGGTCCGACCGCCAGTGCAGCAGGTTGTGCACCAGCTGTGTCGTACGAAACGCGTACTGTGATGAAGTCGCAGTATGTTACGGAAACCCGTATGGTTCCAACCGTACAGTACGTTCAGCAAACTCGTCAGCGCATGCGAAACGTGACCAAGCAAGTTGCTTCGGTACAAACACGCGAGCAAACGTACACTGTTCAGGTTCCAGTGACCGAACAAGTCGAACAAACGTACACCGTTTGTGTTCCAGTGACTGAGCAAGTCGAGCAGACGTACACCGTTTGCGTGCCAGTGACTGAGCAAGTTGAGCAGACGTACACCGTTCAGGTTCCAGTGCAAGAAACCAAGACCCGTACTTACTCGGTGATGGTTCCTTACACCGAACAAATCGAGCAAACCTACACTGTTCAGGTTCCTGTTCAAAAGTCTCGCGAAGAGTCGTACCAAGTGTGCGTTCCTTACACCGAAGAAGTCGCCCAGACTTACTCGGTTCAGGTTCCTTACACCGAAATGGTAACCTCGACCTACCAAGTTTGCGTTCCTTACACCGAAACGATGACTCAGACGTACACCGTCCAAGTTCCGGTTACAGAAACCAAAACTCAAACTTACTCGGTTCAAGTTCCTTATACCGAACAAGTTGAACAGTCCTACAACGTAAGCGTTCCTTACACCGAAGAAGTTGTTCAAACTTATACGGTTCAAGTTCCTTACACCGAAGAAGTGGTTCAAACTTACACCGTTCAAGTTCCTGTTACCGAAACCAAGACCGCGACTCGTTCGGTCAGCCGTTGCGTTCCAGTAACCACGATGAAGACCGTCACCGAAGACCACGGTAGCTATCAGTGCCAAATGGTCGAAGTTCCAGCTTCGGCTCCAGTGATGAGCTCAGGTTGTGGCAGTTCGGCTGGTTGTGGCACTTCGGCTGGTTGTGGCACCGTGACTTCGGGTTGTGACAGCGGATGCGGTTCGACTGCAGTCGCTGGTTGTGGATCGGCTTCGGGTTGCGGCGCTCCTGCTGTGGCTTCGTGTGGCCCGACCTACACCTATCGTCAAGTTTATGTGTCCAACCCAGTGACTCGTGAAGTCCCTGTTACGACCTATCAAATGCAGACGACCGAAGAGCCGTACACCTACACGACGACCAGCTACGTTACCGAGACTAAGACTCGTACCGTTCCTGTCACCAAGTGCCGTACGGAAACTCGTACCAAGACCGTTCCTGTCACCAAGTANNAACTACGTCACCGAGACCAAGACTCGTGAAGTACCTGTTACCAAGACTCGTATGGAAACTCGCACCAAGGAGACCCCGGTCACCAAGTGCCGCGTTGAAACTCGCACCAAGATGGTTCCTGTCACCAAGACCCGTATGGAAGACCGTACTCGTACGGTTAACTACACCGAAATGGCGACCGAAACTCGCACTCGTACCGTCAGCGTGCAGAAGTGCAAGGCTGAAGAGCGCACCAGCGAGTACACCGTAACGAACTACGTTACCGAAACCAAGACTCGTACCGTTCCAGTTACGAAGATGGTTAACGAAACTCGTACCCGTACCGTTCCTGTTACCAAAATGGTAAACGAAACCCGTACTCGTATGGTTCCAAAGACCACCTACAACACCGAAACTCGTACTCGCACCTACAACGTAACGGTTTACAACACCGTTACCGAACAGGTTCCTGAGAACTACACCGTGTGTGTTGCTGTCCCAGGCCAAAAGGCCGTTCAGGTTCAAGTTTGCCAGCAAGTTCCAACCGAAGTCATGGTTCCTGTATCCAGCGGCTGTGCAACCGGCGGTTGCGGCGGTTCGGTCATGCAAGCTGGTGCTGGTTGTGCCGGCGGTTGCAACTGATTCGACTCGCGGCAGTAGTTCACACTAACGTCGCAGTTTCAATCTGATGATCATCGACCCCGGTTGACCTCAAAAGGTCAGCCGGGGTTTTTCGTTTTCGCACCAGGTTGCCCAATCCCTCTTGATGCTGGCGTGTCAATTTAGCTATCGACCGGTTGCATAGGTGTTTGTTGTGTATAACCAGCCGGTGGCGATCCATCATGAATGACGGCCCATTTTTCGTTTTTTCCCGCATTTTGCTCGTGGTGGTCTGCGCTGCAATGCCGCTGGCGTTGCCTCTGCATACCACGACCGCTCAAGCCGAAGAAACCTTTGAGCCTTACGACGTTTATGTCGACCAAGACGAAGTCGTCGCACGCTGTGGCCCGGGAGGTGATTTCTATCGCACCGATCCGCTGCGACATGGCCAACGGCTAGAGGTTTATTTAGAAACCCCCGACGGATGGCTCGGAATTCGTCCGCCGGACAACAGCTTTTGCTGGGTTCCGGCTGATGCTGTCGCGCTGGATCGCAGTGGCAATTTGGGCAGCGTGACGGAAGCCGGTACGCTCGCTTGGATCGGCACNNCTGGGCCGCGCCGAGCGCGAAGGGCCCGATGGTCCGCAAATGTGGTATCGCATCGCGCCGCCCGCAGGTGAGTTCCGTTGGGTGCATCGTGATCAGGTCGTCAACAATCCGGAATTGCTGTTGCGTGATAAACCACGCCCCGGCGAACTGCTGGCTAGCGGTATGCCGACACCGCTTGAGGATAACGACATCGAACCGCTGGAGATTCCCGAGCCAGCGGCAAAGACGCGGCCCAAGGGTCTGATGGCCACTGCGAAATCGATCCTGCTTAACGGTGCAGATGAATATTCGCCAAGTGTCGAACTTGAAAATCGCCCCGCCGAGCGAAAAGAAATTGCATTCAACCCGCTGACCCCGATGAATGATCGTGGCGCCATTCCGATCGCCGCAAACTCGGTTGCCGACGACCTATCTTTCGCTCAGTCACAATCCTTGGCCGCTCAAACGGCCGAGACCGCCAACTCACAGTTCACTGAAGCCCAGTATTCCGCGCCGCAAGCGATGCAGGTCCAGTACGACTTGGCCGCTGGTCGCGCCGCAGTCGGATCGGGTATCGCCACGACCGAGTATGCGAATCAGCCAATCGCCACCCAACCGCAACCGGTCGCACGTGCGGTTCAGCCGCCACAGATTTCCATCGCGTCGCAACCGATGGTGCGAACGATCGGTGCCGTCGGCGATGAGACCGCATCCAGCGGTGCTGCTCAAGCAAACGGCACGACTGACGGAACAACCGGCGCTGGACCAACCGGCGCTGGACCAACCGCCAGCGACGCGAATTGGGTTCGTGGCAGTGGACGCACGCAACGCACCAACGTCAATCCGACCGCGGCGTCGACAAATCAGCAAAACCAGCAAAATGACCAGCCGCTGCAGATCCCGATTCCGCCCGCGCATTCGCAATCGCCGCTGCAACCCCAGATGCTAATGCCCAACCAACACCCCTCCCCCGCAAACCCCCAGTCGCGTTTTCCTGCCGCGATCATTGGCGGAAACGTCGACACACTGCAACTAGAACTTTCACGACGGATGGTCGCTACCGCGCCAGCCGCCGACGTCGAACCGGTCCGGCAAGCCGCCCAACGCATTTCGCAAACCGATGCATCGGAAACCGAACGCCAACGCGCTCGGTTGCTGGTTCAGCGAATCGAACAATATCAGTCGATCGCTCGTCGCCGCGATGGCGAACAACCGGCGTCCGCAGTTTCGTCGCTACAGGCCGCGGCTCGTTCGGCGGGCACGGTAACGATTCCGCCAGGCCAAGTGATTCTGTCTGGCGGTGGCTCGATTGGCGGTCCCACGATTGGTGCTGGTGGGTCGGGTTCGGTCGAAGCGGCCGGATACTTGGTCCAGGTCTACTCCGCGCGCCCCGACAGCCCACCGTTTGCCCTGACCGATTCAACCGGCAAAACGACGCACTATGTCAGCCCAATGCCTGGCGTCAACTTGCGTCGATACTTGAACCAGCACATTTCGGTCGGCGGCCAATCGGGCTACGAAACCGGACTGGACACACCGCACATCATCGCCACCGCTGCGGTACGATCACCCGAACTGCGATGATCACTTCCATTTGTCTTTCGTCGGAACGAATCGTTCGATTTGTTCCAGCCCGCTGGCGGGCGGATTTTCGGCGAAATCAATGCCGATCTTGGCGATCATGTCGGCGCCCTTGTTCAATTGCGCTTCGTTGTTCAGCTTGATCGAAACGGTTTCAAAAATCTTGACCGCTTTATCCAAACGCGGATCGTTCACCTTGGCCGCCACGCTCTTCAGCCGCGCACCGGAGCGGGCGGCGCGCTGCGCGACGGTGACACC
>DIUH01000305.1:10858-11108 GCA_002428205.1 Planctomycetaceae bacterium UBA6163
TGTGATGGATTGTCCCTTGGCTCCAAGAAACAAAATCAAAAGTCAAACTGCCAGCGGAATGGCCCCCGACGTTCACCAATTCTTCGTCGGCGGTCGTGTGACAGCGGTAACAGCTTTGGGCAACGAGATAGACATTGTTCGGGTTTCGCATTCCTAGCGCAATCGCCGCTTCGACCCGTTTTTTGCGATGAGCGGGTGATTCGGTCAAACGTGTGACGTCAGGGTCGCCATAATTGTGATGCGTTTCCAA
>DIUH01000349.1:0-17706 GCA_002428205.1 Planctomycetaceae bacterium UBA6163
AGCACGCGATATGCCAGCGTACCAGCTTTCCGTCGCAGCATCGCCGCCGATGGCGCGGCGGCCGACGTGTATCGCAGTTCGCCAACCGAGCCCTGGCGTTTACTGAGAACGCACTTAAGGATGACGGGACAGGTTCCCGGCGTGGTCGAAGGTGGCGGTCGCGCGGCGGGGTATTTTACTGGGGCAACGGCCACACACATGTATAAGGGCGACCAATGGGATTTGCCCAAAGATCAAGCGATCGCTGTCGTGTGTGATGTCGGCAGCAATCTGGTTCATCGCAAACGGATTACCGATGACGGGCTTTGGAAAGTCGGCAACCGAATCGACCAACAGAATGAATTTGTCCGATCGTCGGATACCTGGTTTCGACCGGTGCAGTTGGGTGATGGTCCAGACGGTTCGCTTTATATTGCCGACATGTACCGCGAAGTGATTGAGCATCCCGCAAGCCTTCCGCCGGTGATTAAGTCGCAGGTCGATTTGAATAGCGGCAATGATCGCGGCCGGATTTGGCGGGTCGTTGCCGACAAAAAGCCGGTCCGACGAACCGCCGAGCGATTGGATGAGATGGCTTCGTCTGATTTGGTCAAGTTGTTGTCACATGAAAACTTCTGGCATCGACGAACTGCGGCGCGATTGTTGGTGCATCGCAACGCTACGGAAGTCGCTAGTGAATTGAAAAGCTTGGCCGCTGACGGCGAAATGCCTGAATCGAGGTTTGAGGCGATTGCGATTTTGAATCGTTTAAATGGTGGACTGCCGGATGATGTCGCGCGAAAGGCGATCGCGGACCAACATCCGGAAATCCGTCGCCGCGCACTTTATGTTGCGGCCGAGCAGGGGCTGGCCTTGACCGAATCCGAGCAAAATCTGCTGGTCGATGATGAGTCGATTGGTGTTAGGTTTTTATTGGCCTATGCCGCCAAGACGTTCATTCCCGATGGTCCCAATCGCGTTAACGCGTTGTTGCAGATCGCGGCGAAAAGCCCGACCGATCCTTGGGTCCGCTGGGCGGTGGAAGGCTCGCTCGGCGACCAGGCGAGTGAGTTCTTGATTGCGATGCAACCGATGGTTGCAAAGCTTGCGGCGGCGGAACAAACCGCTTGGTATAAATCGATCGGTGGCCAAGTGCTTGGCGGTGACGATTCATCGGCGGTTGAGCGTTTAGTGGCGTTCTTACAAAACGATTCTAAGTCGGGCGGTAAATCATCAGGCATCTTGAAAGCGGTCGTCAATGACTTAGGTGGAGTAAAACCAAACGGCGTTGCCGCGCCACTTGCACAGTGGGCACGGCAGAGCGTTGCACCCGAACTGTTGAAGATGGCTGCGGCGGGCGATTCACGCCTGGCATCCATGGGCGACCAGATGACATTGGTCGGTTGGGCCGCGCCAGCGGAATCTCGAGAACTGTTAAGCCAATTGCTGTCGGCGCAGTTTCCGTCGCGTGTGCAGCAAGTGGCATTGGTTTCGCTGATAAGAAATGATGCTGGTGCCGCTGAGACGGTGATTGAAAGCATGTCGGGGATGACGCCAGCGACTCGCGAGATCGCGCTGACTTCGCTCGCGTCACGCGTTGAAGGGCAAGCAGCGATCGCACGCTCGATCGCCCAGGGTGCGATCAGCGCAGATTTTCTGCCGCCGGAAATCAAGCGATTGCTCGGTGAATCGCGAGACGAAAAGGTTCGTGCGGTTATCGCCAAGCATGCCGAAGCGTCAAAGAGCCTGCCTGCAGGCGAGCTTTATCAGTCGTACGCAAAGTCGTTAGATGGACCGACCGATCTTGACCAAGGCATGGTGGTATTCAAACGTGTTTGTGCCTCATGCCACGAACCGGAAGCGGGACGTGAACGAGTCGGGCCTGACTTGTTGACCGTGATTGAACAACCTCGCGAACAGATCCTGCTTTCGATCCTTGACCCCAGTCGCGAAGTGAACCCGAAGTACGCGCGAGTGCAAGTCGTCACGTTATCGGGTGAAGTGATATCCGGTGTGGTAACGGCCGAAAGCGATACGACGTTGACCATGGTCGACAGTCAAGGAAAGACGTACACAATCGCTCGAGAGGATATCGACGAATTGCAAACCTCGCCCAAGTCGCTGATGCCGGAAGAGTTAAACAAAGAGATCACGCCAGACCAAATGCGTCACCTGATCGCCTATGTAACCAGTCGTCGAGCATCACCAGCGAAATAGCGGATCAATTTCGCTGCTTGGCCCGGCTGCGTTTAGCGTGAAATGTAGGCCGTAACAAGCGCAGCGCCGTTACGGCGTAATCGCCGAAGCGATACGATCGCAGAGCTTTTCCCGACAATGTCGCAATCGGTTTGGTGCGCTAGGCCATGTAGGCCGAAACAAGCGCAGCGCAGTTCCGGCATAACCGCCGAAGCAATACGATCGCATAGCCGCAACAGCGCTGCGCTCGTTACGGCCTA
This sequence comes from Planctomycetaceae bacterium UBA6163, assembly GCA_002428205.1. Lineage (GTDB taxonomy): Bacteria > Planctomycetota > Planctomycetia > Pirellulales > Pirellulaceae > UBA6163. The sequence continues at coordinate 2,436 of DIUH01000349.1, forward strand.
CAAGAGAGCACAAGACCCGACTCCGCTGGGCGATCGCCGGGCTTGTCCCGACAACGTCGCAATCGGTTTGGTGTGCTAGACCAGAACGGCACGAAATTGACGAAATGCTATAGCCACAGGTTGGCAAATCGATCGCTTGTCGCCGGCTTCTGTATGAACCTATCACATCAACCTGCTCTGGCCCCAATGAGACACGCTTTGTGCCCGAAAACCGACACCGATTTTAGGCCAAAAGAATGGTGACAATAGAATGCCTGACGCAGCCTTACTGGACATGCTTTTGTACCCATTCACCTTGTAGTACCAGCCCAGTCAGTGCTTAATAGATGGGTGGCACAAAATGTCCTTCGGGCTTACCCCGACAACGTCGGCAACGGGTTTGGCGTGAAGTGGAGGCCGAAACAAGCGTAGCGCAGTTCCGGCATAAGCACCAATGCAATTCGCCCCAATAGCCGTAACGGCGCTACGCTTGTTTCGGCCTACTCATCACTCGACGGTTTGTTGCGTCCGACCATCCGCCGTGCCGCGCTTCGCCCAATGACAGGAACATGGATGGCACCCAACGCTGGTAACGATTTTAGGCCAGCATCGCATTGGCTGTTTCCCATAATGCATCAGTGAGTTCGTTTATCATTGGTTTGCACAGCGCGACGGAGCGGCCTATTCAGGTTTCACGTTGGGTGCGAAGCAACGAAGCACGCACGATGCTGAAAGTCTCGACTTGCGAGCTAGCCCTTAAACAAGCGACCTCCTAAATCCTTTTCGCGTACAAATTTTGCTTCGCGGCCGCGCATGCATCGACTGACCAGTTTTTTCTGGTGATGATTTTTAATGATTATGGTAGGCATGGCGGGTGGTTTCTTTCGGGGTTAGGCGGCCAACGACGGTACCAAGAGCATCCACACTCTCAGCTTCGTTTGTATTACCGTCAGCAGCGCAGCGGCATCCCGATATGATCCGAGACCCACAATGCGCTCTTTGAAATTGGGACGTTTGGCCCGCTGCTTTTCCGCCGTGGGTTTTTGTCGCGAAAGCGTTTTCCACGCCGATTCCGGCAGTAGATCGGCAATTCCCGCCAGTGTCTTGTTCGCATCATAACCCAGCACAAACTTCACGCCATCACGATCCCAACGATCCAGATGTGTCGTCGAAGAAAAGTCCGTATCACCGCGTAGCCCTATTTTGCGAAAGCCAGCTTCCTTACACAGTTCGATCGCCGAATTAAAATACATCGCGGAGTCTTCATGCGAAGGACGGTTACCGCTGCGATTGGCGATATAGAGAAGCTTTTGTGTCTCCGCCAGGGGACTACCAAGGTATGATACTCCCACTGACCTTTATGACTGATGCCGATGACTTGTTTCTTTTCACCGTAGGTTTCGACCATCGTCCCCGCAGCTTAGATGGGCGCTCGGTCGAGGAATCCATCGGGTTGTTGCTTCCACACTTGTTGGCGAGCCCGGTCGATCCCTTGCAACAGTTGCATGATTTTGGTCGCGTCAAACCGTCGGCAGAAATCGCCAGCGGTGTTGGATCTGGAATTCGTCCAGCTCACAGAACACTCAGATAGGTGCATTCAGATAGGCCTCGTGGGTTCTGCGAAGTTCGATCTGCTCCAGGCAGGTTCCCCCGGCAAGCAGGTTCATGGCAATATTGGGCACATGATCGGTTTGGTCATAGGGCAGGTTCAGTTTTAAAACTGACACGGCATTGTTGATGTGTTTTCGCAAGTCGAGTTGTTTGACCATTTACATGATGATGCCAATGCCACCACAAGAAATGGCCTGCGTCTTCTCGCTGAGTTCGAACTTCGTCGCAGTAGCACGAATCGCTGGAGATTGAAAAATCCCATCGCGTTTGTCGATGCGTCATCGGATTTTCTGGTTGCGTTTTCGAAGCTGTTGGCGTAATTTAGTGTTGACTCGAAACCCTTGTTAGCGCGTGTGGGTTGTTGCCTTAGTAACCTTCAATACACACGGGAAACGCCAAGGGTTTTCGAGTTTTCTTGCAATTTTTACATTAAGCGGTCGCTTGATTGAGGCCTAGTAAACAGCAGCGCTTATGTTTTTATTAAAAACCACCTGGCGTCTGGATGATAGGTGATATTCTATTCGGTTTCGGGATTGGCTTTACGAATCCAACAAACCTAAGTGTCGGTTCGCGGTTGCAAACGCGCAAGGCCAAAGGTTGCATTCGTGAAAGGGGTGTCAACCAAGACGTGAAGATCCTGTATTGCGATGCTACCGTTTGTGACACGGATTCGGCTATGCGTTCGCCTCGCCGTCAGTCTCCAGTCCAGAACCGAATCTTGCCGCGCTTTCGAAAACTGCGAACAAAAATATTCGGTATTGCTCCAATGGTTTGTTGGTAAACGCTTTGTGAGGTAGCGGTAATTGGATCAGGGAGCTGACTAAGTCTGTAAGCCTTGGAGAATGTGCTTTTAATTGTCCAGGTCAGGTTGCCAGCCTTTTTTAATGTCGACACCGTTTCCGAAGCTCGGCTTGCTGCTGATGGTGACGATTTCGCCATAGCTGAGCATCCATGGTGCCCAATGCTCTGGGGTTAACCTCAGCAAATGCCCTGCTAACGCGGCAATTGGTCCGCTGTGAGTCACCGCGATCACGGGCTTTGCAATCAGCGAATCATCCTGGTCGCAATGCTGGTACCACTGAACCACTCGACGCTGCAATTCAGTTGTCGTTTCTCCGCCAGGCGGGCGATACGTATCGGGTTTGTCGACCAGTCCATGAAAGTTGTCGGGGTCGCTGGAATAGACGTCGTCCCAGGTCATTCCCTCCCACTGGCCAAAGTTGCGCTCGCGAAGACGAATATCTTCGGCAATTTCGCACGCCTGTCCACGCCGAACGATTTTTCTTACTTGCTCAGCCAGCCAACTCGACCGGCTCAGGCCGCTGTGAAAGACGGTTGCCGGACGCAGCGACGCAAGTTGCTGGACCAAAGGTTCCGACTCAGCCATCCAGCGCTCACACAACGGAACATCTTGGCACCCATAACAAATCCCTTTCCACTGCGCCGAAATGGCTCCATGTCGAACCAGGATGAATCGATTGCGAACGGTTTCTATTGACATCAGCAATCATTGCCCAAAGCGAGATACGGCAACCAGAAGTACAACCAGTTGCACCAGATAACCACTGCACCCCAGAAGGTCGCCGGTTGAGCCACCCACGCGGCGAAGCACCTGCATGCGATAGATCGCCAGCACGATTCCAGAAACTGCTATTGAGATTGCGACGCCGATTGGGTCGATTACAAACCATCCAATCACGGTCGGCAAGCCGATAATTGCGGCAATAAGGATCGCGCGGCCGGTCTTTTGTCTGGCCACGGTGCGAGCGAGCGTCTGGCGATCTTCGATTGGTGCAAGCGTATGCATTAACCATAGGATCGCCCATCGCCCGATAGCGCCCGACGCGACCAGCGATATCAAAAATAACTCATAGCGCTGTTCCGCCAGGGCAACCAGACAGAAGAAGCGGCAAAGCAGACCAAGCGTTAATCCGAGTGTCCCATAAGTTCCCAGGCGACTATCTTTTAATATTTCTAAGACTTGTTGGCGAGTCCAACCACCGCCCAACGCGTCGCAAGTATCGGCTAATGCATCTTCATGAAATGCGCCTGTCAACATCGCTTCAAACGCTAAGCCAATAATCACTGCCAGCGCAACAGGTAACCCACTCAGCAACAAAAGAATTACCAGCGAAGTGGTTGCCGTAATCAGCCCGCCAATCAAGGGAAAGTAGATCACGCCGCGTGCGAGTGTTTCTTGATAACGTTCGGGAAGATCTGGCACTAATCGCAGTTTGATCGGAATGCGTGTCAAAAACTGCACGGCGGCTAAGAACGCTTCGCATTGGTTTTTTACGAATGATTGGCGCGGTTGAGGGTCGGACACGAATCGGTTCCTAAGTCACATCGTCAAGCGTTGCCATCTGCGTCGCCATAGCGACCGCTGTATCGAGCAGTGGCATCAGCATGATCGCGCCGGTGCCTTCGCCAAGCCGCAGATTCCAATCGAGAAATGGAGATAAGCCTAAGTGTTGGAGCGATTTGACGTGGCCAGGCTCCGCCGAAAGGTGCGAGGCGATCATTGATCTTACGGTGCCGGGATACAGTCGTTCTGCCAACAACGCGGCGGCCGTTGCGATGAAACCATCAAGCACAATGACCAGTCGTCGCTGAGCGGCACGAACGAAGAATGCCGCCATCGCAACAATCTCAAAACCTCCGACTTCGCAAGCGACTCCCTTCCAGTCTTCCTTCATAACCGATGGAATCGCGCGCCGAGTCGCTTGTGTTACGATCTCACGTTTGATCTTAAGTCCTTCATCGTTGACGCCAGCACCGCGGCCGACCGATTCGTCGGGCGATACGCCACATAGCAAAGTGATCAGACAGGATGCTGATGTGGTGTTGCCGATTCCCATTTCTCCTGCGGCAACAACCGCATACTGCTCATTCGCGGCAGCATCGGCTTGAGCTGTGCCGACTCGCCATGCGGCGTGAAACTGAGTTCTTGACATCGCTGGCCCCAAAGATAAATCCTTTGTGCCCGCCGCAATCGGATGAGACCAGAAAGTCGATTGCGAACCTTGAACGAAATCTGACACAGCCCGCGGTGAGTGCGCGCAGCCAACATCGACGACTCGATAATCGGTATTGCACGCGAGCGACATCACGCCGCTTGCCGACTTTCGCTTCGCCATCACCCCAACAACCATTGATGTGACTTCGCTCGGCCACGCCGTAACGCGTTGGGCGGCGACGCCATGGTCGGCCGCAAAGACGACAAGTCGGCGTGGGCTGGCTGTTGGCGCGAGTGTGTTTTGGATCCGACAGAGTTCGAAGGCGAGGCGTTCCAGTTCGCCCAAACTGCCCGGTGGCTTGCACAGCGAATCGAGGTGCGATTGGATCGCTTGGGCGGGCAACTTTTGAGAGGTTGCGCGCTCGATCGTCGCATCCAAGATTTCAAGCTTTTCACGGGTGCTGGCTGTCGACCATCGACCGATCTCATCAAGCGTACGCAGGCAACCTTCGCAGGTGCCATCAGTGGCGATCGTGCAAACACCGATGCAGGGGGACGGAATAGGCATTCAAAAACCGGGATTAAGGCCGGGAAAAAAACGATTCTGCTAACAGCATCCTAGCGCGGATGTCGACTGCGGATCGAAGGCGATTCTGACCACAATTTTAAGAAATACCATCTCCCTTTTGGATTTCCCCTGCGAATGTCTCATCGTTTCGCGCCCAGCATAATAACGTTGCCTTGCGTTTCTGGCCAAAGGATATTGCCAGTTGACTTTCCAGCTTGTTGCCATACACTCTTCACTGGACTCAGGTGCCGAACTAGCGTGTGGCTAGTTCGGAGAATAGGGAAAACGGTGTAAATCCGTTGCGGTCCCGCCGCTGTAACCGGAAACGACGATCACATTTGCCACTGCGATTCTAGGAATTGTGGGAAGGCGTGGTTGAAGGCTGACCCGGAAGCCAGAAGACCTGCCTGATCGTCTGTTGAATCAGTGGTAGTGCCCTCGGGGAATTGGGCATTGTCGCGAAGCATTGCTTTCTAATCTCGTCTAGGCTTGGGGTGCTGCTGCGCACTTGCCAAAACGAATGATGGCGATTTCGCAGACGGTGTTTCCATTATCGATGGCTGCTGCGCTGAAGGTTCGCCTTCACATCATCATCGAGGAACTAGTGATGAAGTCTATAGCCGTTGGTAACCGCGGGTTTACGCTTGTGGAGCTCCTTGTCGTAATCGCGATCATTGGGGTTATGGTCAGTCTTCTGCTGCCAGCAGTCCAGGCGGCGCGAGAAGCCGCGCGGCGGATGCAATGCGGCAATAACCTTAAACAGATAGGGCTTGCGCTTCATAATTACGAATCTGCGCATAAGGTTTTTCCGGCGCAGTCTTCAGGCCCCGCGCCCGGCATCCATTTCAACGCCCGTCGGGGCAGTTGGTTCACGTCGATCCTTCCGTTCATGGAGCAGAACACGCTAGCCGACCAATACGATTGGCAGTTCAATTGGCACGACGCGAATAACTCGACGGCGGTAATGACCGAGGTTCCGACGTTTCGCTGTCCCAGTGCTCCCGGTCGACGTGGATTCGAATGGGCGGTATTGATCAATTATGCGAATGCGACCACCACGACGATGACAACACTGCCCAGAGATTTCTACTCTGGTGCGATTACGGACTATGCGAATGTTGGCGGCATCAGTTCACAACTTAACAATGCATTGCCGGCACACCAGCGATTGAGTGATCCGCTTAATAGTGGCATCCTTAAGTCAAAGGCCGTCAGGCTGGCAGAGGTCACCGACGGGCTGTCAAACACAATCCTCGTAGTCGAGTGCGCCGGACGTCCGGATCTGTTTCAAAACGGTCGCCTCGTACCAGATGGCGCAACGCCAAAGACATGGAGCGGAACAGCCTCGGTGACAAGACCGTTTCCAACAGGCGGCGTCTGGGCGAGCCATAATAAAGGTTTTCTGGTCGACGGGGCACAAGTGGATGGCAACACAGCCATACGTCCAGGAACCTGCTCAGTGAATTGCAGCAATGATAACGAAGTTTACTCGTTTCATCCTGGCGGCGCTAATGTTTTGATGACCGATGGCTCTGTCTCGTTCATTACGGCTTCCCTGCCGATTGAACAGCTGGCCGCAATGGTCAGTCGCAACGGAAGCGAAGTTGTCGCGCATCCATGACCGGCCAGTCGCCGCGAGGCAAAACACTGATGATTCAGGGCACCAGTTCCTCGGCCGGCAAAAGTTTGCTGGTCGCGGCGCTGTGTCGTTGCTTCGCGCGGCGAGGCGTTCGGGTTGCACCGTTCAAGGCGCAAAACATGTCCAACAACGCAGCCGTCTGTGAAGACGGTTCGGAGATCGGACGTTCGCAAGCCTTGCAAGCGATCGCCGCTTCGGTGCGACCTCACGCCGACATGAATCCGATCTTGCTGAAGCCCGAAGGCGACACGCATTCGCAAGTCATCGTCAATGGCCGGCCCTATCAATCGATCGGCGCTTCGGAGTACTTCAAACGCAAAATGGAGTTTTGGCCTGCCGTCACCGGTGCGCTCGATCGACTTCGCGACCAATATGACCTGGTGATCATCGAAGGTGCCGGCAGTCCCGCCGAATTGAATCTTTCCGATGTCGAAATCGTCAACATGGCGGTCGCTCGTTACTGTCAATCACCGGTGATACTGGTCGGCGATATCGAACGCGGCGGCGTGTTCGCCCAGTTGCTCGGGACGCTGTGGCTGCTTGCGCCCGAAGAAAGATCGCTGGTGAAAGGTTTGATCGTTAATAAATTTCGTGGTGATCTGCGTTTGTTCGATCGAGGTGTGGAATTGCTCGAAGAGCGCGGCGGCACGTCCGTTCTGGGCGTGTTGCCTTGGATCAATAACTTAAAGCTGCCTGAAGAAGACGCCGTGGCGCTGTTGGATCGTCGGTCACGTCGCGAACGAACCGACCAGGACGGAGCGTCCAAACTAGACATCGCTGTCATCCGCTTTCCCCATATCGCAAACTTCGATGATTTCGATCCACTGGAAAACGAATCGACGGTTGAACTTCGTTACGTCGATTCGCCGGATCAACTCCGTGTGGCTGATGTCATCATTCTGCCAGGAACCAAGAACACGATCGGTGACCTGCAGTGGATGCATGAAACGGGGCTTGCCGATGCGATTGTCGATCTTGCACATCAACAAGTGCGGATTGTTGGTATCTGTGGCGGATATCAAATGCTGGGGCAACGGATCCACAATCCACACGGATTTGAAACTGCTAAGAAATCGTCCGCCGATGGCCTGCGGTTGCTTGATGTCGAAACGACCTTTCAATACGAAAAGCAAACCTATCAAGTCACCGCAACCGTGTTGAATGATTCGATCACGCAAGAAAGCGTTGGCCTGGTGCTTCGTGGTTATGAGATCCACGTGGGCCAAACCGTTACGCATTCACCCTGGTTAAGAATAACGCGGACCGGAGCGGCGGTCGACCACGAAGTTCTGGACGGTTCGCGTTCGGACGACGGACACGTTTGGGGATGTTACCTTCATGGCATCTTTCACAACGACGCCTTTCGCAATGCCTGGCTACGCTCGCTCGGTGCATCGGTAATTCTCGACTCGAAAGCGAACGATGCGACCGAAGCATCGCTGGAACAATTAGCCGATGCCTTTGAATCGCACATCGATATGAAACAACTCGACCACATAATCTGGCCACAGGAGCAACCGCATGTCATCAGCCGATGAAGTGAACCAAAAACATAAAGAGCGAATGGAACGGGTGAATGAGATCAAGGATAAACAGCTCGCCGAAGCGACGCGCGAGAAGGGGCTTGTCATCGTTCACACCGGCGGCGGCAAGGGGAAATCGACCGCATCGTTCGGCATGGCGATTCGTTCGCTCGGTCAAGGGATGAAGGTTGGCATTGTGCAGTTCATCAAAGGCGCGATCCCGACCGGCGAAGCGGCATTCTTTGCAAAGCTCGCGTCGCTGGGTATGCCGGTCGAAATGCATACGCTGGGCGAAGGGTTTACTTGGAAAACCCAAGATCGCCAGCGAGATATCGCGACCGCGGGCCGAGGTTGGCAAAAAGCGGTCGAACTGATGCGAGATCCGTCGTTCGATCTGGTCATTTTAGATGAGATCAACATCGCGACCAAATACGAATACATCCCGGTGGCGACAATCGTCGACGAACTGACACAAAAGCGTGAAATGCTGCATGTTGTTTTGACGGGCCGAAATGCCGCACCGGAGATCATTGAAATGGCCGATCTGGTGTCTGAGATGAAAGTGATTAAACATCCTTATGGCCATGGGATCAAGCCGCAGCGAGGGGTCGAGTTTTGAGTTCATCAAATATCGTATTGGTGCTCGGTGGGGTCCGCAGCGGTAAAAGCCGCTTTGGACAAGAACTGGCACAAGAGCTCGGGGCCGACGATGTATTGTTCGTTGCGACGGCGGAATCGCGTGACGGCGAGATGGCGATGCGAATCGAGCGCCACCGGCAGGATCGTCCGGCGGCTTGGATTACGCTCGAACAACCGCTGGGCGTCGGCGATGCGATCGCATCGATGAAGAGTATTCCAAACGTGATCTTGCTCGATTGCCTGACGCTATTGGTCAGCAACATTTTGCTAAAGCACCATGACGATTTCGCCGCTGCTGAGGCGGGTGTGCGAGCCGAAGTTGCGAGTTTAGTAACATCGGTTCAGCATCACAGCGCGACTCTGGTTATCGTATCGGGTGAAGTCGGCATGGGGGTGGTGCCCGAGTCGTCCCTTGGCCGCCAGTTCCGCGACCTATTGGGGTGGGCTAATCAATCACTTGCGCGACACGCGTCTGCCACTTACCTGATGGTTGCCGGATTAGCGGTGAACGCAACAAGAATCGCATCGACGGTGAAAGAAGCCGCAGACAATGTCGTTTAGGAGCGAAAGATAACTATGGTACCAACATACGATGAAGGGCCGAATCGATGATCCGCCACATAACTGTTGCACTTGGGATCTTGCTATTGTGTTCGCTCGGTTGTGGCCGCAAATCCGAAATGCAAATCGCCACCGTTCCTGCTGCACAGGAAACCACAGAACGTGTTGCGGTTGACCGATTGGATCGTGAAGTGCGGTTCGCCGCAACACCGCAACGGATCATATCGTTAATGCCTGCGGCGACCGAATTGATGTACGCGATCGGCGCGGGCCAGCAATTGGTGGGCGTGACGAAGAATTGTAACTATCCGCCCGAAGCCGAAACGCTTGAGCGGGTGGGTGGCGGGACGATGGAAAGCATCAGTCGCGAAAAGATTGTCAGTCTCAAACCCGATCTGGTGCTGTGCAAATGGGATCATCATCAACCGCTGATGGATACACTTGCCCAGTTCAACATCCCTACGCTCGCAATCGGCCCTGAGACTCTGGAGCAATTGTTCGCCGAAGCAACCATGCTTGGCGACGTAACCGGACATGCTGAAGAAGCGAAGCAATTGATCGCTGACATGCGTTTGCGGGTCGAGAAGATAGCAGTTCGTGCGAGTGCGATTCCGCTATCACAGCGACGCAAGGTCTTTTATGAGGTTTGGGACGATCCGCTGATGACCGCAGGCCCAGGATCGTTCATCGGCGAAGCGTTGCGGTTAGCTGGAATGCAAAACATTTTTGAAGACGCCACGGCGAACTATCCCAAGGTCAGCGATGAAGTCGTGGTGGCTCGCAACCCTGACATAATCTTTTCGCCATCGACTCACGCCAGCCGTGTCAGTCTGGAAAAGATGCTGGCGCGACAAGGTTGGGCAGAAGTGACGGCGATCAAGCAGAAGCAAGTCTTTATTGTCGATGGCGATCATATCTCGCGGTGCGGACCAAGGTTGCTCGACGCGATCGAAGAGATGATTTCGCTCGCCTATCCTGAAGTTGGTGTCCAGCCTTTAGACGCCCGGTTGAATAATGTCTGGGATTCGTACTCGTACTCAGGCGCAGCCGGTACTCGTACTCGACATCGTTGCAGGCCAAGCGAGTACGAGTACGAACCTGAGCACGAAAGCTTGGGGCAGCAATTTGTGGCGTTGCCTTCTGGCGGTCCTTATATGCTCGCAGATCGGCTAAAGCCTAGACACCAGCGCATCACGGAACCAAAACCTTGAACCGTTCGCTGATTGTTCTCTGCGTGTGTGGTTTCATCATGCTCACCAGCGCGGTGATCAGTCTTGGCGTCGGCGCTGTGCCGATCGGCGTATCCGAGATTCTTTTACTGCTGTTTGATACCGCCACATCGGATGCGAACTCCACCGAACGTGCGATCCTGCTGCAATTGCGATTGCCGCGCGTCATGTCGGCATTACTTGTGGGCGCATCACTGGGTGCTGCCGGCGTCGGTTTTCAAGGTTTGTTTCGCAACTCGCTTGCCGATCCTTATGTGATCGGTGCATCCAGCGGTGCTGGGCTTGGTGTCACATTGGCCGTGACGTTGGGATTGCAAGTCAGCATCCTTGGGCTTGGGGCAACCGCGATCGCGGCGTTGTGTGGTTCGATCCTCGCCGTCGTCGTTGTCTTTGCGATCGGATCGCTCGGTTCGGATCGTTCGCCCCTGTCGTTGCTGCTCGCCGGGGTCGCACTCAGCAGCATGATCAACGCGATCGTTTCACTGCTAATGTTTTTGAACGATGAAAAGATTGTTGTGATACTTTCTTGGTTGATGGGCAGCCTCGCTGGAAACGATTGGCATGTGGTGAAAGCGACGGCCATCTGCTCTTTCGTCGGCATCGGGTTATTATGGACTTTGTCGCGACCTCTGGATGCGAATCTGTTGGGCGAACGAGCGGCGCAGTCGCTGGGACTCGATCTATTTAAGTTTCGCATTATGATCGTCATGGCAGCGAGTATTGCGACCGCAGCGGCCGTCTCATCGGCTGGCATTATTGGCTTTGTGGGACTGATCGCGCCGCATATCGGCCGCTTTTTGGTGGGACCGCGACACGGTTGGCTGGTTCCGACCAGCGGTTGTGTGGGGGCAACGATTCTGATCATTTCCGATGCCATCGCGCGAACCGTTGTTGCGCCGGCGGAGTTGCCAGTGGGGATCATCACGGCTCTGTTGGGTTGCCCCTTTTTTCTGCTGCTGTTGCGAACTCGCGGCAGCTTGGGAGGCGTTCAAGCATGATTCCACTTCACGCCCAAGACGTTTCATTTGCCTATAGCGATCAATCGATCCTCGATCGCGTTTCGCTGGAACTTCGCGCCGGTGAAACACTAGTGCTGTTGGGTGCCAACGGAGCTGGCAAAACGACGCTGTTGCAAACCTTATGTCGCCAGCTTCGGCCCGACTCCGGTGTGGTGCTCATTCATCAAGACGACATTCGCAAACGGACCGCTAAGGAACTCGCTCGGCAAGTCGCACTGATGCCCCAGCAAGAAAATCGCGAGTCGCAATTACGCGTCAGCGACGTTGTGGAGTTGGGGCGAGCGCCGCATGCAGGTTGGTGGTTGCCGCTGACGGCAAAGGACCACGAGGCAGTTGATCAGGCGCTGGAGATGAGCGGTTTGCGGGAACTGCGTGATCGTCGCATCACCGAGTTGTCCGGCGGTGAGTGGCGACGAATGATTTTAGCGAGAGCGTTGGCACAGCACGCGTCGATCTTATTACTCGACGAGCCGACGGCTGGGCTTGACCTGAAGTATCAACTCGATGTGTTGACGCGAGTTCAATCGATGGCGCGGCAATGCCGTTTGACCGTCGTCTTGTCGTTACACGATTTGAATCATGCTTCGATCTTTGGTGATCGCCTGGCACTGATGCACGATCGAAAGCTGTTGGCCGTTGGCACGCCCAAGGACGTTTTACAGCCACCCTTGATTGAAACCGCTTTTGGGATTCCCGTGACGGTGATCGACCACCCGATTCACGGAACTCCGTTTGTGGTGCCTTTATATGAAAGGCGTGGCGAGCGATGAGCAACGAGACGCTTGCAATCGTGTTGGTATTGGCGTTTGCGATCGATGTGGTTGCAGGTGATCCGCCGAATCGTTTTCACCCAGTCGCGTGGATGGGCAACGCCATCGCTCGAGCGAGAAGATCGGCTCCGAAGCAAGGTAACGGCAAGCGATTCGTTTATGGCGGGCTGTTTCTTGCGATTGGTATCAGCAGCGTCGGTGCGATCGGTTGGGCGATCGATCGTGGCTGTGGGAAGCTGCCCGTCGCAATCGCCGTAGTCGCCCAAGCGTTGGTTTTGAAGTCGACTTTCAGTGTGCGTTCGCTGTCACGAGCAGGACGTGCCGTCGCCGAACCGTTACGACGCGGTGACCTTATCGCCGCTCGATATCAGGTCGCCTATCATCTCGTCAGCCGTGATGTATCACAGCTTGATGCCGCCGATCTGTCAGCGGCAACGATCGAATCGATCGCAGAAAACACAAGCGATTCGGTCGTCGCACCGCTTTTCTTTTTTGCCATCGCAGGCTTGCCGGGGGCCATGGTGTATCGATTTGTCAATACTTGCGACGCGATGTTAGGCTACCGCACGCCAGAACTGGAATGGCTTGGGAAAACATCAGCAAGAGTTGATGATTTGTTGAACCTGATTCCGGCACGGATGACAGCAATCGTGATGGTCGTCTTTGGCGGTTGTTATGAACGAAACTTGGGAGCCGCGTTTCGAATCTGGTGGAGGGATCGAAAGTTAACGGCCAGTCCCAACGCGGGGAATCCGATGAGTGCCGCGGCAGGCGTGTTGGGCGTGTCGCTCGAAAAAAAAGGGCATTACCTGCTTGGTGCTGGACTGCGATTACCGGGCGTGAATGATATTGAGCGAGCGATTGGTTTGCTGTGGGTCACGGCGGTGGTGAGCCTTGCAGTTGTGATTGGGTTGCGTTTGATCCTGTTGACTTCGCTAGGGGGAGATTTTCGATGACTCACCCTGATCAAACTTTGGCTGCCGACCACGAAGCGTACCATGGCGGTATCGATCCTCGAGAGCTTGCGAGTCATGGAATCGATATAAAAGACGCGATCGACTTCAGTTCGAACATCCTGCCCCACGGCCCTTCGCCAAAGGTGATTGCGGCGATTGCTGCGGCGGTGATTGACCATTATCCCGATCGCGAGAGCGACGAATTGCGAACCGCGATTAGCCGGCACTACGGCGTCTGTCGTGACCGATTGTTGATCGGCAACGGTTGCAGCGAAGTGATCCATATGATCGCTAGTGCGTTGCTCGAGCCCGGTGACCGAGTATTGGTATGTGGCCCGACTTTCTCAGAGTATGAACGTGCGAGTCGATTGGCACTGGCGACGGTTGATAGTCGCCTTTCGCTCCGCGAAAGTAGCGTCCAACCGCTCTTTCGCGGAGCGAAAGGCGACGATGACGCACCGTTCGATGCTAAGTTGGTTTGGATTTGCAATCCGAACAATCCTACGGCACAAGTCATCCCCCGCGATCGATTGATATCGTGGCTTGAGCAAAATTCGGAGACTTGGTTCGCCGTCGATGAATCGTATATCGAGTTTAGCGAAACCGCAGAATCGATGTTGCCAGTTTCGCGTTTGTATAAGAACCTGATCGTATTGCGATCGATGACAAAATCGTTTGCGATCCCAGGCGTTCGGCTCGGTTTTGCGGTACTGGATCAAGCACCGTGTGATAGACTTCGGGCCCGCCGAGTCCCGTGGAACGTCAGTTCACTGGCACAGGCCGCAGGCATCGCGGCACTGAGTGACCGAACATACTACGAGTCAGCGCTGTGTGACGTCCGTCAGTGCAAGCGTAAGTTGGTCAACGACCTGGAGACGGCTGGCTATGAAGTCATTCCCGGCGACGCTAACTTCTTTTTACTCAGAACCGCCGATGCCCGTTCGCTACGTGAAAAACTATTGCGGCAAGGTATGGTGGTGCGTGACTGTGAATCGTTCGGGTTGAATGATTGCGTGCGGATCGCCGTGCGTGATCAAGCGAGCAACGACCGTTTGGTCGATGCGTTGCTCGACCGAGGCCCAGCGATTGCATCGAATGCGAGTCGAGACCAATTCGAGTCGCCGTCGCCGACAACGTTTAATGATACGTTTCGACATCAATTGAACGATCTGTTTCGCAAGCGTCGCGATGTTCGGCGGTTTCGCATCGACCCGGTCGATGCGGGAGCGATCGAGCGGTGGGTCGAAGCGGCCTGTCTTGCGCCGTCGGTCGGACTGTCACAACCCTGGCGTTTCGTATCGGTCAAATCAGAAGGTATCAGGGCGGCGGTCACCGACGAGTTTGAACTTCAAAATCAGATCGCAGCGGAAGGCTATATCGACGCGACGGTTGCCCATAAATATCGCGAATTAAAACTTGCGGGATTGAAGGAAGCGCCCGAGCATCTTGCGGTTTTTGTCGAACCGCACCCGGATCAAGGTCGCGGCCTTGGGCGGGCGACGATGCCAGAATCGGTGACTTATTCAGTAGTCGCGGCGATTCAAAACTTATGGCTGGCGGCGCGGGCCGAAGGCGTCGGCGTGGGGTGGGTTTCGATCCTGCGACCACCGCAAATCGCGAGGTTGCTTGATGTGCCAGACAGTTGGCAATTGGTCGCCTATCTCTGTATCGGTTGGCCTCAGGTCGAGGACGACGAAGTACCAGAGCTAGAGCAAGTTGGATGGGAAAGGCGAGTTGCGAAGACAAATGTATGGATGGAGCGATGATCTATGAATAAGGTTTTAGGGGTGATCGATCATGTCGCTTGAAGCGTTTTTGTTT
>DIUH01000349.1:17791-21590 GCA_002428205.1 Planctomycetaceae bacterium UBA6163
TGGAGTTGGTTGTCCTGCAAGAGCTTGAAGGTTTGCGGTTGTGCAGTCGAATAGCGCCGATGCTGGGATTGGTCGCAACGATGATACCGATGGGGCCGGCGCTCATTGCGGTTTCTTCAGGGGCGTCGCAAGAGGTCGCTCAGAATCTCGCTCCGGCGTTTGCGGCTGTTATCATCGCGCTCGTTTCGGCTTCGATCACCTTTTGGATTCACACCATTCGCAGACGCTGGTTGCTGGGCGAATTGACTCGTCTGATGGACGTTAAGCCATGACCCTTCCATCATCCACTAGGTCTTCGAAAAGATCCGCGAGCGGGCGACGATCGTTCATCCTTGAAAGCGACGACGAAGACCCGATGCTTTCGACAATCAACTTGGTCGATGTGTTTTTGGTCGTGATTGGGGTGCTTTTGATCGCCGTCATCGAAAACCCACTGCGTCCTTTGGACAATGAAAATGTGACGATCATCCGTAACGAGGGAAAACCCAATATGGAGATCATTGTGAAAGACGGTAGGAAAGTCACCAAGTTTCAGTCGGTCGGCGGTTCGGTCGAAGGTGATGGCGAAATGGCGGGAACCGCTTATCGATTGAAAGACGGCAGCATGGTCTATGTACCAACGGCCAGGGAGTAATAAGATGATGCGATCGAAGCCTGAGTTTTTGAGAATTTGTCTGACGATTGTGGCGACGATTCTGCCTTGCTTATACCGTGGTGAGCGAAACGGTTGTGATGCGCAGACGACAGACGTTCCTGTTAAGGAGACGCGTGCCGTCGTCCTTTCGACTTATCTGGTTTTGCCGCTGAAAAACAAGCGATTGTTGGATGCTGCGAAAGAAGAGGGTATCGAACTGGCGATTCTGAACGCCGATGAGACGACGACTGAGCAGTTGTCGCTCGCGCTTCGCGATTGCGAGTTTTTAATCATCGATACGCCGCACCGCAGCGTCGCAGAAACGATCGCTGCGCGGTTTGCTGATGTCATTGTCGGTGCTGAAAAAAAGTATGTGCTTGTGGGTGAGTTAGCGGTGGTTGCCAGTGGCGAAACGTTTGCCCTGGAATCGCTTCAATCCGAATTCGGCGTATCGGCGGAATGGGCCAATCGCATTCGCCAGTATCTGCGTTTTGGTGGAACCGAGAACACTCGTAGTTTGGTTCGGGCATTGAAGGGCGATTTCGCGGATGACGATTTGCCTGAGGCGATCGTGTTGCCTACGCAGGGGTACTATCACCCGGACTGGCCCACGATACTTGCTATGCCATCGGAACTTGCCACGCAATTGCAAGCGAATGTTGGTGGAGAGAATCGTGAAGGGGCGAGTTCCGCAGTGGTTGCCATTGCGGTCAATGGTGCGGTGTTCACGTCGGAGGATACGGATTGGTTGGATTCATTGATCGCGGCGCTGCAGCGGCGGGGACTTCGGGCTTATGCCTTTTTTGGCCCAAGGCAGAATCCAAACCTGTTTTTCGAAATGACGCGTCGAGCCGGGGGTGAGCAACCGATCGCAGACCTGATGATCAACGCGGCGCTGGTATTCAAGCCCAATGAAAGGAAAGCGGAATTCGATCGAATGGACATGCCGGTGATTCAGACGTTGCCGGCGCTGGCGATGGATCAATCGCAGTGGCGAGCGAGTGCCGAAGGGTTAGCGCTGGTAGATATTTCCTATTACTACACGTCCAGCGAACTGGCGGGGATGATCGATCCGCTATTGATCTCAGCGCGCGATCCGCAGTCCGGTGGCATGCAACCGCTGGAGGAGCAAATCGATGCGCTCGCGGCGAAAGCGGCTTCGATGATTCGGCTTCAGCGAACGCCGATTGGTCAACGAAAGATTGCCATGATGGTTTATAATTATCCTCAGGGCGAAGGGAACTTCGGGGCGTCATTTCTGAATGTCCCCAAGAGTGTGGAGAACATCCTTAGTGGTATGGTGGATGCGGGTTATGAGACGCAGACGCTGCAGGCCGACGAGATTACGCGTCGAGTAATTCGAACGCTCGAATCGTTCTACCAGCCTGATCTAGCTGCGGAACTGTTGGCGGATAATCTTGCAGGTACGCTTTCGATTGACGAATACCTGCAGTGGTTCCGCCAGCTTCCGCCAGAAACGCAAGCCAGGATCGAAGCCTACTGGGGACCGGCAGACGCCTCGGCTTTTGTGATTCCGCGCGTCGAGATCGGTCGCGTCGTTGTCATGCCACAACCGCTGCGGCATCCTGTGAACGCAAGCATCGACTTGGGGGAAAAGAAGAATCGGATCCAGCATCGTTCGACGGTGCCGCTAAGTCACCAGTATCTTGCGACTTATGTTTGGCTGCGACGTGAGTGGGAAGCGGACGCGCTGATCCACCTTGGCACGCACGGCACGCTGGAATGGAGTCCCGGAAAGGAACGCGGGTTGTCGGTTCATGATGATCCTTACGTCGCGCTGGGGGATCTGCCCAACGTGTATCCTTATATCATGGATAACCTTGGCGAAGCGATCACGGCTAAACGGCGTGGCCGCGCGGTCATCATCAGCCACTTAACGCCGATGTTTTCACCAGCGGGATTTCGACCGGGACTGCATGAGATGCACGACCTGATGCATGACTGGGAGACGGTCGCGCCGGGGCCTGTTCGCAAGGAATTGGAGTCGAGGTTGTTGGACGTGTTTGTGGAACACCAACTTCATCGCGATTTGAATTGGACCGAAGACGAGATCGCGGCAGACTTTGAACGATTCATTGAAGAATTGCATCCCTATCTGGACGACATCGCCCAATCAGCCCAACCACAGGGTTTGGCCGCATTTGGCGAAGTGCCAACCGCCGAGCGACGCTTCGCGATGGTGATGCAGATGTTGCGCAAGCCGATGATCGACGCACTGGGTGAGGATATTGACGAAGTGTTTTTGCTCGACTCTGCGAAGGTGCTTCAGTCGCGTCCGGCAAGGTGGCTGCGAGTCGCGCTGGCCGATCCGGTCGCGGCCAGCAAGCTGGATCTTCGCAAAGAGGATGCAGAAAATGCACAGCCAACTTCGGTTCCGAATCGTGCGGAGTCGAAAGTTCTCGATCCCGCTGTCTTACAAGAGCTTGCCGAACGTGCTCAGCGGCTTGAACGTGAACTGGCAAAGAATGAAGAGTTGGAAATGCTGTTGAAGGCATTGGATGGAAAACACATTGCGTCCAGTTATGGCGGCGACCCGGTTCGTAATCCAGAGAGTTTACCAACGGGTCGAAATCTTTATGGATTTGATCCCAGTCGTGTGCCCACGCGTCAAGCTTGGGATATCGGTGTCGATGCGTTTAATGAGTGGTTGAAACAACATCAAACAACGCATGAAGGCCAGTTCCCCAAAAAGGTTGCCTATTCACTTTGGGCTGGCGAGACGATGCGTCACCAAGGGGTGATGGAATCGCAAGTCTTATGGGCGATGGGTGTGAAGCCGGTATGGGATGATGCGGGGCGAGTGAAGGGTTTAGAGACGATTGCGTCGAGTGAACTTGGGCGACCACGGATCGACGTGCTGCTGAGCGTCACGGGATCGTATCGCGATCAATTCCCGCTGGTCATGCAGTGGATCGACAAGGCGGTTCAGCAGATCGCGGCAATCGATGAGCCGGACAATCTTGTGGCGATTCACACCCAATCGTTGAAAGAATCGTTTCTTGAGCGTGGGATTGAGGATGAGTTGGCGGGGAAACTGGCTGGCAACCGATTGTTTTCCAATGAATCAGGCGGGTATGGAACGGGACTGAGCGACGCGGCGTTGGCGACGGATGTTTGGGCCAATGATTCGCCGCAGGAAGCGAC
>DIUH01000435.1:0-4445 GCA_002428205.1 Planctomycetaceae bacterium UBA6163
CCGAAGACTTCGGTGTTCGGTTACGCAAAACCGGGCGATACGCTTGATCATCCTCGATTACAAGTGTTCGGTATTGACGCGGCCACTCATCATAAGATCGATCCTGCAATCGCATCGAACCCTTTTGATGTTACCAACGTCAATTGGCACCCCGACGGTCAAGCCGTTCGTATGGTCTATAACCAGCGTGGCCATCAACGATTATCAGTTCTTGCGATCGATGTCGCCGACGGCAAAACGCGAGCGATCGTCGACGAAGTCAGCCAAACGTTTGTCGACTATGCCGGAAAGAAATTCTTACAATTCATCGATGATCGCGACGAAGTGATTTGGATGAGCGAGCGGAGCGGTTGGAATCATTTGTACTTGATCCGCCAATCGACCGGTGAAGTGATTCGACCAATCACTTCAGGCGAATATGCGGTTCGCGAAGTGATCAATGTCGATACCGATCGACGAACCGTCTTGGCTGCAGTCGGCGGATTCTATCCCGACCAAGATCCTTATCATCTTCATCTGGTGCGATACTCTTTGGATGATGATACCGTCGTCCCGCTGACCGACGGCGATGGAAATCATAGTTGGGAGATTTCGCCTAATGGGCAATTCCTTGTCGCGTCTTATAGTCGCGTCGACCTGCCGCCGGTGACGGAACTGCGACGGATGGCAGATGGCAAACCGGTCGCGACGCTTGCCCGTGCCGATGCATCCGAGTTTGCCGAAGCGGCGGGCAGCCTGCCGCGTCGTTTCGTCGCCAAGGGACGCGATGGCGAGACCGATATTTATGGCATGATCGTGTTGCCATATGACTTTGATCCGAAATCGGATAAACGTTATCCCGTGTTGGAATTGATCTATGCCGGCCCCCATTCGGCCCACGTGCCTAAATCATTCGGACGTTTCATCGATTTGCGAAAGACTGCGGACCTTGGATTTATCGTTGTCCGCATCGATGGCATGGGCACGTCGCATCGCAGCAAAGCGTTTCATGATGTTTGTTGGAAGAACATTGCTGACGCAGGCTTTCCGGATCGAATCGCCTGGATGAAGGCGGCGGCGAAGGAGATTCCGCAAATGGACCTCGAGCGAGTCGGGATCTGGGGCGGTTCGGCGGGTGGACAAAACGCGATGCGAGCCCTGATTGATCATGGCGACTTTTATAAATCCGCGTTCGCCGATTGTGGTTGCCATGACAACCGGATGGACAAAATCTGGTGGAATGAATTATGGATGGGATGGCCGATCGGTCCGCATTATGAACAGCAATCCAACGTAACCGGTGCCCACAAGGTTACCGGAAAATTGATGCTGTCCGTCGGCGAACTCGACCGCAATGTCGATCCGGCTTCGACGATGCAGGTCGTTAACGCCTTGATCAAAGCCGACAAGGATTTTGAATTGTTGTTGATTCCCGGTGCAGGCCACGGGGCGGGCAGCAGTCCTTACGGCGATCGACGAAGGCTCGATTTCTTTGTTCGACACCTTTGGAACACCGAGCCGCGAAAATGACCGATTCGGCAGTCTCAATCGATGTTGATGCGACCCGCTTGATCAACGAATTGAACCACTTGGCGACGCTGAGCGATTGTCCCGAGCCGTCGCCAGCGGTCACACGAGTCGTCTTCACCGAAACCGATCTCCGGGCGCGAGCCTACCTGCGATCGCTTTATGAGGATGCGGGTTTGCAAGTCCGCGCCGATCCGATCGGCAATACGTTTGCGAGGTGGGTCGGCAGTGACGACACGCTGCCGGCGGTCGCAACAGGCTCTCATACCGACGCGATACCGCACGCCGGAATGTATGACGGCACGGTCGGCGTCCTGGGCGGATTGGAAGCGATCCGCACGCTCCAGCGCAGCGGCTTTTCGCCTCGACGGTCGATCGAACTGGTGATGTTCACTTCCGAAGAACCGACGCGTTTCGGAATCGGCTGTACCGGCAGCCGAGTGATGGCCGGTGCGATGTCGGGCGATCGGCTGGCGCAGTTAGTCGATGCATCGGGCGACTCGTATGATGTTGTGAGAAGCCGTGGTGGATTCGTCGGCTCGATCAACGATGTCGCTTTGGCCCCAGGCCATTATGCGGCGTTTGTCGAATTGCACATTGAACAAGGGCCCGAATTGGAGTCCGCTGGAATCGACATTGGTATTGTGACCGCGATCGCTGCACCGGCGACTTATGCGTTTGAAGTCAACGGGCAAGGCGGCCACGCAGGCGCCGTCTTGATGCCGCAGCGCAAAGATGCCTTGTGTGCGGCCGCTGAGATGATTTCCGCGATCGAATCAGCGGCCCATCACTGTGACAGTCGCGACCTCGTCGCCACGGTCGGTGAATTGTCCGTACATCCCGGCGCGGTGAACTCGATTCCGTCGCGGGTGCGTTTTACACTCGACATTCGCGATATCGACGCGGCAAATCGTGACATGGTGATCAATGGAATCATTAAAACCGCCGAAGCGATCGCTGGTCGTCGAGGCGTTTCGATTCAAGCCGAGTGTCGCAATTGCGATCCTCCGGCAACCGGCGACGATGCGATCATCACCTGCATCAGGCGATCTTGCCAGGCAAGCGGCGTGTCGCACCGAAACATGACCAGCCGTGCTTACCACGATTCATTGTTCATGGCACGCATTTCGCCCGTGGCAATGATCTTTATCCCCTGTCGAGGCGGTGTGTCGCACCGCCCCGATGAATACTCATCGCCCGATCAAATCGCTAAGGGTGTCGAAGTTTTGGCAAGATCGCTTGCCGACATGTCAGCGTCATGATTNNCACGATTAAACGAAGTCACGACAAATGCAAAAATCGATCTTTCGCGCAACTGGCGCGTTGGCCACAGCAGTCTTTCTTTTGGTTACCGACTTGGTTGGAGGAACGGTTGCCGTCGTGTCAGCAGAAGATTCGCCTGCCGCGTTTCCCAACATCGTTTTGATTTTTACAGATGATTTAGGTTACAACGATCTGGGGTGTTTCGGGTCTCAGAAGAATCGCACGCCGCGGATCGATCAGTTGGCCCAGCAGGGAACTCGCTTTACCGACTTTTACGTCGCGCAGGCCGTCTGCAGCGCATCGCGAGCGTCGTTGATGACCGGTTGTTATTCCAATCGAGTCGGTATGGAAGGGGCGCTCAATCATACGAGTCCCGCGGGTATTCATCCCGATGAATATCTGTTACCAGAAATGTTAAAGTCCAAGGGATACGCCACCGGGATGTTTGGCAAGTGGCACTTAGGACTGTCGCCTTACTTCAGTCCGCTGAAAAACGGTTTCGACGAATACTTTGGAATCCCCTATTCGAATGACAACAGCAAATATCATCCGACGCTGGCCGAGGTCATGCCTCCGTTGCCGTTATATGATGGCGATGAGGTGATCGAGACCGATCCCGATCAAAGGTTGTTCACGCGGCGGATCACCGAGCGGGCTGTTGATTTCATCGACCGGCATCGCAAGCGTCCCTTTTTCTTATATGTTCCGCATGTAATGCCGCACGTGCCGATTTTCGCTTCGGACGATTTTCGCGGGCGATCCGACAATGGGCTTTATGGCGATGTGATCCAAGAGATTGACTGGTCGGTTGGCAAAATCGTTGATGCGATCGAAGCGGCGGGGGTCAGCGAGAATACGGTCGTGATTTTCTTAAGCGACAATGGACCGTTTCTCAGCTATGGCGCGCATGCCGGCGATGCCCACCCGCTTCGTGAAGGAAAACTGACCGCGTTTGAAGGCGGCGTGCGATCGCCCTGTCTGATGCGTTGGCCGGGCAAGATTCCTGCCGGGCGAGTTTGTGCGGAGCCGATGATGACGATCGATTTTTGGCCGACGTTTGCCGCGTGGGTCGACGCTCCGCTGCCGAAACAGCCGATCGATGGGAAAAACATCACACCGGTTTTGCTGGGCCAACCCGGCGCGAAATCGCCTCACGAGGCGNNACGATGGCAAACCGGCCGGGTTCGGTACGCTGGCCCCCAAGTCGATCACGCAAAGTGGGGTTGAAGGGATCGCCAGTCGACACGGATATCGCATCGCAAACCAAGCTCAATCGCTTTACAACCTGAGTAACGATCCTGGCGAATCGAAGGATGTTTCGGCCCAAAACGGTGATGTGGTAGAGCGGTTGATTAAGATTGCCCAAGCGGCAAGGGCTGAACTGGGCGACAGCTTGACCGGATCGGTAGGCCGGGCCAGCCGACCCGCTGGACGCAGTGATTCCCAGTAGGGATCGACCCAATCGGTCGAAATTGTCGATAACGGAACTGTTCGGCTATCGTGGGGTTTGATTGAAAAGGCCCTTGTCGGTGCTGTTGGAATCGGACGTATGCCTGTGATTTGGACTGTGGTGCCATGAAAAAAATCGTTCTCGCATTCATCATTACCCTGGGGATTCCCGGCGGGGTAGTGGCCGTTTTTGCACAACCGCCTGATTTTCGTGGTGGCGACCGAGA
>DIUH01000435.1:4470-6058 GCA_002428205.1 Planctomycetaceae bacterium UBA6163
ACCGCCTGGTGGCGGCTTTCCTGGCGGTGGCGGCGGGTTTGATCCCAGCAGTTTTATCGACCGTCTGGATCGCAATGGCAACGGGATGCTGGATCCGGAGGAGATGGAAGGGTCGGCAGGATTCATGATTTCGCGTCTGCAGCGTGATGATCCCAGCATTCGTACCGATCGAGCGATTCCGATGTCAAAGCTCAAAGAGGCATTTGACCGCATGCGTGCTGGCCGCGAGTCGGGAAGTTCTAGCAGTTCAAGTGGTGGTTCTGATCGGGGACGCGATGATTCAGCCCAGCGGCTTAACGAGGCGATGACCGCGCCACCCTTAGTGCCCGGTTTCGGTGGAGAGGCTCCGGTTCTTCCCCCCGTGCTCGGTTTTGGCTCCTCGGCTGAATTGATGTCGGTGGAAGTAACGCCAGCCGACATTAAGGAAGCGGAAGATCGTATTTCACGGTATGACCGAAACAAGGACGGTTATCTTTCGGGCGATGAATTAAGCAGTCGATGGTCGGGCAATCCGCTCGATTTCGATCGCAACGGTGATGGCAAGCTTTCGGCCAGTGAGTTGGCAGTGCGTGCGGCACGAATGCGAATCGCCCAGGTCGAAGTTGCAAAGTCGCAAAATCGCAAAGAGTCTGATCAACGCGACCGCCGATCCAGTAAACCAGCGGAGATTCCAGATCCTTATAATGGACGCAAGTCGTTCGCTACCATGACGCGTGCTTTACCAGAAGGTTTGCCGGGATGGTTTGCCGAGAAGGATATCGATGGCGACCAACAGGTCAGCATGGCAGAGTATTCAAAGAACTGGACCAAGTCGTTGGTCGTCGAGTTCGGGAGTTTTGACCTCAATGGTGACGGCTTTGTCACTCCACAGGAATGTCTCGCTGCGGTTAGAAATGGCGCGTCGGCTTCGGCCACCAGCGGTGCTGTCGCGGTGTCTAGCGGGTCGTCCTCTTCGGGGACCGGTTCCCGATCGTCAAGTGGATATTCTCGCAGCGGCGTATCAACTTCCCCATCAACATCCGCCATCGCAGCATCATCTGGACCTGCCGCAGGACAGCCAGAGCAAAAGACAATTGAGTATGCGGAGAAAATTATGAGTCGAAGCGATAAGAATAAAGACGGCCAACTGACGGCGGATGAATGGAAAGATATGTTAGTCGATCCGTCGGCGGCAGATGCCAATAAAGATGGTCGGATCACCGTTCTGGAATACGCACAGTGGATTGAGGCTCGGCAAAAGAAGTGAAAGGACTCACACGGGTTGGGGAAAATCAATAACCGTCAAACAGCCAGCGTCGGGCCAAATGTCGGCGGACGGTTATTTGTTTGAGCTTAGTAATCTTATAGCCGAAAGCTCTCTCCCAGAGAGCGTCAATTCTTACGCCTTCGGCGAGGCGGTGGTAAGCCATTTTGCAAACAGCTTACCCAAAGCACCTCAAGTACCACTTTCCCCGGCCTCAACCGCATCCGCTCCTCCGGCGAACGCCGGGTGAAATGGACGATACGAACTGGTATACGAAAAGATCTATTTTCAGCATGCTTAGCGGGGATAAATCTGATACAGCATCAGATAAACCAACACGCCCGT
>DIUH01000435.1:6180-7313 GCA_002428205.1 Planctomycetaceae bacterium UBA6163
TTTGATAGAGCGCAACCTTATGCAGCAGATAAAGCAGCAAGAACAACATGCTGACGCCTAATGCGGCGGTCATCATTTTCTTGTGTTCACGCGCTCGGCCGGATTTGATTTTGATCAGGCCGTTGAGAAGCAAAAGTGTGGCGACGGCGTTTAGCGATGCCGTCGCGTGAGGAAGGTTGCTGGCTAAGAGTTGCCACATTCGAGGGCTATGCCTTTGTGATCATGTTGCGGATGTCGGCCTTCAGTTTCTGGAACTGTTTCGGTTCAGGCCAACTGTAATAACCGACAATCGCACCCTTGGCATCGACCAAGACGAACTTTTCGGTATGAAACTTCTGGTCGACTGCCAAGCGAAATACTTCAGCGCCGACGCGGCGGATGTAGGTCAGATCGCCGGTCATGAACAGCCATTTTTCTGGGTCAGCACCGAAACGCGCGGCATACTCCCGCATCGCTTCGGGCGTATCGGTTTCCGGATCGACCGAAATCGATACGAAACGAACCCCGTCGCTTTGGAACTCCTTTTGAAGTTCCTGGACCATCTGGTTTTGCTGGACGCAAATGCTGGGGCAGGTGCTGTAGAAGAAGCTGACGACGTAGGGTTGGCCGATCAGGTCGTCGCTGCTGACCGTGTTGCCTTGACGCTCGGTCAATTCAAAATCGGTCATCCAGCCTTCGGGGGCCATCGACGGTTCGTCTTCAGACACGGTATCGGGATCGACCGGCCCATCGTTGGTAAAGACGGCGATGGGATCAACCGGTTTGGCGTCGCGACGTAGCGAACGAACGGTCAATCCGAGTCCGATACCGACCAACAGGATCAACGCGATGTGAATGGCGGTGCGCATGAGAGTTCACCTCGTTTTGGAAATCGATCGGGTGTGCAATGGGTGGGTTTGTTTTGAGAATCAAGTCACCAAATCGGCTCGGCGGCTGCCACGCATCAGCGACCAGGCGATGGCCGTCGTGGTGAGCATGAATACGATCGCAACGCTCCAGCAGATCGCCGCATTGGGGGCAAAACCGCTGGCCGCAAAATCGACGGCCGGGTAGAGCAATCGGCGAAGTTCGACCATCGGGTAGGTCAGCGGATTGGCTCGCATGATTCCCCCAAGAATCATCTGACCCACGCT
>DIUH01000268.1:0-947 GCA_002428205.1 Planctomycetaceae bacterium UBA6163
ACGATCATCCTGTGCAGTTTCTTGAGTGACCCTGCGGCATCGTCGCGAAACCATACGGCCAACCAATCGATCAATTCGGGATGCGAAACCGCGCCGCCCATGCGTCCGAAATCGTTGGGCGTATCACATAATCCGCGGCCAAAGTGATAATGCCAAACACGATTGACGGCGCTGCGCCAGGTGAGCACGTTGTCGCGATCCGCGATCCAGTCAGCGAGCGCAGCGCGTCGAGCCGATTCGCTTTGCGACACGGTTTCGGTGAATCGCGACGGCAAGTGCGTTAGGGCCGATAGGGCGCCCGGCGGAACCTGATCTTTAGGTTTATTGATGTCGCCACGTTGCAACAGGTGGACGATTTTTGGCGTCGGAATGCTGGCGGGCTGAGTTTTTCCGCCGCCCAAGGGAATGCCGACTGAAGACGATGCGGCATAGACCGTCGCTTGTTCGGGTAATTGGCTAAGCTGCGTCTGGGCGGCGATCTTTACAACGTGACCGGCGATGGCGCTGGACTGTGATTGCGTCCGTTGGGAAGGTTCGATTTTTAACGCTTGCTCGACATCCTGTGGCAGCGCAATGATTTTTGTCGTGGGGCTTTCAGTGACCGATAGACGAAACGCGCCGATCAAATGTGAACCGCCGTGCAATTGCTTCAGCGTGACGGTCAGCGAAGAGCCGGCTGGCAGGTCAAGCGGATCAGTCAGCTGAAAGACCGCGTGATGCGGTTGGCCGACGGCTGGGTGAATGCCCCAAGCGGTTTTCGCATCACCATCGATGGCGCGATGCACGCCCCATCCCGCTTGGTCAAAGTCGGCGGTCGCTTGTGAGATTGCAACCGGCTTACCAGTGTTCTCCCCTGGCATAAACGCTGTCACAACCACTTCTGATAAGTGCAAGTTACCATTGCTGCAGCGACCGGGCCCCTTCATCGGTAACGAATCGTGTGGCAA
>DIUH01000268.1:973-3608 GCA_002428205.1 Planctomycetaceae bacterium UBA6163
CCTTCGATTGAGACAAAGGATTGCAAGTCGACCGGTTTCCACGATGCGCCTGAGCCATGATCGACGGTCCATTTCGCGACCAATTCTTGGCAGTCTGGTGATTGCAATGCGGTCTTGTCACCACGACTCGCCGCGTCGATCATCGCGGCCAAGCGACGACGCAGGGCGGCTACCTCTGCATCGGCGTCATAACGAACATCACCCTTGACGACCCCCGAAAAGACCGCTTGCAGCGCGTAATAATCTTCTTGAGTAATCGGATCAAACTTATGGGCATGACAACGGGCACAGTTTGCCGTCGAACTAACAAAAGCCGCCATGGTCTGTGTCAGCAGATCGTCACGGGCAAGGTAATCGAACGTTACGGGGCCGGTGATATAGGTGCTGTGGTCATAAGTTCCTGCACCAAGGAATCCCAACGCCGCAGTGAGGTGGCTTGACTCGGGTTCAAAGTAGTCGACTGCCAACTGTTGACGGATGAACGTTGCCCATGGCAAATCATCATTAAGTGCCTTGATCACATAATCACGATAGGGCCAAGCGTGATCGCGTCCGACATCGTGTTCATATCCATGCGAATCGGCGAAGTGGATCGTGTCGAACCAATGGCGTGCCCAACGTTCACCATAATGTTGGGAAGCGAGTAATTGATCGACCAAATGCAGGTAAGCCGTTTCGCTGGGGTTCGCTTCAAAGCGTGCGACTTCGTCGGGCGATGGTGGTAAGCCGACAAGATCGAAATAGAGTCGCCGAATCAATGTTCGTGGTGTCGCGTCCGGTGATAGTTCCAGGCCAACGTCCGCGAGCTTCAACCCGATGAATGCATCGATCGGATGTGAGGTTGTGCCGCCTGTCGGAGTCGCCGTTTGTGGAATCGGCACAGCCACCAACGGCTTCAGCGACCACCAAGGATCGTCATCGTTATCATTATCGGACGGCGTGGCAACACGATCATCAAATGCTCCCTGTCGCACCCATTGTACCAATACATCGATCTCAGCGGCGGCGAGTTTTTCGTCTGGCATCTTCAGATCGCCATCACGATGCTCGATCGCGCGGATCAGCAGACTTTCATCGGGGTTACCTGGCACCACTGCTGGGCCCCGGTCGCCGCCGACGACCCACCCGCTTTTCCAATCGAGTGCCAGGCCGTTTTCCATCTGGCCGGATGCATGCGAATGACAGCCATAGCAATGCTGACGCAGAATCGGTTCGACCTGTTGGTGGAAGAAATCTGCCTGGTCATCGGCCCACGCATTTCCCGAAACGGAAAGAGCGATCGCAATCAGAATGAGGCGAGAGAACGCGGATGCGTTTTCGACATTCATTTCAATGCCGGGTGGTTTAGGGGTATCGTCTATTCGCCCATGATAGCTGAATGTCGATCAGGGTGCATTGCCGAAAGTAAAAACGTGGGTCCAATCTTTAGTATCCCAAACCTTTGCGGAACGATCCCAATTTGTGGTGGCTAGGCGAGTGCCGACGCGTGAAAATGCCAGCCGGGGACAACGCTCGGTGTGAGCGGCGATCGAATCGATGCGTTTGCCCGTGGCAGGATTGCAAAGCAGCACGATTCTCATTTAACGACCGATCCCAATTTGTTGCCGNNCTTTCGATTCGGCTCGACGTTTTATCATCAAAGTGATAAAAAGTGATGGTTGCAGGGTACCAGTTTGTTACTGTTCATAATGCTTAAAGAGATTCAAGGATGAGCGATTTGGGTTATTCGCCTGGACCGTCAGAGCGGACGGTTCGCGATGCGGGCGGCAAGGTGATCGATGTGCCAGTTGGATGGGAATTGTTGCCGCCGGGCGATGCCATGATTACGCGACGCGTCAAGGCGGCGGGCGATCACTGGGTTGTGACCGAGAAACGCGGACGCCGAGTTTTCTCGCAAGGGATTTGGGCCGATGGCCAAACGATCGCCAAAGTTCGTGCGGGCGTCGAAGCGGAGCGTTCCACGGATGCTTATGCTAAGAAACGCGAGGCGGACGCAAAACGGCGCGAGATCGTTCAAGAGCAATATGTAGAAGATTTTACTGGCGCGGTGCTCGCTTTCTTGAACTTTCATTCACAGTATTCGACAATCGCGATAAAGATGGCACAAGCGATTTCCGACCATGCGACGCCGGTCGGCAGCGGTACAGTCGCGCGCACCAAACGGATACCCGTTGAGCAGCGAGCCGAGTCGGCAGTGATCGCTTGGATGCGACACCAGACAACGGGTTATGATTCAATGGTGATTGCACGGGTCAAAGGGAAACGCCGTGAAGTGCGACGGATGTTGGCGGCAAGGTCGAAGGAATTGTTGGCGAAGTATCGCGCCGGATCGCAAGTCCCCCAAGATTGTCCACTCTTGAAAGCGGTACTAGGCCCTGTGTTCGTAGTTCCGCCTTTAGGCGGCAATTGAAGACCGATTGAAACGGAACTGTGAAGCGAAAGCCGGCTAAGGCCGGGACTGCGAACGCATGCCGCCTCATCCAGAAGAATTCAATCTCCATCGATGCGACATCATGCATCGTGTCTACGAGGCGATCTTACGCTGGTCGACCCATTAGCGGATTAAGCCGCTTGGCTCAATAATGACATCAGAAATCCAGCTCACCGTTGGGCGAGGAAAAGCGATCACCAAACT
>DIUH01000268.1:3630-6241 GCA_002428205.1 Planctomycetaceae bacterium UBA6163
CACAAACGATTCCTCGTTCAACCAATGGAAAGCCTTCGCAAGCGGTTCGAACGCTTCAATGCGACAATGCCTGCTGTTGGCGCTGCGTCAATTCAACAATCCCCGCCTTTGCAAAACGAAGTAATTCCTGAAGTTGGTCTTCGTCAAAGGTCGCTTCTTCACCGGTCCCTTGGATTTCGATGAAGCGTCCTTTTCCGGTCATCACGACGTTCATGTCGACATCGGCACGGCTGTCGAGTTGATAATCCAGATCCAACCAAACCTTGTCGTCAACCACTCCGACGCTTACTGCGGCGACGCTGTCCTTCAGCGGCCCACCCGGTTTGGGCATCCCCGACGCGTCGATCGCATCGGGGATCGACGACGCGATCGCATCGGCCAACGCGATGTAGCCACCCGTGATCGCGGCCGTTCGCGTGCCGCCGTCGGCCTGCAAGACATCGCAATCGACCGTCACGCTCCGTTCGCCCAGTGCGACCAAGTCGACGACCGCCCGCATGCTGCGCCCGATCAAACGCTGGATCTCGGTCGTTCGGCCGTCGACCTTTCCCGCCCTTTCCCGCCCTTTTCGCGGTGAAGTGCTGTGCGGCAACATGTTGTATTCGGCCGTCACCCAACCTTTTCCGCGTCCTTCCATCCACGGCGGAACGCTGTCCTGGATCGACGCGGTGCAGAGGACAACCGTGTCGCCGCAGCGGTAAAGCACGCTGCCGGGTGAACCGGTCAGGTAACGACGTGTGATCTCGATCGGTCGAAGCATGTCGGGTGGACGCATGGCTGTAGCTATTTTGGGAAAATTGTCGCGGAATTCGAGGCTGAAAGTCTACATTGTCAATCCAACGCGATGTACGTTGAAGGCGGTGGGCAGATGAATCAACAAGTGGTCGGCGATTAGTCAAGCAGAGGCACTGGTAAACGTCGATTTGCCAACATTTTTGCTGCTTTGCAGCAACCGACGATGCCGTAGGCGAAGTCTAGACACTGGCGTGTCTGCCGAAAGGGGGCAACCGGCGGCACGACTTGGGCAACGTTGCGTCAAAAAGGTTGTTGGCGGGGTAGCGATTGTGACGATTGAAGCATTTGATCGGTGGATCTGCGATAATCGTGCGCAGTGATGACGGCGATCGGAATGTGGTTTGATTCACTCAATCGTTTGCAATTGCAGCGACTGGGGTAAGCAGACGGATCGAACTTGGCGTGGTTCTTGCCCAGGATGCCATTATCGGATGACGGTTTCACTCAAGATTTTTTGTGGCGATGGCGAAGTGGTACGATCGTTGCGAATCGGCAGCCGGCTAGACAAATATCGCCTGATTAAAAAGCTTGGCTACGGCGGGTTTGCAACCGTCTACGCGGCTTTGGATCAGATCGAAAATCGTCAAGTCGCGCTCAAAGTGCCGGAAGAAAAATATGTGGCCGACGCCGCGTCGCTGGAAGACCTTCAGCGCGAAGTTCGTATCATGGCCAAACTGGAACACGAGCATATCGTCCAGTTGAAAGACGCCCGCTTCATCGACGGCCGGTTCGTGATGGTGTTCCCGCTGGGCGTTGAATCGCTTGACTCTCGACTGCAACGTCGCATGGGCCGTCAAACCGCTGTCGATCTTGCTCAACAGATGATCGCCGCAGTCGCCTTTGCCCACGGCAACAAGATTTTGCACCGCGATATCAAACCGGATAATTTTATTCTGTTTGCTAATAACCACCTTCGGCTGACCGATTTTGGCTTGGCCAGAATCCATCGCGGCCGATGCGATCACTCCGCCAGCGGCACGCTCGGATACATGGCACCCGAACAAGCGATGGGAAAACCTACGTTTCGCAGCGACGTGTTCAGCCTCGGGTTGGTACTGTACCGGATGTTTGCTGGCGAATTACCGGCCTATCCGTTCGAAGCCCCACTGCCCGGCGCCGCGCGGGTCAAACGGGTGCTGTCGCCGGAATATCTAGCGCTGATCCGGAAATCCATTGAGCCGAATCCGACCAAGCGATTTCGCGATGCGGTCGCAATGCTCAATGCATTCAAGCAAATCCGCCAACCGCTGAAGGAAACCACGCGGGCGAAGGCGTCACCACCGGCTTCCAAGCGTTCATCGCGTCGCCGCTCAGCGGCATAGCTAATTCGCGGACAACAATTGTAGAGCAATTGTCCCTAATCGCTTGAAATCAATTGTAGAGCAATTGTCCCCAATTGCTCAAAACCAAGCGTAGAGCGATTGTCCCTAATCGCTCAAAATCAAGTGTAGAGCGATTGTCCCNNGCTCAAAATAACGAACGATTGGGGACAATCGTTTTACACTGGAGCATTTGCAGAGGGGGGGAGTGATCCAGCGGCTTCGATCGGATTACATTAATGGTCCGTCGAAAGACACTGCCGCCCGCTTCCTCCCACCTGATGATCTGTCATGCTTTGTCGCCTAATCACTCGCCGGTTTCTTGCCGTCTTCATTTTGTCGCTGGCGTTTGTTCCCGCCCTGGCATTTGGCCAGGAAGCCGACCCGAACGCCAAAAAACAGATTCGTGTCATCGTCTTCGGAGCGCATCCTGACGATGCAGAATACAAAGCTGGTGGTTCGGCCGCGCTGTGGGCCAAGGCCGGCCACGCCGTCAA
>DIUH01000268.1:6266-7033 GCA_002428205.1 Planctomycetaceae bacterium UBA6163
CTGGACATTCACGACGGCGAATTGTTGCCAACACTTGAAAATCGCCGCACGATCACACGCTTGATTCGCGATTGGAAGGCCGACATCGTGATCTGTCATCGCCCTTGGGATTATCACCCCGATCATCGTTATGTCGGAATCTTAGTACAAGACGCCGCTTATATGGTCGCCGTGCCGTTCTTCTGTCCCGATTCACCGCCGCTTGAAAAGAATCCCGTTTTCTTATACTCCAGCGACGGTTTCCAAAAACCTTATGCATTTAAAGCTGATATCGCGGTATCGNNGGCAGTGCGGCGATCATGGCCGCCAATCCGCCAGCCGATAAACCCGAAGCACGCCGAGAATGGCTCAGGAAACGATGGCACAATCGCCAAAGCGCCGAAGCGAATCGGTATCGCGATTCGCTGGTCAAATGGTATGGCGAAGAAGCGGCCAAAGACGTCAAGTATGCCGAAACGTTCGAGGTTTGCGAGTTCGGCCGCCAACCGACCGATGACGAAGTCCGCGAACTGTTTCCGTTCCTGCCAAAGCCGTAAACGGCGAACCTTTATCCGTCAACCGCAACCCAGCGTTTCATCCCATCATGCAACCGCCCGACTTCTCAGCCACTCAAAAAACGCTCCGACAAACGACCTGCCTCGTTACCGGCGGGGCGGGCTTCATCGGCTCGCACCTCGTCGACCTGCTGCTCGAAACCGGCTGCAACGTCCGCGTGCTGGACAACTTCAGCACCGGGTTCCAGCATAATATCGCCCACGTTGCCCAGC
>DIUH01000268.1:7138-7550 GCA_002428205.1 Planctomycetaceae bacterium UBA6163
TGCTTTCCGCTGCGCAACAACACGGTGTCCGCCGGCTTGTCCTCGCATCGACCAGCGCCGCCTATGGCAATTCGCCCTTTGTCGCAAAACGGGAATCCGACCCGGTCGATCCCTTGTCGCCCTACGCCGCAGCAAAGTTGGCCGCCGAGCAGTACTGCCGGGCGTTCACAACGGGCCAAGGCGTGGAGACCGTGATCCTGCGATATTTCAACGTTTTTGGCCCGCGTCAGGACCCCAAAAGCGAATACAGCGCGGTGATCCCGCGGTTCGTATCGATGATTTTGTCCGGCGATTCGCCCATCATTTACGGCGATGGACATCAATCGCGAGATTTCGTCTACGTCGGCGACATTGCCCGAGCGAACCTGCAAGCGGCTGCGAACCCCGGTATCGCCGGTCAAGTCTTCAACAT
>DIUH01000092.1 GCA_002428205.1 Planctomycetaceae bacterium UBA6163
ACGATTCAAGCCCAAATTTTAGAACTGTTGGCGGACCTGCAGAAACGACGCGGTACCAGCATTATTCTGATCACTCATGATTTGGGTGTGGTTGCCGGAGTCTGTGATCGTGTGATGGTGATGTACGCCGGTCGTGTGGTCGAACGAGCTAGCGTGCGGCCATTGTTCGCTCAGCCAAAGCATCCATATACACTCGGACTGCTGCGATCTTTGCCGAGACTTGATCGTGATCATTCACAACAACTCGACGCGATCGCCGGACAGCCACCCGATATGACACGGATTCCACCGGGGTGTTCGTTTCGGCCACGTTGTCCGCTGGCGGTCACAAAATGTGTTACCGACGATCCGCCACTGCGCGAGGTCGCCGACGGACAGGTATCGGCATGTTGGTTTGACGACGCGGCGGCAGAAACCCGTCGCAGTGAAAGTGTCGCCAGTGCCACGACCGATGCGGCGGAGGAACGATCATGACCCAGCCGATCCTGAGTGTGAAAAACCTTAAGGTTTATTTTCCGTTTAGCCGTGGCGGGCTCTTCAGCGCCCAGCAAGGTTTGATTCGCGCCGTCGATGACGTATCGTTTGATATCGCACCGGGTGAAACCTTGGGTTTGGTTGGCGAATCGGGTTGTGGCAAATCGACCACCGCGCGAGCGATTGTCGGTTTGGTAAAGCCAACGGCTGGAACAGTCTTGCTGGACGGAAAGAACATCACTGGGATGAACGATGCGGCGATGCGTCCTCACCGCCGGGTTGTCCAAATGGTTTTTCAAGACCCGTTCGCTTCGCTTAACCCCAGAATGACGATCGGATCAATCATTGGCGAACCACTCGCGATTCACGGGTTGGCTCGCGGTCGCGACTTAAAGCTTGAAGTTTTACGGCTGATGGATCTTGTCGGTTTGAATCCACGATTTTTGAACCGATATCCTCATGAGTTTTCTGGCGGGCAACGTCAACGGATCGGAATCGCGCGGGCACTTGCGGTACAGCCCAAGGTGATTTTGTGTGATGAACCGGTATCGGCGCTGGATGTTTCGATCCAGGCTCAGATCATTAATCTGTTGATGGACCTGCAACAACGGCTTGGTTTATCCTATCTGTTCATCGCGCACGATTTGGCTGTCGTTCGCCACATTGCCACGCGTGTCGGGGTGATGTACTTGGGGCGGATTGTTGAATTGGCCAAAGCGTCTGACTTGTATGCCAGTCCGACACATCCCTATACCGAAGCGTTGATGTCGGCGGTGCCGATTCCGGATCCGGTTGAAAGTGCCAAAAGAAGCAGAATTATTTTGCGAGGTGAAGTTCCGTCGCCTGATCGAGAGTACCCTGGATGTGCACTAGCGGATCGGTGCTGGTTGGTCCAGGATCGCTGTCGAACCGATCGCCCGCTGTTGAAGATCGGTGCGGCAAACGATCCAAATCACGAAGCCGCCTGCTGGGTTCGTTGTTCTGATAACGCATCGAAACATTAGCGGCAGGGCGCGAGCCCTCCGGTCTTATACTATAGCGTTAGGGCGCGAGCCGTCCGGTCCGCGTGAGAGCGGAGGGCTTGCGCCCTGCCGCTAAAATCCCTTCATATCACCAACCTGAAAATCCCACCATGCGATTCTACTTATCTTTCATCGCAGCAATCGTCCTGCCCACCATCACCTGGTCGCAATCATCGTTGCCAAACTTCCAGCCGATTGTGTTGGATCCTGAGATCGGCAAAGTTTGTTATGCGGTGACACTTGCGGACGTCGATGGCGATGGCAAACAAGACGTGGTTGCGGTGTCAGAGAACCGCGTTCAGTGGTACCAGAATCCGACTTGGAAGAAGCGTGTGATCATCGAAGATCAAACGCCGCTGGACAACGTTTGCATTGATGCCCACGATATCGACGGTGATGGTAAGATCGATTTCGCCTTGGGAGCCGGTTGGACCAAGACAGGCACGATTCACTGGCTCAGTCGTGGCGAAACGCTCGACGATCGCTGGACAGTTCACTTCATCGGTGAAGAACGTTGGGTTCACCGAATGCGTTTTGCCGACGTGCTGGGGACCGGTAAATCGCAATTGGTCTTGTCGCCGCTGAACGCTACGGTGGGCAGCGGCGTGCGTTTAACCGCTTTGGAAATTCCCGCTGATCCCGTCAATGATCGCTGGCGTCCGACGATCATGGATCATTCGCTCAATCGGATGCACAATCACTGGCATCTCGACATGGATGGCAATGGGCAAATCGACACGTTGACCGCCAGTCGTGAAGGGATCTTTAAGCTTCAATTCAGCGATAAGAAATGGAACCGTGAAAAATTGGGCGATGGTGCCAGTGCGGCAGAGCAGGACATGCGAGGTGCCGGAGAAATCAAGACCGGACGGTTTAAAGATGGCTCGTTATTCATGACAACGGTTGAACCGATGCACGGCACGATGTTGGCTGTTTATTTGCCGCCCACGGATGGACAGACAATGTGGCGACGCTTCGTCATTGACGAAGGTTTTCAGCGTGGCCACGCCCTGTGGACGGCTGATATGAACGGTGACGGAAACGACGAAATTATTTTTGGCCACAGCGACACTCCCGGCGCTTTCGGTGTCAACGTTTATGGCGTTGACGGTACCGATCCGACGAGATGGCAAAAGCGGGTGGTCGATTCCGGCGGCATGGCGACCGAAGATTTGGTCGTTGGCGATCTCAATGGCGACGGTCGGCCCGACATCGTCGCCGGTGGCCGGTCGACACATAATGTCAAACTTTATATCAACAAGGTCGATCCATAGATCACAAGAAATCGCTTCAATGCTTCACCACTTCGGCTCGAATCGTTCGCGGATCAATTCCAGAATTGCCTTGCGGCTGCTTTCGGGTGTAAGGTCGGGTGTCTGTTCGACTCGCCGAATCTCATGGGCCAGTTCGGTGTCCTTGATCACATCCCGAAACCAATTGGAGTAATCGCCTGCCGATTTGTGAAAATCCCATGTGGCATCATCGACGCCGCTGGCGATGCTGAGGAACTGCTTCAGGTTGGGTGTTGCGAGGCTAAGCTGGGATTGCGGGCCGCGAAAAACGAACTGCAGATGAT
>DIUH01000245.1 GCA_002428205.1 Planctomycetaceae bacterium UBA6163
TTTTCCAAATCTCGAACCGTTTCGAACTCAGCGGCGGCGATCATATTTTCCGCCAGCGATCCTGCGCCGATTGTCAGGGCGTCATAAGATTTCCAGACATCCGGATAACCGATCTTGGTATTGAACTTGGCCAATTTTTCGAGAGCTTGCTTTTGCGTCCCTTTGCCCATCCACGGCAACGTTTGGATGCGCTGTTCGAAAGCGAGCTTCAAATTGTCGACCAATTCATTCATTCGTTGCTTGGCTTCTGGCTTGAAATGTTTGTCAACATAAAGCTGGCCAACCAGTTCACCCAAAACACTGCCAGTGCTGCGCACGGCGCGCTGCCAAAGCGGACGTTGTTCATCGATACCGCTGACGGCGGTACCATGAAATGCAAAACTTCGCTTTTCGAGTGCTTCGGAAAGGTTGCTCGCTTGTCCATCGATGACGCGGAACGCCATATAAGCTTTCCAGCTTTCTAGATCATGCGCCTCGATAATGTCGCCCAGGGCTTCGAAGTAGGTCGGTTGGCGAACTACGATCGGTTTGTCTTTTGGCAACCCATACGCATCGCGAAAGTCGGGCCAGGATAGCGGTGCGACCATCTCTTGAAACTTATCGCCATCAATACGGTTATAAGTTTTTTCCGGATCACGATTTTCCGTTTTGGTCCATTGCGCTTTGGCGATTGCGGTTTCAATCTTCAAGATCGACTCGGCAAGTGCTTGGACCTGTTCAGCTGTGGCGTCCGCTGTGGGGAACTGGGCGGCGGTCAGCATGTCGGCGGCATACTTCACCAATTCTTGCTGCAGCACCGTGTAACGCTCTTCTTCGACAAGGTAATAATCGCGGTCTGGCAGCGATAAACCGTACTGCGTCGCATAAATCGCATATTGATCGCTTTTGCGGGCATCGATGGAGACGTAAACCGCCAGCGGCGCACCGGTGCCCGTGCGTTGCAAATCGCCCATCACACGGCTCAGTCCCTGGATGTCGGTAACGCCACGTACTTTATCCAACATGGGCCGAATCGGCTCGATGTCAGCTTCGTTGCGTTTTTCCAAGTCGACGTAGCTGCGGTAGAAGTCGCCCACTTTCTGTTCGGGCGTGCCAGGTTGGGGATCCTTCATTGCCGCGACTTGGTCGATCAATGCACGAACTTGTTCCTGCGTTTGATCGTCCAGAATCGCGAAGATTCCGTAATCGGCGCGATCGGCGGGGATCTTGGTCGAGTCGAGCCAATCGGAATTGGCATACTGATAGAAGTCGTCGCCTGGTCGCAACGATTTGCTGATGATCGATTGATCGATGCCCGAAACCAGCTTTTCCGAAGCGATCGGAGAACTCGGTGCCGCTTTAGTGATAATGGATACGGCGGCCGGTTCGTCCGCTCGCAGGTTTGGGGCAAGGCAGCAGAACGACACGGTTGCGATACACAATGCGGTCGCGAAACGGAACGGGCGAAGATTCATGGGTGTCACTGGACAACTCGCTTGGGTGTCGTTGGGAAAGAAACCTCTTGTAGATCGGATTGTTTCCGTTTTTTAGCGCCGCGGCAATCAGGAAGAGGTCAAGATGGTGAACGGCGAGCCAACATTCCCACAATAGTTTTGACTAAACTGAAGGTCCCTCCCTAAGGCTTTCCTTCCCGCCTCGCACTACGGTTTGCTCCCGATGCAATTTTGCGATTTTTGCAACCTTCGGTTCCGCGTATTGAACTTGTTGCCAATGAATCCCGGCCAACAGTCGGTCCCAGCGATGGTGATGGCACTGGCGATTGGAATGGCCTGGGCCTCGAATGCCCGTTGCGAAGTAAAAGTTGATCGACTGTTTCCACCGACGATCTCGGTCGGTGCTTCAACGGTCGTGACGGCTGAAGGTAAGTTTGACACATGGCCCGCAGAAGTCTGGTGCGACCGTGCCGATGTGAAGGTAACAGCCGATAAAGATTCGGGGAAATGGACAGTCACCACCGCGCCAGATGCCGCCGCAGGAATCGCTTGGTTGCGTTTTTACGATGACGGGTCAGCGTCTTCGTTGCTGCCGCTAATCGTCGATTCGGTCGCAGTTGTTGCCGAAGCCGAGCCGAATAATGCCCCGGAAAATGCAACCCGCGTCGACCTTCCGGCGGCGTGCTATGGCAAGCTGGAAAAAGCTGGGGAAGTCGACTGTTTCATTTTTTCGGCAACGGCCGGACAAACCATCGTCGCGTCGGTGATGGCTAATCGTCTGCTCAACTCGCCGATGGACGCGGTGTTGCAATTGGTTGACCGCCGCGGCAACGTTCTGGCACAAAACGATGATGCCCGTGGGATCGACCCCCAGATCGTGTTCCCGGTTGCCAAAGATGATGATTATGTGCTGCGTCTGTTCGCGTTTCCGCTTGTCCCCAACAGCACCATAGGCTTCGCCGGCGGTGCCGATTTCGTTTACCGAATCGCGGTTAACGCAGGGCCAACGCTCGACTACTCGCTACCGCTTGTCGAACCTGTCGGAGGTCTCGCTGACGACTTCCAGCCAAGTCTGTTCGGTTGGAACTTGCCGGAAACCGCTGGACCCAAGATGGTGCCCAGCACTGATGTTTCACCAACGCTGGTGTTGGCGACGGAAGCGACCGGTTGGTCGGCACGTCCTGTGGTGGCGGATTTGATGAATCCAGAAATCGTCGACCTCACCCGTTCAGGATCTGCCGGCCAGACCGATGAAGCGATTCAGTTGCAGCGATTGCCGGCACTCGTTTCGGGCCAGATTGAACGCGCCGGCCAAGTGATCAAGTTACGAGCCTCGGTGCCGCCGGGCAAGAAGCACCGGGCGACGATTTATTCCCAGTCCAACAATCTGAAACTCGATTCGGTGATCACTGTGATCGACACCGAAAGCGGCCAACAATTGGCTCGCAACGATGACGCCGCATCAACCCTGCGCGATGCAAAAGTCGACTTCACCGCCAACGTGAAAACGGAATTGGCAATGGTGGAGATCCAAGTTTCGGATCTTGTCGGAGGGTTTGGGATCAGCCAAGGGTTTACCATGGCGGTTCATCAGGTGGAGCCATCGATCACGATTACAGTCGATGCTGGTGAGTACAAGGTCGCGGCGGGCGAGTCTTTGGAGATCGCCGTAAAGATCGCTCGCGCCGATGGGTTTGACCAACCCCTTGCGATTCAGGCCGTTGATCTGCCCAGCGGTGTTACGGCGACAGATGTTGTCTCGGAACCCAAAGGCGATAGCGCCAAAGAAGTGAAGTTGAAACTCGAAGCCGCGAAAGCCGAAACGGTGGCCATGCGTCACTCGACGATTCGAATTGTGGCATTGTCCGTACCGCCAGTGGACGCTGAAAAAGATTCCGCGAAAACGGAACTGGCGGCGGCATCATTTCAGGCCAAGCCGGGATTTAAGTCGAGCAGGTTATGGTTAACCGTGACGGATGCAAAGGCGGCGAAGTGAATCGATTTAGTTTGCTGACCGCCGGAGCGGTCAGCAACGGTTGACTTACTGACCGACGGAGCGGTCAGCGACGATTTTTGCGTGCTAGACTGACAAGGCTGTTCCCATCGTTTGGCCTGGGGCTGGCAAAGCGCTGGAGCCCATCAGGTAGGTATCGATCGCTCGCGCGGCACCACGACCTTCGTTGATGGCCCAGACAACCAGACTTTGGCCACGACGGCAGTCACCGGCGGCAAACACGCCTGGAATGCTGGTCGTGAAATTGCCGTGCTTCGCTTCGAAGTTGCTGCGCGGATCGAGTTTCATTCCCAACGATTCGGCAAGGTAAGACTCTGGACCAAGGAAACCCATCGCCAGCAGAATCAACTGCGCTGGCCAATCCTTTTCCGATCCAGCGACTTCGGCCATTTTCCAAGCGCCACGTTCATCTTTGGTCCACTCGACGTGAACCGTTTTAACGCCGCGCAGTTTTCCGTGCTCGTCCGCCAAGAACTCCTTGGTCAACAACTGGTACTCACGCGGGTCGCGACCAAACTTCGCTTCCGCCTCTTCGTGCCCATAATCGACACGGAAGATCCGAGGCCACTCGGGCCAAGGGTTATCCGGCGCACGATCGACGGGCGGTTTGGGCAGCAGTTCGAAGTTGACCAAACTGCGGCAACCATGTCGCAGGCTCGTCGCGATGCAGTCGGTTCCGGTGTCACCACCACCGATCACGATCACGTCTTTGCCTTCGGCGCTGATAAACGATCCGTTCAACAGATCGCCATGGACGCTTTGCTTGGTGTTGCTGGTCAAGAAGTCCATCGCGAAATGGACGCCCTTAAGCTCGCGGCCCGGCAGAGGCAAGTCGCGCGGCTTTGTCGCCCCGCACGCCAACAGCACCGCATCGAACGAATTGACCAACTCTTTCGGATCGACGTTCTGACCAACGTTTGCGCTGGTCACAAACTTCACGCCTTCGGCGGTCATTTTGTCGACCCGTCGCTGGACCGCTTCCTTGCTGAGTTTCATGTTAGGTATGCCGTACTGCAACAAACCACCGATGCGATCCGCCCGCTCGTAAACGGTTACCAAGTGGCCAGCCTTGTTCANNNTCAACGATCGCGTTCTCAATATTCTTAATCGTGACCGGCGGATTGTTGATCCCCAGAACGCAAGCCCCTTCACAAGGCGCTGGGCAAGTTCGCCCCGTGAACTCAGGGAAATTGTTGGTCTTGTGCAGTCGATCGATCGCTTCTTTCCAGCGATTGTTGTAGACCAAGTCATTCCATTCAGGGATCAAATTATCGATCGGACAACCGGTTGCCGATTGGCAAAACGGAACGCCGCAATCCATACAACGAGCCCCTTGCTCGCGCAATTGATCGACTTTCGGTTCGGTGTAGATTTCGTCGTAGTCGTTGACCCGAACAACTGGCAAACGCCAGGGGACTTTCTTCCGATCAAACTCTTTGAACCCGGTGGGCTTACCCATAACCGATCTCTCTCTGCTGATAACGACGCTGATAGAACGCTCGCCGAGCGTTGTTTGAAACGCGATCAGGCCTAGGCAATGGCCACCGTAACCCGACGCGACGCCTATGGACCATGTATCGGTCCGTCCTAAAACCCTCGGCGCAACGGACGAATGTACTTACGCGTTGGCCGCTTCGTCAATGCACGGCGGCGTTTCCACAGTCGGGAAGTCCGCAGATTGGCCTTACAACCGGCACCCACCACGTGAGCTGTGGCAGATACACCAGTCCGACTTAATGGCCAATGAGTCTACGAAAACACCCGCACGATCAACATGCGGGTGCGAAGTCTTGCGTTGCTATACCGCTCATTAACAGCCGCTTGGCGGCCGACTAGG
This sequence comes from Planctomycetaceae bacterium UBA6163, assembly GCA_002428205.1. GTDB lineage: Bacteria > Planctomycetota > Planctomycetia > Pirellulales > Pirellulaceae > UBA6163. The sequence continues at coordinate 5,285 of DIUH01000245.1, forward strand.
CAGCCTTCTTAGCAGCCGTTTTCTTGGCCGCAGGTTTCTTGGCGCCCAGCGCCTGCTGCATTTGAGGTGGCAGCGTCGCGATTTGCTCAGCCGTCAAAACCGAACCCATGGCCTTGGCCAATTTTGCATTCGCCTCTTCTGCCTTCTTCAAAAGCGCCTTCTCTTCGTCGGTCGCCTCGATGGTAGACATCACTGCGGCTTCGAGTTCGCGGCCTTTTTTACCAGCCTCTCGAGCCGCCTTGGCCGCGTCAGCCTTCTTTTTATTCAGCTCTTGGGTCAAACCCTCTTTTCGCAGCGCCAGGATCGTTTCAGTGAAATCCTTGGCGGCTTCTTCCACTTTCGGTTTTTGTTCGGCGGTCAGCGTCAAGCCTTCGACAGCCTTCAACATCGGGTTGGCAACGGCGGCACGCTTCTTTCCAGCGGCTGGCGTTGCTTCTTCTTTTTTCGCAGTTGTTTTCTTCGTCGATTCTTTGGCTCCATCCGCCTTTGCTTTGGCCGCTGGCTTTGCGGCCCCATCCTTTTCATCCTTTTGCGCCGATGCCGGCGCAGCCATTGCAAATACTAACGCGATGCACGCAATTCGGGAGAGCAGCTTCTTCATCATCAACCTTTGACGTGAGAGGAAATGGAAAATCGAACACTCTGGCACGACCGGGGGCCAACCGTCCAGTGACACCACGCCACCCGCGTGGGCTGTTCGCCTGGCCTCAGGTTGCAGTCAATATAACAATCAAAATCGCCACAAGCATCTCTGGCGGAAGAATATTTCACATTATTTGGGTGCGGCCCCTTCTGAACTGCGTGCCGATTCATCTGCCACGTGAAGTTGCCCTACAACAGCAGTCCCGCGATCGCGCCGGTCATACAGCAGGCCAACAAGCCACCGAACATCGCCTTCAAACCCAATTGCGCAAGTTCCGGCCTACGCGACGGTTCCAACCCGCCGATACCGCCAACTTGAATCCCGATCGCGCCGAAGTTCGAAAAACCGGCGAGTGCATAGGTCAATACGGTCATCGTTCGCTGGGACAAAACCGGTGTCTCTGCTTTCGCGATCGTGCCCAATTCCGCGTATGCGATGAACTCGTTGGCCACGGTCTTCAGCCCGATCAACCTTCCCGCATCCAAGCATTCGCTAGCCGGAATCCCCATCAACCATGCTAACGGGGCACAGATGACGCCAAGGATTTTACCCAGGGTCAGCACCGGAACGTCGCGATTCAAAACGGCTCCGATTGCCCAACTGGCTGATTCAAGCAAAGTATCCAACAGCGCGATCAGGGCCAGAAATGCGATCAGCATCGCCCCAACGTTCAATGCCAATTTCAGACCGTCCGATGCACCGGTGACCGCAGCACCGATTAGGTTTTCCGGAACGTCGCCATCATCAGGTTCTAAGCCCTGATCACCGTTCGCACCGATCACTTGGCGATTGACCTTTTCCGGTTCGGTTTCAGGCACCATGACTTTGGCGATCAACAGCGCTGCCGGGGCGCTAATGACCGACGCGGTGAGCAGGTGCGATATGTCGATCCCCATCCCAGCGTAGACGCCCAACAGTCCGCCCGTAACGGTCGCGAAACCGCCAACCATCATCGCACACAATTCACTGCGAGTCATCGTTGACAAATACGGCCTGACCACCAAGGGCGCTTCGGTATGACCGACAAACACATTCGCTGATGCCGCTAAGGTTTCCGCACCACTGGTCCCCAAAGTCTTGCGCATGACCCAAGCAAGTGCGCCAACAATCTTTTGCATGATCCCGATGTGATAAAGAATGCTCATCAGCGCCGAAAAGAAGATCACTGTTGGCAGTACACCGAATGCAAAGGTTTGCAACAAAGCGCGATTGTCGCCGGCTTGGAACAGAAACTCGCTGCCGGCGTTAACCGAGTCCATCACGCGAGTGAATCCATAGCCGATCCCACTGAAGAGACGCTTGCCGATCGATGTTTTCAGCACAAACAACGCCAGCCCGAATTGCAACGCCACGCCGCCAAGCACCACTCGCCATGGAAACATTCGACGTTGTTCACTGACTAACCACGCCAGGCCGATGAACGACACCAGACCCAATAGACAGATGGCCTGTGGAGGCATAAATGGGCCTATTCGTTACGCTGGGTGTCAAAAATTCGATCTCCTGCATCGCCTAATCCAGGGACGATATAAGATCGTTCATCAAGTGTCGGATCGATGGTCGCGACATAAATCCTTACGTCCTTAAACCTCGCTGAAACACGATCGATACCCGGTTGTGAGGCGATGATGCTGACCACGCGGATATCCTTTACGCCCCACTGCATCAGACGCTCGATCGCCAAGACGATCGACCCACCGGTCGCCAACATCGGGTCGAGCAACATCACAACATCAGGCGCACCGCCAACGGGCAACTTGTCGTAATAGGAAATCGGCTCGGCCGTTTCTTCGTTGCGATAAAGCCCCAAATGCCAAACTTCGGCGTCAGGCAATAAGACCAACAACGGATCGACCATGCCGAGGCCGGCTCGCAAAATCGGTACGATGCCGATCCTTACCGACAGGTGATGGCAATCGGCATCAGCCAGCGGTGTTCGGATGGAAATCGCCTGAGTTGGTAAATCCTCCGTCGCACGAACACCTAACAACATGGCCAGTCGACCGATTGCCAGCCGAAACGCACCGGGGCGGGTGCGAGCGTCGCGGATCTCGCAAAGATGGTGCTCGACCAGGGGATGTCGCAGCCGAAAAACCTGCGCGGCGAAAGAATGATTGACTTCGTCTCCCTGACCCGGCGGCTGATCCAAAGGCATGGGATCCATCGACACTGGCGACTCGCAGGCTCAAGATTCTTGGGACACGATCGTCGGCCCCCCCGACTCTCGCGAACCAGATCGTAACAATAAGTCGTCGGCTTTGCTATCGCCCGACAACCCATCGCAACCGACGATTCATCGAAACCGACGATTCATCGCCAATCCGTTTAAGCCATCGCAGGCGTGCCGGCATACAGCTCCAGCAATTGGCTTTGCACCTTTACAGCACGCAGCAACGTCCAGATCTGGTCCGCGCTGAACCGAACCGGGCCTTCACCGAAAATCGCTTCCAATTCCGCAGTCATCGCTGCGTGCTGATCGGTCGCGGCATCGAGCCGAAATGAAGCCGCACGTGCCGCTTTCGCAACCGCATTGGCATCGTCAAGCGGTTCGCCCCCACTGGTCCTGAGCACCAACAAACAGAGTTGAGCGATCTGCGGTTGACTCATTTCCGGGTGCAAATCGGCTAAATGACGGGCAATTTCTTGACAGGTCATGTTTCAATTTTCCGCTTCGCAGGTCGACTGAGACCTGCGGATTCGTCCCGCTGAGTTGCCGGGTACGCTGGTGATAAGGTTTCGATGACAAGCCACCACTGACCGAACCAAGTGTCGAGTCGATCACGATGTCAACCGAAACCTAGCTCGCACGGCCAAGCTTGCAAACTTTTCCTAAATCTTTTTGCAAGCACAACTGTCTCGCTTGGGGCAACATCTCAGAGATAATCCTTCGGATGGATCACTAACCGTCCCCTAAATGCACAACGAAAAACGAATTCTCGATGCAATCTGGCACGAATAACACCAAACCAAACATTCTTTTCGACCTAAGCTGCTTACAGTACCCCGCTTTTCTATTCGTTAAAATCTTCGCCAGACGCTTGAACCACACAACCTGTTCATTATCTTATCAGAGGCGTTCAACTCGGCGTCGATCCCGAACGGAACGACGGGACCACAATCGTCAACACAATTGGAGGGGTTAACAGCCCATGCGTAAGATTCAAATTTTGTCGGGACTGGCCGTTTTGGCTGCTGCCATGACCGCCGGCCCCTCTGCTCAAGCGGGCTTCGGCTCTTGGGGCAGCTACGGATCCTCGGGCGGAGCTTCTTATGGAAGTTCGGGCGGTTCGTCGGGCGGGTCATCTGGTGGTTTTGCAAGCCACGGCTCATCGGGTGGTTACGGCTCATCGGGCGGGTTCGCATCGTCCGGTGGCAGTTCTGGGGTCGCCCACGTCGGACCGATCCGTCGATTGATCAGCCATTTGCACCATCACCATGCTGCTAAGGTCGCTCGTCGGGCCGCCTTCCACAGCAGTGGTGGCTCTTCCGGCAGCTCCGGCGGCAGCAGCGGTTTCGCGTCTTATGGCAGCTCCGGCGGCAGCAGTGGTGGAGCATCCTATGGCAGCAGCGGCCACGTCGCTTCGCCAGTGATTTACGGCGGCAGTTCCGGTGGAAGCAGTGGCGGACACTATTCGTCCAACTCGCACACCCAGTTCCACGATGTTCCGGTTTACTCGTACAGCAATCCTGCTGAAGCGACTCATTATGCCGCATCGGAGGCCACAGCAACGGTCGATAACGACACCGCAATCCTGACCGTTTCGGTTCCTGAAACCGCAGTTGTTCGCGTCAACGGCATGCCAACCAAGAGCGCCGGTCCGATTCGTCAGTTCATGTCCAGCGGCTTGGAAGCGGGTTACGTTTACAAGTACGAGATCGAAGTCCGTTATGAAGGCGTCGAAACGCCCGAGATGCACACGGTGAAGCTGCGAGCCGGGTCGGCTGAGCGAGTTGTTTTCAACGGCCCATCGACGGCATCGGACGTTGCCACGGAAGCGGTTCAGTCGCCTGAAACCGTCGTGACAATTCATGTTCCTGCCGACGCCAAGGTCGAATTGGCCGGAAACGAAACCAAGGGCGAAGGCGCGACGCGGACCTTCCGCACCCGCACTTTGGCCGCTGGTGAAGCTTGGGACAGCTACACGATTCGTGTAACCGCGAACATCAATGGTTCGGCTGTTACTAAGGAAAAGACGTTGCGTGTGGAAGCCGGTTCGGCTCACGACCTGGCGTTTGACTTCGACGTGACCGAAGTGGCCAGCCGCTAGGCGACGTTCGCTTTTACCAAGTCTTTCGACTTACGAAGACGCCGCTCGGATTTTCCGAGCGGCGTTTTTTATTTGTCGGGGGGCTTTATGGCTTGCCGTGATCACCGCGTGATGCCCGTAACGCCTATACTTACAGCAACTCGCAATTCGGTTCCGACGCTGACGCTCTTTCTGTGTGCCGTAAACCATGTTTGGCCTCCGCCTCGATTTCGACTCACCCACCTATCTAGCACTGCTGGCACTGTTGCCGCTGATGTGGTGGATCAGTTTCCGCCGCCTGCAATCATTGGGTGCCACTCGTCGTTGGTTCGCGATCGCATTTCGAACCACCGTTGTGACAGCAATCGTCATGGCAATCGCCGGAGTCCAAATCGTCTGGCAAACCGACCGCGTGACGGTGCTGTACCTGCTGGATCAATCCGAGAGCATCCCGGAAGACAAGCGGGCGCAAATGCTCGAATACGCGATCGAGAACGTCCGTTTGCATCGAGACGCGACCCGCGAGGATCGTGTCGGTTTGATCGTCTTTGGGGCCGAGGCCGCGATCGAGGTCCCGCCATTTGCGGATGACTTACCCGTGACCAATCGCTTGGACGGATTGCCCGGACGCACCGACGCGACCAATTTGGAATCGGCGTTGCAGTTGGCAAAGGCGGTCATGCCTGAAGATTCGCGGCGGCGTGTTGTTCTGATCAGCGACGGAAACCAAACCACGGGCGATGCGGCNNACCGACATCCGTCGCGGCCAAACCTTCGAAGCTCGCGTCGTCGTCAATAACTTCGTTCAAGGCGAACGGACCGATCCGGTCGTCGGACGCTTGAACGTGACGCGACAAGTCGGTGGTGAGGAACAATTGTTGTTGGACCAGCAGATCGAACTGACACCGGGCAAAAACGTCTTCCCGCTGACACACCGCATCGACGAAGCCGCGCCCTACACCTACACCGCGAAGTTCATTCCCGATTCGGCCGACGATGATGCGATCGCCGGAAACAACACGACAACCGCCTACACCTACGTTCGCGGGCAAGGGCGCGTGCTGTTCATCGAACCGGCCAATAGCAGTGGCGGGTATCAATTGTTGGTCGACCAACTGCGCAAGGCCGACATCGAGGTGACGATTCAAGACACCAACAGCTTGTTCGGTTCGTTGGCCGAATTGCAAGCTTATGACGCTGTGATTTTGGCCGGTGTGGCACGCACCAGCGGCGACTCGGTCGAATCGATCTCCGCATTCACCGACGACCAAATCGAAATGCTGGTCCGCAACACTCAACAGCTCGGTTGTGGGTTATTGATGATCGGTGGCCCTGATGCGTTTGGTGCTGGCGGTTGGGCCGGAACGAAACTCGAAGAAGCGATGCCGGTCGACTTCGAAATCAAAAACCTGAAGGTCGCTGCCGTGGGTGCGTTGCAACTGGTGATCGACTCATCGGGTTCGATGCAGGGCGAAAAGATGACGCTTTGCAAGGCGGCTGCGATCCAAGCGGTCAAGGCGCTGCAGCCGACCGACATGATCGGAGTGATCGCGTTTGATTCGGAGGCCCGTGAAGTGGTGCCGATGCAGAAGGTGGCGGGTCGATCACATATCGCACCGCGAATCGCACGCATCACCGCTGATGGTGGGACGGATCTTTTCCCAGCGATGGAAAAAGGGTTCTTCTCGCTGCGAAAAGCCGAAGCATCGACCAAGCACATGATCGTGCTGACCGACGGCCAAACGCCTCCCAACAGCTTTCGCGAATTGGTGACACGGATGCAGCAGGACGGCATCACGGTGTCGGGGGTCGCGGTCGGCCCCGATGCCGACGTCAATTTGATGCGGCAGATCGCTTCGATCGGTGGCGGCAAGGTCTATCATGTGCTGTCGCCCAAAGCGATCCCTAAGATTTTGATGCGTGAAGCTCGCCGCGTCTCTCGCGGTTTGATTCACGAAGATTCCGCCGGATTTTCACCCGAGATCACGTTCCCGCATACCGTTCTAAGTGGTTTGGAATCGTCACCACCGCTGCTGAACGGATATGTCATGACGACGCCCAAATCCAATCCGCTGGTGCAAACCGTCATGACGTCGCCGGTGCCCGCCGGTCAAGAAAATCCGCTGCTGTCGGTTTGGCAATACGGGCTCGGACGCTCCGCCGTTTTAACCACCGACGCTGGCCAGCGCTGGGCGACGAGCTGGGTGTCGTGGCCCGGTTACGAAAAACTGTTCGAACAACTGGTCCGCTGGCTGATGCGACCGACCGGCGACACTGGCAAGTTCGACATCGCGACTCGATTTCGTGACGGCGAAGTCCAAGTTGTTGTCAACGCGCTGGATCAATCCGACGAGTTCCTGAACTTCTTGCCGATGAACGCTTCGGTGTTGGACCCGAACATGAAGCCGATACCGATGCAAATGCGTCAAACGGCACCGGGACGCTATGTCGGGACGTTTCTCGCCGATTCGCCAGGTAATTTCTTTGTCAACGTCGTCCCGCAAGCGGGCACAGCGCCGTTGACGACCGGAGTTTCGGTCCCATACAGCGACGAGTACCGGCTGCGTGAACTGAACGAACCGCTGCTGCGAAGCCTCGCCGCGACCAAGCCACGTGGCGGATTGGCGGGTGAAATGCTTTCGCCGCTCGGCGCCGAAGTGCTCCGCCTGGCCGAGCAAGCCAACCCGTTTCGCGTCGGTCTGGCCAGTGACCGATCGATACGCGACGTTTGGCCGTGGGCCGTGTTGATCGCATGCTGTCTATTTCTCGCAGACATCTTCACCCGACGCGTTGCGGTCTCGCTGGATTGGGTCCAGACCGCATGGAAAGCATTGGTCGGTGCCGCACCGGAACCGGTTCCCGCAATCGAGCGACTGGACACTCTGCGGGTCGCGAAAGAATCGGTTGCAAAGTCGCGAGAAACGGCCAGTGCACGATACGAACCGACCTCGCCAGCGATCGCCGGTCGCGAATTGCAAACCGCAACCGCAACCGCATCTGGCGACAAGCCGCGCGACATGTCGTCCGACGAATCCGCCTCGGCCAAGAAGGCCGATTTTCAGCCCGATTCGCAGTCGTATACCGAGCGTCTGCTGGCCGCCAAACGGAACGCCAAACGCTAGATCAGGCAAACGCTAAACCGGTTGGTCGTCGGCGAACACTCGCACGCCCGCGGAGCCGAAGTCGATTTTCTCCCACTGGCGCAGCGATTTGATCAATTCGCGGCGATCTTCGGGGGTCGGTAAAAACGGTCGACCATACAACCAAGACGCCTTCTCGGCGCCCGGTTCATATAAACCGACTCGCAAGATTCCTGGTGCGGCATACTCACGCGTCGATCCCCAATAGAATTGTCTCCACTGGCGAATCTCCGGCTCGTAAGCCTTGACCAAATAACGCGACCGCAACAAAAACGGCCTTCTCATAAACTCCGCGATCGTCAATGGATCGGTAACCAAATCGCGTGCCGAGTGAATCACCACCTCTCGCCGTCGCACCTCATCGGGGCGAAAAAAGCGAACGTGTGTCGACACGGGATAATTAATTTCGACTTCCATGCCACGATCGAATTCGCCGAACATGGCTGACATGACCCTTTCCCTGATAGGTTGAACAAATGGACTCGGTACACTTCCATTATTCAACTGTCNNGGGGCCGCAATCCGGCCAACCGGTCAAGGCAACTCGGGATAGACCCAAGGCGCACGATACTCACGCCGCAACAGCGCATTGGCCGCTTCGTCGTCGATGATCCGTTGCTTATCGGCATCCCAGCGGACGCTGCGGCCGAGCTTCATCGACAACATTCCCAGCAAGCTAAGCGTGGTCGCTTGATGGCCGACTTCGATTCCCGCGACCGGCTTTTTACCCGTTTCGATCGCCTTCAGGAAATCGGCCCACAGCAATTGAATGTTGTGGCCATCGGGCTCTTGCAACTCCGCATCTTGGTGGATCACAGGTTTCTTGGGGTCGTCCGGATAGAACGTCCATCCGTCGCGCCATCCCATATGAAACGTCCCTTTGTCGCCATAGAAGTAACAACCGACGCTCGACTTTTCTGGTCCATTACCCGCAAATCGACGATGTTCCCAAATCGCCGTAAACGTTTCAAACTGGTAAGTCGCCACTTGGCTGTCCGGCGCATCGCTGGTCTGTTCCAGATCGTTCAACACCGCTTCGCCACGAACCGGTCTGCCGCCGACCGAGTGCACTGAAAGCGGCGATTGTTGGTCGCACCACCACAACATTTGGTCCAGCCAATGAACACCCCAATCACCAAGTATTCCATTGGCAAAGTCGAGATAATGTCGAAAGCCGCCTGGATGAATCAGGCGGTTATAAGGCCTCAGCGGTGCCGGACCACAATACATTTCCCAATCTAAAGTTTCTGGCGGCGGGCTATTTTTGGTCGGCGTTTCGATGCCACCCCGGTTGTGAACAAACATCTTTACTAAACCGATATCGCCCGCGCCGCCTTGTTTCAAGAAGTCCATTCCTGAAACATGATGCGGGCCGATTCGTCGATGCAACCCGACTTGGACGACCCGTTTCGTTGCATCGGCCACAGCCAACATCGCTTGGCTTTCGCCAATCGTATGCCCGGTCGGCTTTTCGATAAAGATATGCGCACCGGCTTTGAGTGCCGTGATCGTATTGAGCGCGTGCCAATGATCAGGCGTTGCAATGATCGCGATCTCAATCTCTTCCTTATCAAACAATTCCCGAAAGTCGCTATAAGTTTTCGGTTGGTCGCCGCACAAGTCATTGACCTCTTCGGCGGCCAATTCCAATTTGTCACTGTCGACATCGCACAGCGCCACCACCTTGGTCTGGCCAGCGGCTAACGCTTCTCGCAAAATGTTCATCCCCCACCAACCCGAGCCGATCAACGCCGTCCGGTATTTTTTATCTTTCGAGGCGGAATGAACTTTGGGTGCCGAGGCAAGCGTTGCGGCGGCGGCAGATGTGGCGAGGAAAGAGCGACGGTTCAGTGACATCGGTATCGGTTCTCACAAGAAAAGTGATCGCCCAGCGGTCTGAAGATCGCAGGCGCGGCGGGAATAAAGAAGCGGTGGGTCGCAGGGGACCTGATTTTAATCGCGACAATCGACGCAGACGACGTCCCCTTGGACGCTGCGGCAATAAATTCGTCCGCCCGACAGAACCGGCACCGTCCGGCACTTACCCTCGATCACTTGTCCACGGGCGATCGGATTCCAACCTTCCGGTGTCGCCAGCGCAATGATCAATTCGCCCGACTCCGTGATCAAAATCAATTTTCCATCCGCAATCGACAACCCGCC
>DIUH01000285.1:0-3090 GCA_002428205.1 Planctomycetaceae bacterium UBA6163
GTCGATCGGCGCGAGGTCGATGAAACGGCCAGGCGATGCTTCCATCCGTCTTCGAATCGCTGTTGTTGATGAAGCCACTGCGAACTGCCGGGCCGCATTGCGAACATTTCACGCAAGAAGTTTTCGGGGGCCGTGTTTTCGTCGAGTCGTCGCACGAGGTAAGCCATCGCGCTGAGGAAATCTTCTTGTTGGACAGCGGGAGCATACAGCAGCAAACCGCCGGCGGCATCGCGGACCGCTCGGGCCTGATGATTCGCCATCCCTTCTAGCATTTCGATTTCGACAAGCTGGCTGACGTCGTTATCGTCTCTTAGCGTAATGGCCAACGCCACGTCAAATAGGTTGTGGCTGGCGACACCCAATCGGACCGCGGTCGCGTTTTCTTGCTGGCAACCGAACTCTAACATGCGGCGAAAGTTGGCATCGGTTTCGGCCTTGGTCGGATAAGGTGAACTGTTCCATCCGTGCAGCTCTGCTTCGACCGACTCCATCGCCAAGTTCGCTCCTTTGACTAGGCGGATCTTGATCGGAGCGGCACCACGGGCGACTCGGTCGCGAGCCCACCGGGTTAGTTCGCGCTGGACGTCGTAGGAATCGGGCAAATAGGCTTGTAAGACAATGCCCGCTGACAGGCTGTGAAACTCGGGTTCGTCCAAGACATCGCGAAACGCCGCAACGGTCATTTCCAAGTCACGGTATTCTTCCATATCCAAGTTCACGAACTTACCGCCTGGGGCAGCGGCGCGATAAAGCGTTCGCAAACGATCCTTGATTTCGGCAAGCGTCTGGTCCCAAGCGACCAAATTAATCTGGCTGTAGATCGATGAGATTTTGACGGAGATATAAGATACGGCTGGATCGGATAGATGTTGCAGGACGGCGGCGAGTCGATTGGCGGCTTCCGCTTCGCCCAAGACCGCTTCGCCGAGATGATTGAGGTTGATGCGAAATCCTTCGTTTGTACGTTTGGTGAGGTATTGGTGCAGCGGTTTTTTTTCGCCAGCAAGGATCACTCGCGCGCTGTCGGCACGCATCCTTCTCGCGATTGCGGGGATGACGAGTCGTGGTGCAATGTGGCTGGCCAGCACACCGGCATGCATCAGCAATCGGTCGAGCGGCGGCAGATAGCGCGGCACACCGAATTGCCGGATCAGTTCGCGAAATCGTTTTGCCGCGACGGTGGCGTCGTGNNCCGCCCAGCTTTAACGCTTCGGCGCGTTCACCGCGGCGTTGCTGGGCCAAGGCAGAGACGAGCAAGCGTTCTGCGACACCCGTTACCCGATGACAAAGGTCGGACTGGCCGGCAAGGTCTGGCGATGTCGGCTGGGGTGATTGCGAAGGCAGAACCGATACGCTTTGGTGATGTGTATTCATACCGTAACGATACGTTCGATGTCGGTTAAAGTCTTGGTGGGAATTTTCGGAATCGGGGCAGAGCGTTCGCAGCACCGGCTTTAGGCGGCTTGTGTTGGCGTAAGCACTCGGAAGCCGCCAAAAGGCGGGATGACGAACGGGAAGACTGGGCCACTTTATGCGACGACAACGGTCGATTGTGATACAATGGCCTCTCCCGTGTTCGGTATCGCGGCAACCTTTCCCCCCGAACCTCATTCACTCCCACAAACCGAGCGATATTTCTATCATGTCGACCCCTTTCCAGTCCAATCGTCGTCGTTTTCTGCAAGGGCTTGCCGCGATGGGCGGCGCTGGCCTGGCTGTTGCATCGGCCGATCGTGCATTCGGTTTTCAGTCTGCCAATGAGCGACCCGCGTTCGCGACGATCGGATTGCGGAACCAGGGGTGGAGCATTACATCCAAGACGATTCCGTTCGCCGATTTTGTCGCCTTGGCCGATGTCGATGCGAAAATCTTGGAAGCCAACGTCGCCAAAACTGCGGAACGGCAAAAGCGGAAACCGGATTCGTATAGCGATTATCGCAAGATCCTCGAGCGTGACGACATCGATGCCGTCATGATCGCCACTCCCGATCACTGGCATACCAAGATCGCTGTCGAAGCGATGTATGCGGGGAAGGATGTCTATTGTGAAAAACCGCTCACCTTGACGATCGACGAAGGGAAATTAATCGAGAAGGTGGTGAAAGAAACGGGCAAAGTTTTCCAAGTGGGAACGATGCAGCGTAGTGAGAGTGACAAGCGATTCCTGCAAGCGATCGCGATGATTCGCGACGGACGGATCGGCACGGTAAAGAAAGTCACTTGTGGCATCAACGGCGTGTCGGGTTCGCCGGAGATTCCGGTTGTGGCCGTTCCCGAAGGATTGGATTGGGACTTCTGGCTCGGCCCGGCACCGAAAGTCGACTATCGCGCGTTGCCACAGTTGCGCGAAGGTTATGGTGGCGGAGTGCCGCTGTACAGCAATGGCCATTATTCGTTCCGCGAATGGCACGAGTATGCGGGCGGCAAGTTGACCGATTGGGGCGCCCACCACGTCGATATCGCCTGTTGGGCGCTCGGTGCGACCGACACGGGACCATCGAAGATCAAGCCGTTGGATTACCAGTTGGCGTGCGAATACAAAGACGGGTACCCGGTGGTGAACGATCGATATAATGTGGCAACTCAGTTCACGATCCAAGTCGACATGCCTGGTGGTGTGGAAATGATTATCACCAGTAAGGGCGATAATGGCATTCTGTTTGAAGGGACCAAGGGTCGATTCTTTGTCAACCGTGGCAAGATCACTGGCACGCCGGTAGAAGAGTTGCAAACCAATCCGTTGCCCGAAGGGGCGATCGAGAAGGTTTATGGTGGCCCGATCCCACAGAACCACAGTGTCAACTTTATCAATTCGATGAACTCGCGCGAGCAGCCAATTTCAGACGTNNTTGGGGCGCGAGTTGAATTGGGACGCCGAGAAGCGTGAGATCTCGGGCGATGCCCAAGCCAATGCGTTTTTGTCTCGTGAGTACCGCAAAGGTTACGAGATCGAAATGTAAGATTTTGCCGAGGACAATCGCGATGGCCGCGGTTTACCATACTGAAATCAAAAGCCCGCTTGGTCCGTTGTTATTGACGATGGACGGCGGGCAATTGACGAATGTTTGCATGTTTGGCCAGAAACGTGTC
>DIUH01000285.1:3123-3364 GCA_002428205.1 Planctomycetaceae bacterium UBA6163
CCGTTTCAAGTATCGGTTTGGAACGAACTGCGAAAGATCCCATTTGGCACAACGACCACCTATGGCGAAATCGCCCGTCGGATCGGGAACCCCAAAGCGATGCGGGCGGTAGGTTTAGCCAACGGTCGCAATCCGATTCCGATCATTGTCCCGTGTCACCGAGTGATCGGATCAAACGGGGCACTAACAGGGTTTGGCGGAGGCCTTGAAAATAAGACGCGGTTATTAGATCTGGAGCGAG
>DIUH01000285.1:3419-4358 GCA_002428205.1 Planctomycetaceae bacterium UBA6163
GCTGACCGCTCCGCCGGTCAGTCAAAACCACTCCCCACAACCACCCTCACCGCTCATTGCACTTCGAACAACAGCGGTTGCCCCGCTAAACCTCGCAACAGATTCGTGATCGATGCTTGTGCCATCGCTTGGCGGGTCTGCTCGGTGGCGCTGCCCAAGTGCGGTGCGATCACGACGTTGTCACAACGCAGCAGCGGATGATCGCGGGGCAGTGGCTCTGGGTCGGTGACGTCCAAACCGGCGGCAAAGATGCGTCGGTTAACCATCGTTTCAGTGAGCGCATCGGTATCGACTACGCCGCCACGTGCGATATTTATAAGGATCGCGGTCGATTTCATGAGCGACAGTTCACGACTGCCGATCAGTTTGCGAGTGTCGTCACCCAGCGGGACACACAGCATCACAAAGTCACATTGGCTGAGCAGTTCGTCCAGCGGCAAGTAGGTCGCTTGTAAGGTTGGCGGNNCCGATCTTTTGTCCATAGACTTCGCGGCCAATCATATAACTTGGGTCATAGTGGGTGAACGCGTCGCTGCGGGCGTGTCGATCGCCGACGATCAACAATCGAGCAGCGGCTAACATCAGGGCAAATCCCATGTCGGCGGTCGCGCCATCGACCAAGCCGGGCGTATTTCCGACGGGAATCGCCAATCGTTTCGCTTCGTCCAGGTCGATGTGGTCGACACCAACACCAAAGTTGCTGATCACACGAACGCCGACTAGTCGACTTAAGAAATCGGCGTCGACTCGCGGATGCCCGTAGGTATAGACGGCGTCAACGCTGAGTCGATCGGATGAATAAGCGGAATCCCAGGGGAGCCAGGTGACTTGGTCGGCGAGCGGCTTGGTGACGGAGCAGGGGAGGGGACCATCGGCGATGACGCGATGGTTGTTGTTGGTGTTTGAGGGACGATCCATCGTTTTTATCCTTCGGCTTCT
>DIUH01000400.1:0-456 GCA_002428205.1 Planctomycetaceae bacterium UBA6163
CGATTTGTGTGTCGACATCCGCTTCAATCACCAGCGATTTCTTGTCGTAACCTGTCATCAGGTACGCATCTGACGGTATTCCCGCGGTTACACTGGTCAACTTCCACGGCCCGCCTTTGCCCACCGGTTTTCCCAACTTCCACAAATCATCAATGCCGCCAAACCATAATCCTAATTGGTTAGCCGCATCCTTATAAACGTGGCCGTCAGCCGATGCGCTCGGATTGACGCCGGCGAGCACCAACAGGCCGTTCCACGAACAAAAATCTTTGATTCGCTTGCGATGACTCGCCACGGGACGCATCAATTCGAACGCCGGTGGCTGGCCGTTGAGAAGCAAAGGGACTTCGTAAAATGTACCGTGAATGTTCGCCAAATGTCGTTCGGACTGAACTTCCCGGGAACCGCGTGGCCATCCACTTTCTAGCGGTTGGTCAAAAGCGGCATCTCCTTTCG
>DIUH01000400.1:601-11341 GCA_002428205.1 Planctomycetaceae bacterium UBA6163
TTGATGTTGTTTGGCATCGATAAAACGATTGGTCGTTTGATGCAGAACGGCTGTGGCGACACAATCGCGGTCGGTTGAAAACCTCAGCCAAGTCGCCGAAAAGTCGTCAGGCAACACATGGTAGAGGTATCCTTCGGCGGGCAATTCAAATGTCGAATACTCTTCCCAATTCCCGTTTCCTAACGTGTCGATTTCAGCCTTAAAGCGAACCGGCAAATCCGACGCGACCGATTTTGTCACAACGGGCTTGGGAAAAACAACGGTCGCGGTTGGCGAGGCGATTTTGATTGATGATCGATCCGATTGGACCAGTGCCAGATGCGGCATGCCAAACGATCCCGGAATATGTTCCGTAACGTTCCCGGGTATCTCAACCGTTCCGGCGGAAAAGGAGCGTTGGTAGATGACATCGGCGTGATTGGCGCTGCCCCAAGTGATTGACATATCGGTCAGTATCCACTCATCAGACAGTTTGGGCTCGCCACGTTTATCAACGGCTAAGAAAACGGTAGCCGGTTGATCGATCGTGAATTGAAATCCGAGGGCGGGCTTTTTCCAGTCGCCGCGCGGCAGGGCAATGCGAGGCAAACTTACAAGCGATTCAGGTATCGACGTGATGGCCTGTTGATCCGCGGCTCGATTAATCGTTTCGGCGGGCAGAACCTGTTGACGTGAGGTTGCCAGATGAATGACGCGTCGATCAAAACCCGCCACTAAGAACGGATCAGACGGCTGATCGGCGGTGATCGTGTCGTTGATCCAAGGACCACCATAACCGCTGGCCGGCCCCCATGATTTCAAATCCTCATAGTTTCCGAACCACAAATTGGACTGGGGTTGGCCCGCCAGCGGATTCCCTTGAATACTGGTTTCGTCGGACGCCAAAACGAGCTGGCCGTTCCATTGGCAAAAATCGGGAATATAACGCAGATGGCTGCCGATGGGGCGAATTCCCGAAGTATCAGCATTGGAAAATGAAGGGGGAAAATCGAAGAACATGCCATGCATGTCCATCATCCAACGTCCATCGGTGATTTCACGAATGCGTGGCCATTCGGTGTACCATCCGTGATAGGCGTCGTTGCAGAAGGCAGCCTTGGGCAACAGAAAAGTGCTCCACTTGCCTTGATCGAGCAATTTCAGCCTCAGGCTGCGGCGGTCCCAACCGATCGCCCAAATCGGATCGTCCGAATCGCTGCCACCCTTGATACCTGGTGGGCCCGTGACGTCGGTGTACTGTCGCCTTTCGATAATGCTCCAATTCTTGCCATCGTACTGCGCCAGCACGCCGCGATCTTCTTCCGTTTCGGCTTTTCCACCTACTTGCAAATCCTTATAACTTCCGGCGCTCATTTCGCCGTTGTTAGAAACGACCAATCGCCCTTGGGAAACGTAACCCCCTTTGGCGTGCCACCCGGGAACAGGTTTCTTGAACAACTGAGTGACTTCTAACGTGTGAACGTCGGCTTCCCAGATGCTCCCTTCCATATCGACGTAATAGACCTTGTTCGCCGGATCCGTCAGGTGACGGGTGATCGCAGTAACGCGGATCGGCATCTTTTCGATCGGGATCACGCGGACCGTCCCATCGGAGCCGATCGAGTAGTGGGCGATGAACAACTGCTGTGACTCTTCGTGAATCATGCGTCCCGCTGGTGTTCCGCCGACACTTTGCGGATGAACCACCAGGTTCATATCTGCATCGACCGAAAACAGTTTGTGTTCACTGCCACGCGGTTTGTGGGGGGCGTAGTTGACCATCCAAAGCTTGCCGCCCCACGGGACGATCGCTCCGATGCCACATTCCTCGTGCCCCGGTTTGGTGTGTGCCCCGTTTTCGCTGTAGATGCCGTAAACAGTCAAATGGGGATAGATCCCGCTAATCTTCCTCGGTTCTGGTTTGGCAATTTGCACGGGTTGTACCGGTTGAGCGGTCGCATGCGCGGAAATTGCGGCTAGGTGGATCAAAATCATCGCTGGCGTGATCGATAATCGAGTTTTCATGATACCTGGCGGCGAATCGGGAGTTGCAGAAAAGCGAGGAGCGGAGGCCAACTTACGAATGAACTCGGGCACTAACCCGCTTAGTCTATTTCCCGACTACCGATCTTGCATCCCGTTTCAATCGCAGAGTTGCGATCAATGGGGAACGGCAAGTTCGCCCGTGCCCGTCAAAGTCATCCACGCTTTACTCATCGGAATGCCGTAGGGTCGATTCGATACGCAAAGGACATACGGCCGACATAACGTTTATGCCGACGGACCGATGCCATCACTGGCCGACCCGCGGAAATTCGTCGGTACCTCTCTCGTTCGTTCTGACAAGGATCCAAGGCGATGGCTCTGGGAAAGCTCTGGAACGCATTGTTCGGCAAGCGGTCCGACACCGAAACGCTAGCGACATCCAATGCGGTCGACCGATCCGCATTCGTTGCGTCAAAGCCCAGCCAAAGTGCCGATAGCGCTAATGGTGCGGTGACACCGACCAAGCCACAGCCAGGAATCGCCGTACAGGTGGCAGCGACCGAGCGGCCGATCCTAAAGACAAAACGCAAGGCTGTCGCGGGCAAGGCGAAAAAAACAGCCCAAGCTTCCGCGTTGGTCATCGCTGCAGTGGACGAAACGCCCGCAGTAACCGTCAAACGTATCCCGCATCCGAAAAAGAATGCGTGGTCGAAGCTGGTCGCCGAGCGGCAAATCGCGTCGATTCTCGACACCAACCTGGGGGATGCTTCACGGGCAGTCGAATTGCTAGAAGCGATCGTCTGCGATGCCGCGCCGACCCCAAAGTACGTAGCTATCGACGATTTCGATTTAGCGGGTGGTGGTACAACAGTGCTGCAATTCCATCAACGCGTGCGACGCGTGGGAGGGAAGGCCGTTCCCATCCCAGGTGCAATCGACGAAGGCCTACGACAATTGTCACGCACGATCGGGACAGTCGATTTGGTCTTGATCGACGAGGCGAACCCGCACTGGCAAGACGACGAAGTCCGGCGACTTCTAGTCCGCGTCATTCATCCAGGAACTTTGGTGCTTTGCCGCGATGCCAAGAACAAGTGGAACGCACTCGAAAGTGGCTTGATCCTAAAATCGGCCAAGCCAAAGATCGATCAGACTCAAACAAAGTTCAGCCGCGCAGCTTAGCGGGGTAGCGAAACATTGGTTGAGAATCGGGGGAAATACCGGCACGAAGCTCGAGCCAGCGGTTTTTGGCGGAGTGCAGTACCGAAAGCTGTTTTTGTGCAGATCGGTTCGTCGATCAGCATCCGAGACGTTTGCCGGCCGGCGGAGTGATCTGCGACTATTTTCAGCCGTCCGCTTTTGTGGATGTCTTCGCGGGGGTTGCCTTCGTTTCGCCGCTTGACGCCGCCTTGGATTCAGATTTCTTTTCGCCACCAGAATCACCAGCCGGCTTATCAGCCTTGGCGGCTTTCTTATAACCGTCGCTGCGATAATCGGTTTGGTAGAATCCGCTGCCCTTGAACATAATCGCTGCTCCGCCACCGAACAGGCGGCGGAGTTTGTTCTTGCCGCACTCGGGACATTTCTTCTTCAGCGGATCGTTGATCCCTTGATAGACTTCGAACGTGTGGCTGCAAGCGTCGCATTCATAATCGTAGGTCGGCATCGTATACGCACTCGCAAGAAAACGATTGGATGGTTCAGAGATTGATAGAAAACGGAATGACAGGTCATTAAACAGAAATCAACTTTGCCCGCCGCCAGTGCTGACGACGACTTGACTGGGGCGAATGACGCGTCCGTGCATCGAAAACCCTGTGGTTGCTTCGATCGCTACAGTACCCTCGGGGTGATCCGGGCTGGGCATCTGCGAAATGGCTTGATGCAAATTGGGATCAAAGGTTTCGCCGACCGAATTGATCGGAGTGATCCCGTGCTTTGCCATGGTGTCATCAAATTGCTTGACCACCATTTCGACTCCGGCTCGCAAACCATCGGTCGCGCCAGAAGAAGTCGAAGCGGCCTCGATCGCACGCGCGAGATTGTCGCGGACAAGCAACAAATCTTCGACCAACGGCAGCGCCGCGAAACGCAATTGTTCTTCATAATCTTTGCGTGTTCGCTTGCGAAAGTTTTCCAGTTCAGCTTGAGCGATCAGGACTCGTTGGCGTGACTGTTCGACCTCGTGTCGCATCCGCATCATCGCTTCGTCGCGAGATTCCGGTTCATCGGACTGTGCTGATGCCGACGCATCGGCGGTCGCCGCATAGGCTGCGTCAATCGTGTCATACGATTTGTCGCTGGTTTCCTGCGGCACATCGCTTGGATAATGGCTCGACGCGTCTGCCGCCGGATGCGTGGCGTCGTGAGCCGCCGGGTCAAGTGGATCGCCGCTTAACGGGTCGCGCGGATGATTCGAATATTCAGGTTGGGCGTTCATGTCTATTTGAATAGGTTATTGAACTAACTTGGAACTAAGCAACTTTTGGACACTAGACTTTAGGAAGTCTGCGATTCGGTATCAAAAAACGACTTAAGTTTCTCGAAAAATGACTTGGTTTGAGGCAGAACCGATTCGTGTTCCAGTTTTGCCAACTCACGTAACAATTTCGCTTGCGCTTCGGACAATTTCTTAGGCACTTCGATCAAGGTTTGTACTAACAGGTCACCGCGGCGCGATCCACCTGGCTGAACAACACCACAGCCGGAAATTCGAAACACATCGCCGCTGTGCGTTCCTGGTTCGATCCTTAAGGTTGTTCGTCCGTCGAGCGTCGGCACTTCAACCTCAGCCCCCAGCGCGGCTTGGCTGTAGGAGATGGGGAACTGCAGGACCAGGTTTTGCCCGTCGCGTCGGAACAGGTCGTGTGGCTTTACGGTAATGAAACAGTAACAATCACCGCGCGGCCCACCGTCGGGACTTGCCTCGCCTTCACCCTGCAACCTCACTCGCATGCCGTCATCGACACCGGCGGGAATATCGACCGTCAAAGTCGCCTTCTCGGCGACCAGCCCGCTTCCGCGACATGCGTTACACGGTTGGCTGATCGTCTTGCCAGCCCCATGACACGTCGGGCAATTGGTCTGAACCCGCAAAATACCCGCTGACTGGATGACTTGACCCCGGCCGCCACAGGTCGAACAAACGATCGGTTGGCTGCCTGGCGCTGCACCGCTGCCGTCACAGGTGTCGCAAGTATTGCGCCGTCGGAACGAAATTTCTTTCGAAACGCCCTTCGCGGCTTGCTCAAGCGTCAGTGTGACATCGCAACGAATGTCTGCACCGCGACTCCTTCGACGTCCACCGCCGCCGCCACGACGACTCTTTCCGCCACCGAAGAAATCGTTGATCACATCGCCGAAAATGTCGCCGAACGATTCGAAGTCGGTGAACTGCGAACCGCCACCACCGCCCGCTAATCCGGCATGACCGAATTGGTCATATCGGGCGCGCTTGTCGCCATCGGTCAACACCTCATACGCTTCGCTGCATTCTTTAAACTTCAGCGTCGCTTCGGGGTCATTCCGATTGCTGTCGGGATGGAACTTGATCGCCAGTTTTCGATACGCGCGATCGATTTCAATTTTCGTCGCGGTCCTGCTGACCTGCAGCACTTCGTAATAGTCGCGCTTTTCAGCCATGAACGGTGCGAACGGATCGCTTCGTGCAAAGGAATGAGGCAAGCGTTGGCCTACGATCGGCCAACAATCTTATAACTTGAAACAACAAGGCAACCTCCGGATCACCGAAGGTTGCCATGGTTCTTACGGCAAACATCCGAAAGTTCGACGACTACGAAACGACGCCTTCAACGGCTCGCTTCGCCTTGTCGTCCTTGTCGAAGTTGGTGACCATCGCTTCGGTGGTCAACAACAGACCGGCGATACTGCCAGCGTTGGCAAGCGCCGTTCGCACGACCTTCACCGGATCGATGATCCCGGCCTTCAACATGTCGACATAGGTGCCTGTGTAGGCGTCGAATCCGATGTTCGCATCTTTCTCACGAACTTCGTCGACGATCACCGCACCGTCCAAACCGCCGTTGTCCGCGATCTGTCGCATCGGAGCGTCCAGCGCAGCCAAGACAATGTCAACGCCAATCTTCTCGTCACCCTTGGCCGATTTGCGAGCCGCTTCAACAGCCGCTTGGCAACGTACCAGTGCCACACCACCACCGGGAAGAATGCCTTCTTCGACAGCGGCACGAGTTGCGTGCAGGGCGTCTTCCAGGCGAGCCTTGGTCTGCTTCATCTCGGCTTCGGTTTCCGCACCAACGCGGATCACAGCGACACCGCCAGCCAACTTCGCAAGACGTTCCTGGAACTTTTCCTTGTCGTAATCGCTGTCGGTTTGATCGATCTGGGCACGGATCTGGCTGACCCGCTTGTCGATCTCTTCTCGCTTGCCCGCACCTTCGATGATCGTAGTGTCGTTCTTGGTTACGGTCACTTTCTTAGCACGGCCGAGTTGTTCGAGCGTGACGTTTTCGAGCTGAATACCGAGATCGTCGCTGATCAAAGTACCGCCAGTCAACGTCGCGATGTCGCCCAACATTGCCTTGCGTCGATCGCCAAACCCAGGAGCCTTGACGGCGCACACGTTCAACGTGCCACGCAACTTGTTCACCACCAAAAGTGTCAACGCTTCGGCGTCAACATCTTCAGCGATGATCAACAATGGCTGGCTAGTCTTGGCGGTCTTTTCCAGCAGAGGAACGAGTTCGCGGATGTTGCTGATCTTCTTCTCGAACAACAAAATCAAGGCGTTGTCCAGCGAAGCTTCCATCGAACCGGCGTCGGTGATGAAGTAAGGCGAAACATAACCCTTGTCGAACTGCATGCCGTCAACATACTCGACTTCGGTATCGCGGCTCTTGCCTTCTTCAACCGTGATCACACCATCTTTACCGACTCGCTCCAGGGCATCGGCAAGCAGGTTTCCGATCTTGTGATCGCTGTTGGCCGAAATGGCACCGACGTGAGCGACCTGTTCCTTGCTGGAAACCGGCCGACCCATTTCAACCAACTGATCCGATGCGGCTTGAACCGCCTTGTCGATCCCGCGACGAATCGCGGTCGGGTTGCTGCCAGCGACAATGTTTCGCAAACCCTCGCGGAAAATCGCTCGGGCCAAAACCGTTGCCGTGGTCGTGCCGTCACCGGCCAAGTCGCTCGTCTTTTGGGCGACTTCGATAACCAGTTTCGCACCCATGTTCTCGAATCGGTCGTCCAACTCGATCTCTTTCGCAACCGTCACACCGTCTTTGGTCACGGTCGGACCGCCGAAAGATTTGTCGATAATGACGTTGCGGCCGGTTGGTCCCATCGTTACCGCGACGGCATCGGCAAGCTTGTCAACGCCAGCGAGCATGCGGGCCCGCGCGTGATCATCAAAAAGTAATTGTTTTGCCACGTTCGTGACTCCTGGAAAATTGAATGTTGTTTCGTATGAAGGCAGTCGCACCAAGTCGCTTTCATGAGTCGCTTAGCGACTTATCAAACAATCGTTCGGTGCGACCTTAGCTACCGTTGCAGCACGCGGGCTGCATGCATCCAAAGGCCTATGAAAACCCTTAGACAATTTTCGCCAGAATGTCGGTTTCGCGCAGGATCTTCATTTCCTGGCCATCGACTTCCACTTCGCTCCCGCCGTAACGACCGTAGATCACGACATCGCCAACCTTAACGCTCAATTCGCCACGATTTCCGCTGTCCAGCAATTTGCCAGGACCAACGGCGATGACAGTGCCGCGCTGTGGCTTTTCGCGAGCCGAATCCGGCAGCACGATACCGCCAGCGGTGGTTTCTTCGGCTTCGCTCGGTTGCACAACGACGCGGTCATCCAGTGGACGGAGACTGACTTTGGCCATAATGAAAAGTTCCTATCTATCTGATTTGTAGTGTGTTGGTCTGTTTTGAAATCTTATAAGGAAAGCGAGACGCCGTTTGAGCTAATGATCCTCAAACATCGCTCCGCAATCCCATCGCTCCGCAATCGCTAAGTGCGGCAATCGGTCAACTTAAGCAAATCAAGTCAACCCGATGCCGCTTCATCAAAGCACTGCTTCGAACGGGTGTTACATCATTCCAGGCATGCCGCCCATGCCNNCCGTGGTCGTGACCATGGTCATGGCCGCCGTCTTCTTCTTCGGCTGGGATGTCACAGATGCACGACTCGGTGGTCAACAACAATCCGGCTACACTGGCCGCGTTGGTCAACGAAGTGCGAACAACCTTGGCAGGGTCAACAATGCCAGCGGCGATCATGTCGCAGTAAACCTCGGCATTGGCGTCATAGCCATCGTTCTTGCCCTTCATTCGCATGACACGATTGACCACCACAGCACCGTCCAAGCCAGCGTTGTTTGCGATCGCTCGCAGTGGGTAATCGAGCACGTTGCGGATGATGCGGACGCCAAGGCCTTCATCGCCGGGAGTTTCGCTGAGCAGCTTTTCGACGGCTGGCTTGCAACGCAACAGAGCAACGCCACCACCGGGAACGATCCCTTCTTCGAGGGCCGCTTGAGTCGCAGCACGGGCGTCGTCCAGCAGAGCCTTGCGCTCTTTCATTTCGGTTTCCGTTGCGGCACCAACATTGATCTGTGCCACACCGCCAACCAACTTGGCCAAACGCTCTTGCAACTTCTCGCGATCGTAATCGCTGTCAGTGTTGCTGATTTCGCGACGGATCTGTTCAACGCGAGCGTTGATTGCATCCTTCTTGCCAGCGCCGCCGACAATCGTCGTCGCTTCGCTGGTGATGCGAATCTTCTTGGCGCGGCCCAGATCGGTCAACTTGACGCTTTCCAGGTCGATGCCCAAGTCTTTGAAAATCGCTTGGCCACCGCACAGCGTCGCGATGTCGCCGAGGATCGCCTTGCGACGATCGCCGTAACCAGGAGCCTTGACAGCAGCGACTTGCAAAATGCCACGCATCTTGTTGACGACCAATGTCGCCAGCGCTTCGCCGTCAATGTCTTCGGCGATGATTAACAATGGCTTGGATGACTTGCTGGCCGCTTCCAACAGCGGAATCATCTTCTTGTTCGTGCTGATCTTTTCTTCGAACAACAGCACATAGCAATCGTCGAACTCGACCGTTACTTCGTCCTGGTTCGTCACAAAGTGTGGAGACAAGAAACCACGATCGAACTGCATCCCTTCGACGACGTCGACATAGGTTTCGTTCGAACGGCCTTCTTCAACGGTGATCACGCCATCTTTGCCAACGCGGGTGAAGGCGTCTGCCAAGACTTGGCCGATTTCCGGGTCGTTGTTGCCGGCGATCGTCGCTACTTGCTTGATGTCAGCCTTGTTCTTTTCATCGATCGGCTTGGACAATTTGCCGATTTCGGTGCAAACAACCGCAACGGCCTTGTTGATCCCACGCTGCAACGCCATCGCGTCAGCACCGCTGGAGATCGCCTTGAGCCCTTCGCGGAAAATCGCTTCGGCCAAAACGGTTGCCGTGGTCGTACCGTCACCAGCGACATCATTGGTCTTGCTGGCCGCTTCCTTTACCAATTGGGCACCGAGGTTTTCAAACGGGTCGTCCAGTTCGATATCCTCAGCGACGGTCACGCCGTCCTTAGTAACCTTGGGGCTACCCCAGCCTTTGTCGAGCACCGCATTGCGGCCACGAGGACCGAGCGTGCTGCGGACGGCCCGGGCCAACTTGCTCACACCGGCCAACAACGGCCCGCGGGCATCGTCGTCGAAAACGATCTGCTTTGCCACGACGTCTCTCTCCTGTTTCGTTTCGCTTCGAGTGATTGAAATTTTTTTCGCTTGGCCCACTGCACCCCAATCGCGCCCGATATCCACTTGTTCAGATCGAGAGCTTCCCAAAGGATGTTCCCGAACCGACACACAGCGGTGACGACGATGGCAGACGGCTAGCCAATCACGCCTCTGCCAAGCAAGCGGCGTGCCGCAAACCGGAAATAGACTCGCAAGCAATTGACAGCAAACGACTTGCGCCTGAGGAAAGGTTCGGCTCTAAGCTGAATCGCGTGAAGAATCGGATGCCGAATGTCATCCTGGCAGCCGCACGATCGCCCGCTTGGCAATCCGTTCAATCGCCCAACACTTCGACAATCGCGCCGCAAACCGCATCGACCAATAAGGTCGTCTCTTCTTCCCCGATCGATAGTGGCGGCATCAGCACGACGACATCGCCCAGCGGACGGATCCACACGCCCCGCTCCATCGCGGCCTGGCAAACGCGATTGCCAACCTGCTGGTCCGCGGCAAACCGCTGGCATCCGTCGCGCTGCTGAACCAGTTCGATGCCGACCATGGTGCCACGCTGGCGAATATCGCCGACGTGATGATGGTTTTTTATCCCGACCAGCCCCGCCGCAATCTGCTCGGCCCGCTGGCCAGCGTTTTCCAGCACCGCTTCGTCACGGAAAAGGTCCAACGACGCGATCGCCGCAGCCGCCGAAAGCGGATTGCCGCCGAACGTGTGGCCATGAAAAAACTGCTTCCCGGCCGATCGTGGCGCCAAAAAAGCATCGAACAGATGCCGCCTGGCAATCGTCGCCGCCATCGGCAGATATCCACCCGTCAAACCCTTGCCAAGACAAATCAGGTCAGGCACCACCGATTCGTGTTCGCAAGCAAACATCTTGCCGGTGCGGCCAAACCCCGTCGCCACTTCATCGGCGATCAACAGAACGTCGTGAGCGTCACACGCTTGGCGAACGCGTCGCAGAAAACCTCGGGGATGGACGATCATACCCGCCGCACCCTGAACCAGCGGTTCGATGACCA
>DIUH01000387.1 GCA_002428205.1 Planctomycetaceae bacterium UBA6163
CGGTTGTGGCTGAATCCAACGGTCGATTAAGGGTGAAACTGCGTTGCCAAGCAGGATTGCATACATAACGCCTTCGGGCATCCCGCCCCAAACGCGAAAAACAACGACCATCGACCCAATGAAAACGCCATAAACGACAGATCCAAAATGGGTAATCGGCGATGCGACCATATCGGTTGCCATAAACACCGCCCCCAGCATTAGGCCGCCGGAAAAGAGCGTAAAAGTCGCAGTCGGGCATTGCTGGGGCATCCAGGCATGCAGAACGGTGCTGGACAGAGCAACCGTTAAAAGGATTGCCGCTGGTATCCGCCAGTTCATGGCTTTCCTTGAGATGAGGTACAAACCTCCCAGCAGAATGAACAAGGCGCTAGTTTCGCCGACAGATCCCGTGACTGTGCCGATGAAGAGATCCCAAGACGGCGTCGTGGTGCCGTTTGAGTGGAAATATCGCAGCGGTGTCGCAGTCGTCAGGCCATCAACAGATTCCTTGGATAGCTGAGGTGCCATCAAAGGCAATGCCCACGTCGATTCGGCAACGGTTTGCAGCCGATTTATCGGCATCACCAGCCAAGTTGTCATCGCCACCGGGAAAGCGGCTTGCAAGAAGGCACGGCCAACCAACGCCGGATTGAATGGGTTGCTTCCCAGTCCGCCAAAGACACTCTTCCCGATTCCGATTGCAACCATCCCACCCAGAAAAGTCATCCACAGTGGCAACGTTGGAGGCAGCGTCATGCCATAAAGTAATCCAGTAATTGTCGATGACCAATCACCGATCGTCGTCTGGCGATTCATCGCTAAGCACAAGCAGTGTTCTGTCATCACACAAGACAGGACCGCAACGGCAAGGACAAGAAACGCCGATAAGCCGAAATGAAAAACAGAGAATGCGCATGCCGGTGAAAGTGCAATCACAACATCGCGCATGATCGAATCGACGCTTGTTCCGCTGTGGAGGTGCGGGCTGTGTCGAATCAGTAGCGTTGGAGCAGACAATGACATTCCATGATTCCTATGCCGATTCCGCTGCATTCAGACGTTCTTTTTTGACTGCAGCCTTCGCAACCCGAAAATATTGAACCAAAGGAATATGCGATGGGCAAACATAAGTACAACAACCGCATTCAAAACAATCCAACAGATTGAACTGCTGGACCATCGTGTCATAGTGGTGTTGCTGGGCGAGTAGGCCGAGTTGCGAAGGGTTCAGAAAAATGGGGCATGCATCGACACAAAACCCACAGTGAATGCATGGCATCTGGCGTGGGCGTGTTACTCGTCGTGCATGGGTATCGCCAAAGGCTATGACTGCGGTGGTGTTCTTGCAGATAGGAATGTCAAGCGACGAAACGGATTGCCCCATCATCGGGCCACCGAGGAATACAAGCGATACATCTTCTGTTAACCCGACCGTTTCAAGAACGAAACGCAACGGAGTGCCGATCGGAATGCGATAGTTCCCCTTCTTTCGCACCGCAGGTCCGGCGACGGTGATCACACGATCAACCAACCCGCTACCAATCGGAAGCAGTCGCCCGACTTCTGCCGCACTTGCAACATTAAAACACAGAGCGCCCACGTCGATCGGAAGCAGGCCGTGGCCGATCCTCCGTCCAAGAACCGATTCGATCAGTATCTTTTCCGCCCCTTGCGGATACTTTACATCCAAAATCTTTACCTGAATCGGACTGCCATCGACGATTTCACGGCGAAGGGCATCCGCCGCATCGGCTTTATTCGCTTCGATTGCAATGATCGTCCGCGGCGCACCCGACGCCGCCATCAAATACTCAGCCCCTTTAATGACATCCTGCGGGCACTCAAGCATGACTCGATGATCGCATGTCAAATACGGCTCGCATTCGGCCCCATTGATCACGATACAATCAACAGACTTTCCTTCGGGAATCCGTAGCTTTGCATGCGTCGGATAGCCAGCACCGCCAAGGCCAACAATTCCCGCATGTTGGATCGCATCGATAATTTGTGACGAACTGCATTGAAGTAGATCGCAGGGAGTATCTGTCACAATTTCTTGCGTCGAACCGGGATAAGGTTCGATAAAGATCGCGGTTTTAACGCGTCCCTGAATCGTCGGCGAATGGCCGATGCGACGAACCCGTCCCGTCGCAGGTGCATGTATCGCAACCGACAGGAACCCATCCGGGACCGCGATCACTTCGCCCCGAGTCACCTCCTGGCCCTCGACGACCGTAGCCAAAGCAGGTTTTCCTAACGATTGGCTCAGTGGAACCACCAGGACAGGCGGAAAATCGAAATGGCGAATCGGTAATCCACACGTGTCATCTTTTTCGTCAGGAAGATAGACGCCGTGCTTGAAACGACGTTTCCAGCGCGAAAGCAATGGATGATTCGTAATGATTGGAAACATTTCGTCAGGCCTTAATTGAACTTTCGCCCGCGTTTGATCCACTTGTCCAGATCGGCAACCGAACGCTCGCCGCCCATGCCTTGCGGCACCCCAGGATGAATGATCTGGGCGGTGCAAAGCTCAGCAGCCTTGACCAGGTCACGATAGGGTCCGCCCGTCGCATTCTTTATGTAAGCTTTCTTTTTATCGTCGTAAGCAAATATGCTTGGATTAATTCCAATGCATTCGCCACACGCTGTACAGCGATCGGAATCGATCCAAGGCTTGATGTAAACCTGGTCGTTAGCATTGGGCTGCACCGCTGGTTCAATCCGCGTTGATTCATTCCCGGTTGAACCGGGCAGTTGACGTTGATCGTAAGAATCGATGCGATCTGATCCGGCCGAAATGACGGGGCCTTCACCGTGATCCGTGTTCGTCGCATCCGTGACCCACTTCATCACCCCCGCCGCGATCGACTTAACAATCTGCTGTTTCAGATTTGATTCGATTGCCGTTTGATCCACCGGATTATCAACCGTTTTTGAAATGTCCTTCAGCATGAGCCAAAAATCCCTCCGATCCTCGCATGCATCCACCATCGGCCGAGCGACGATCAGGCGGGTGAGGTTGTTATCGCGGTCGATGCTCCAAATAAATGGAAAGCGTCCCTGTCGGTCATCGGCTGGCAATTCGAGGAACTCAGCCAGTGGGATCATCGCGTCATTCCACACATCGGGCGGCGCGACACGAAAGTGCTTGCGAAATCGATTCTCAGTGATCGCGAAATCGGCAAACGTCATTGGCAACTGCATCACCTGGTGTCGTTCCCCGTCGACGTACTTCAGTTCATAACTTGGCCACAAATCATCGATCGCCGGATTACCGTCTAGGTCGAAGGCGTGTGACGGTTTCGGGCCGCGGTCGGGATCGTATCGAAACAATGGATAAGCCCGTGATTCGACTGCCAACTTCGCTTGGTCGGTACTCTTGTCGTCGCCAATACCATGTTCGGGTTGGCAGGATGCAAAGATATTAAACAACGCGGGACGTCGGCTCTTAAGTCCTTGAATGAAGCCTTCGATCATGTGATTGGAGTGGGCGATCGTACTTTGCATGACGTAGGCCGTTCGGTGAGCCATGCCGATCAGGCCAATTTCTTTTCGTATTTCCTCTTTGCCTGATTTTGCCTTGCCAAAGGGAGCCATGTCGGAAATCTGGCTCATAAATCCGGCGGTGCAGGCTTGACCGCCCGTATTGGAATAAACCTGGGTATCGAGCACCAAGACCTTAATCGGTTTGCCGGACATCAGACAACGCGACAGATTCTGGAAGCCGATGTCATACATCGCACCATCGCCACCAACGGCGACGACCGGTGGGCAAAGGTCCCACTCCTGATCACTAAAGTCGTTCCAATTAAATTGCTCCAGTCGCGTCATCTCGGATTCGAACGAACCTTTTCCAGTGAGTTCGTGGCGTGCCATTCGTATCGCCTTGAACCCTTCCGCCATCTTCGCCATATGACCTTCGAAAACACCCATCGCAAGCGATGGACTATCTTGGAAAAGATGGTTAGCCCAGGGAAACGGATAGGGGTTGTAGGGATAGGTGCTTCCCCAGACCGACGAACATCCTGTCGAGTTAAGAATGCCCATCCTGGCACGTCCCTTACCAGTGGACCCTTCAGTGTATTTCCAGTGCAAAGCCTTCAATTTCGAAAGTGTTTGAGACACGTTCTTGAGCCATTGGCGATCAATCGGTTCGGCGCCGTTTGTCCGTTCGACTTGACTGGCCAAGTCGGCAAGTGTTAGATCGCCCTGTTGATCATCCGAATTAGCAGCTTGAAGAAATCCGGTTGCGGATAAATCAATTTCATGAATCAGTTTGGATTGAATATGCCTTTCGAAATTCGCGATCAATTCGGTTAGTTCGGCGATATGTTTTTCCACGCGGGGACGCATGAGCGCTTCGACGGTTGCGATAAAGAGATGCACAATCGTTTTTTCGCCACAACCGAGACAGGCACCATCGCCGCCGGTCATTCCCTGGTAATTCCGTTTGTCAAGCAACAGCGTATGCAGTGCACCGACGGCGTCATCGATGTTGTCGATGCGAATGTAACGAGACGGAGTATTGGGAAGGTCGAGCCAGAAGTCCCAGTTTGCCTTTAGCTCTTTTACATCCGTCGGACTTTGGTTTTGGGGACGTAGCGCGTCGTCGTTGCAGACCGCGACGCACTGCATACAACCTTTACATGTTTGGGGATTGACCGTAATGCTCAACAAACCACCGTCGCCAGGAGTCTTCGACTCGCGGTTTGTAAAGTAGGGCGTCGATAGTGCAAAGGGGAAACTGCCCAAGCACTTCGAAAAGTCGCTGAACTGGGCGGTTAATTCAAGACTCGCTTCGTCGCTCCCTGAGGCAGCACTAATCACATCCTCAATCGCTTGATGAAGCAGCGATGTTGTGTTGTCTGTGACATTTGATTGGTTCAGCAAACGACGAAAGCGGACTTCAAGATCAGTCAACAGCGGGCGAATGCGGTTGACCGATTTCCCTTGATCTTTCAGACGCTTGACAATTGTCTCAAAGATCCCCGATATCTCGCTAACCAAGCCTGGAATCGCTGTATCGGGGCACGCCGTATAGCAATTTCCGCAGGCGGTACAGTTCTCGGCAATCCACTTTGGGTATTGAAAGCGGATGGAAGTCATGTCGCGAAAAACGGCTGTTGCGGCGGGCATGGTCCCGAGCCCGATGAACGGATCGGCGAGGTTATCGGAACCCATTCCGCGCGCGTAAAACGAACCGGTTTGTTCCCAAAACCGATGGATATCGGAAATTGCTTCGTGGCCCTGCGGTTGCCGTCGCAGCATCACTGGCATCGGCGGTTCGGTTTTCGCTTGCGGAGTCTGAACCGTTTCAAGCGTAATCGAACCATACGGCACCGGTTTCACCTCGTCGTAACCACGTTTGACGACCGCGACGTTTTCATGAACGACGCGGGCACCTTTGTCACCAAACTTATGTTGCAACTGGTCGGTAATCGCTGACAAAAGTTGCGATTCGGATAAGTTTGCCATCGCTGCGACAGGCGAAACTTTGAAAAACGCGCCTTGAAACGCGATACCCTGCATCCGCAACCTCAAATCCGAATCGCTCGCCTCCTGGCGGGCGATCTCAAACGCGTCGAGATAAAACAGATTGATCTCTTTCGCGACGATGATTTTGCGATAAGCATCCGGAATGCTTGCCCAGACTTCAGCGGGCGACTTCAGATCACTTTGGATTATAAAGCAACCGCCCTGTTTTAGCCCTGCAATCGCATTGGTGTGTTGAAAAACGTTGGGATCGGGGGAAAGCACGACGTCAACAAAAATGTATTCACAATTGACACGGATCGGTTCGGGCGCCGCCGAGAGATAGTAGGTGGTGGGCTGGCCCTTTTTCTCGGAACCGTATTTGGGATTTGCCTTGATGTGATAACCCAGAAGATCAAACAGCGTCATCGCCAAGTTCTTTCCGGTTGTGATCGCGCCCCAACCGCCCACCGAATGCAACCGCACGGTTATGCAATTCTTTGGCATAAGATTCGGGTTTTCGGAACCGTGAACTGCCAATTGTCGAACATGCGGATAGGCGTCTTGAATCGCTTCCTGCCGCAACTCTTGTTTGGGTGTTTGGGGATGATCGTGAAGGAAATCGATCGACAAATAGTAGAACTTCTTTTGTGCCCCATCAGGCAGCATGTTCTCCACCGCACCGATAACCGCTTCGGGTTGCAAGTCGCGACTGCCCATTCCGAACGAAGCGGAATATAAGTCGGGGGCATCGTCAAGGTTTCGATAGATTTCGATAGATGGGAATGGCATTCCTTCTTGGTCACGGCCGTTCTCGAAACACTGACTGATGCAGGCCCGAATTTCACGCATCATCGGCAACTCGACCGCCAGCGGTTGGTCTAGCCGCTCAAA
>DIUH01000161.1:0-5003 GCA_002428205.1 Planctomycetaceae bacterium UBA6163
GTCTATTTGGAAAAGTATGTCGAGCGGCCACGGCACATCGAAGTGCAGGTGGTCGCGGACTTGCATGGCAACGTTGTCCACTTTCACGAGCGTGACTGCAGCGTTCAACGTCGCCATCAAAAGCTGATCGAAGAAGCGCCAAGTTCGACACTCAGCCCCGAACGACGCGCGGCGATTTGTGAAGCGGCGGTGCGGATGATTCGCGGATCGAATTACACGAACGCGGGAACCGTCGAGTTTATCGTCGATAAGAACGAGGACTTTTACTTCATCGAAGTCAACGCACGGATTCAAGTTGAACACCCGGTGACCGAAATGGTGACCGGCGTCGACTTGATCAAGGAACAGATCCGAATCGCTTCGGGCGAAAAACTTTCACGCACCCAGGAACAGATTCCCTGCATCGGTGCGGCGATCGAATGCCGCATCAATGCGGAAAATCCCGAGAAGAACTTTCAGCCCAATCCGGGAAAAATCACCGGATTTTTCGCTCCCGGCGGACTCGGCGTGCGGTTCGATTCACACGTTTATACCGGCTACACCGTCCCCGCTTATTACGACTCAATGATCGGCAAATTGATTGTCCATCGTCCGACGCGAGGCGAAGCGATCGAGACGATGCGCAGGGCACTGCGTGAATTGCAGATCGAAGGCATCTGTACGACTGCCGCGTTCCACGAACGTGTGCTGACGCACCCAGAATTCATCGCCGGTCGCTGTGACACAACATTTGTCGATCGCGAATTGGTCAAGGCGTAAACCCGCCTTGGGCCAATTGCTCGTCCATTGATTACTCAAACAGTAACTTTACCGTAGGCCCGATTATGAGCTCTCACCATAACTTAGACATCAAACGCGTCGCGATCCTGTTCGCCGGCGGGCCTGCGCCGGCGGCCAACGCGGTGATCAGCACTGCCGCTTTTTCGTTCCTCGAAGAAGGTGCCCAGGTCTTCGGAATCAAACACGGTTACAGCCGTTTGGCGGAGTACAGCGCGGCCGGACCGTTGCAAGAAGGCACCGACTACATCCGCTTTACCAACGAATCGCTGACCAACGCCCGCACCAGTCGCGGCATCATGATCGGTACCGCGCGGACCAACCCGGGCAAACACATCAGCCACCCGGATCACCTGAAGAATCCCGAATTGGTCGCTCCGCTGCGTCGGGTTTACGAAGGCCTTTGTTCACTAGAAGTCGACGCACTGATTTCGATCGGCGGTGACGACACGCTGAAGACGGCTAACAAGTTGAAGCTGTTTCAAGACAACCTGCCCGCCGGTTCACGTCGGTTTCCGGTTATCCATTTGCCCAAAACGATCGACAACGATTACTCAGGGATCGACTTCACGTTCGGTTACTTCACGGCGGTCGAAACGCTGGCCGAAGAGATCCGAAACTTAAACTATGACGCCGCAGCGGGCCGAGCTTACTTCCTTTGCGAAGCGATGGGCCGCAGCGCCGGTTGGCTCGCCTATGGTGCCGCGATCGCTGGCGAAGCGAGCATGGTGATGAGCGTTGAAGATATCGAAGGCGCGATGGCGGATACCGAGACCAATGCCGAGACCGGCAAGACTCGCAAGGTGATCGCACTGGATCGGTTCGTCGATCGCATGGTCGATATGATGCTGGCTCGCGAACGCGAAGGTCGCGAATACGGCACAATCGTGCTAGCCGAAGGCTTGGCGGAATACTTGCCGTCCAAGGTTTTGGAAGGTGTCGACCGCGACGACCACGGACACATCAACATTTCATCGATCAACTTGGCCCAGCGAATGGCCGAAATGTTGGGCAA
The DNA here is from genome assembly GCA_002428205.1 of Planctomycetaceae bacterium UBA6163. GTDB lineage: Bacteria > Planctomycetota > Planctomycetia > Pirellulales > Pirellulaceae > UBA6163. The sequence continues at coordinate 1,793 of DIUH01000161.1, forward strand.
GCGTTATTCGGCACGCACCGGACGAACTCGCAAGATCAACGGGATCCAAATGGGATACGAAGCCCGTTGTGCCCCACCGCAAGCGTTCGACGTGATGCTTGGGGCGTCATTGGGCGTCGGTGCTTACCGTGCGCTGGTGGAACAGAAGCTCAATGGTGTGATGGTATCGGTCAGCGGCCAGTTCAATTTGCATTATGTGCCGTTTGAACAATTGGTCGATCCGGTCACATTGGTCACCAAAGTACGATTCATCGATACCAAGAGCGACTTCCATCGCTTGGCCAGGTTCTTAGAAACCTGTATCGATAGCTGAGGAAAATAATCAAGCACAAGCTCGGGCTGTGTCCGCAAATGCAGAGACTCGAGCTTGCTTGGTTAGCGGCCCCACAACCAAAAGCTTTTTCACAAGCGGGTTCAGACAGCGTTGTCAGAAAGCGCAAGCTGGTAAGTATTGCTAAGCCAGTTTGGCTTGCGATACCAACAACCTATGGACCGGGAAACAACGGGCGTTGCCAGGCTTAAAAGCCCGGCAACAGAGTGCTTACAAACTCACTAACCTTGATTGACCTGGCGTGACTTGGCCATCGCATCTTCGGCTTTGGTGATGTACTGCTTGTCGTTAGTACCAGCCCACGCTCGTTGATAGGTTACGCTCAGCGCCGTGTAGTTGAACGGATCGGTCGGCTCTAACTCGCAAACCTTTTCGGCGTGTGCGATCGCTTCCATGTGCTGGCCGGTTTTGGTGTAGACACGCGCTAGCGCCAAATGCCCCAGCACGAAGGTGTCGTCTTCGGCGACAATGCCGGTGAGGATTTCGATCGCTTGCGGAAATTTTTCGTCGTCGATCAACTTTTCGACTTCGTCGTATCGTTCGTGGATATCGGTCATTTTCTTGTTATGCGCAAATGTGAAAGTGTTACAAACAAATCGGGGTGCAAACGTTACCGCTTGCACCCCGATGCTATTGAACCATAAATCACTGCGGCGTCCAGCGGATAGCCGAGCGACAAACCGACGATCTACTTGCTGTTCAAGGCTGCTTGAGCCGCAGCCAATCGAGCGATCGGCACGCGGAACGGGCTGCAACTGACGTAATCCAAGCCGACTTCGTGGCAGAACGCGATCGAAGCGGGGTCGCCACCGTGTTCACCACAGATACCGACCTTCAACTTCTTCTTCACGCTGCGGCCCTTGGTAACGCCCATTTCGACCAACTGGCCGACACCGCTGACGTCCAGCGACTGGAACGGGTCGACCAACAACAGGTCTTGTTGCAGATAATGTGGCAAAAACCCGTTGATGTCGTCGCGGCTGTAGCCGAACGTCATTTGGGTCAAGTCGTTGGTGCCGAACGAGAAGAAGTCGGCATATTCGGCAACTTGGTTAGCGGTCAGGGCGGCCCGCGGGATTTCGATCATCGTACCGATCAGGATGTTCAGCTCGCCTTCGAACTTCTTCTCCTTCACAACCACGGCGATGGTCTCTTCGGTCTTTTCGCGAAGCAGCTTGAGTTCCGCAGCGGTACCGATCAACGGGATCATGATCTCCGGCTGAGTATCGATCCCCTTCTTGGTGCAGATGATCGCCGCTTCAACAATCGCACGGACCTGCATTTCAAGGATTTCGGGATAGGTAACGCTCAGGCGGCAGCCGCGGTGGCCGAGCATCGGATTGTGCTCGTGCAACGCTTCGGTGCGTGCCTTGATTGTCGCTGGCTTGACACCCAAATCGATCGCCAGCTCTTTCTGTGCGGTCGCTTCGTGCGGCAAGAACTCGTGCAGCGGTGGATCTAGCAGGCGGATGGTAACCGGCAATCCGGCCATCGCCTTGAAGATGCCTTCGAAGTCTTTACGCTGGAACGGCAGCAGATTCTTCAGCGCCGCTCGGCGATCGGTCTCATTGTCGGCGATAATCATCGCTCGCATGTGACCGATGCGGTCCTTTTCGAAGAACATGTGTTCGGTACGGCAGAGGCCAATCCCTTGGGCACCGAAGTCACGCGCTCGCTTGCTGTCTGCTGGCGAGTCGGCGTTGGTACGAATCGCCAAGCGACGGAACTTGTCGGCCCATTCCATCATTTTGGCAAAGTCGCCGGACAACTTCGGCTCTTGCGTTTCGACCGATCCGAGCATCACTTCGCCGGTCGTGCCGTCGAGGCTGATCGTATCCTTGCCGGTGAAAACACGACCCTTGATCGTCGCCTTCTTGGCCTTTTCGTCGATATGTACTTCGCCCGCACCGGCGACACAGCACTTGCCCCAACCGCGAGCGACCACAGCAGCGTGGCTGGTCATCCCGCCGGTGCTGGTCAAAATACCGGCCGAGCAGTGCATGCCGTCGACGTCTTCGGGGCTGGTTTCGCGGCGGACCAAAATGACCGCTTCGCCCGCATCGCTGCGCTCTTTTGCTTCTTCAGCCGAGAAAGCCAACTTGCCCACAGCCGCTCCCGGCGACGCTGGCAAACCCTTGGCCAAAACGTCAGCCGCGTTGCGAGCGGTCGGCTTGAAGCTTGGCAACAACAACTGCGTCAAGTCGTTCGCGGGAACTCGCAAAACCGCAGTCTTTTCGTCGATCAGGTTTTCCTTAACCATGTCGCAGGCGATCTTCACGGCTGCGACGCCGGTTCGCTTGCCGGTTCGCGTTTGCAGCATATACAGCTTGCCACGCTCGATCGTGAACTCGATGTCCTGCATTTCCTTGTAGTGATCTTCGAGCGTCTTTTTGACGTCCAGCAATTCCTTGTGGATCAGTTTGTTCCACTTCGGCATTTCCGCGACCGGCTGTGGCGTGCGGATACCAGCGACAACGTCTTCGCCTTGGGCGTTGATCAGGAACTCGCCGAAGAACTTGTTTTCGCCGGTGTTCGGGTTACGAGTGAAAGCAACGCCGGTGCCCGAATCGTCGCCCATGTTGCCATAGACCATCGATTGGACGTTGACGGCGGTACCGAGCAAGCCGCGGATGCCTTCGATTTCGCGGTATCGAACCGCACGTGGGGTCATCCACGATCCGAACACGGCTTCGATCGACAGTTGCAACTGCTTGACCGGATCTTGCGGAAACTCTTGGCCTGTGTGCTTCTTCACGGCGGCCTTGTACTCTTCGCACAGCAGCTTGAGCCCTTCGGCTGGCACATCGGTATCTTCGGTAACCTTGTACTTCGCTTTGACCTTGTCGAAGGCCTCTTCGAACGTGTGGTGTTCCATGCCCA
>DIUH01000161.1:5022-19748 GCA_002428205.1 Planctomycetaceae bacterium UBA6163
CCGAGGTTCAGAATCGTATTCATCATGCCCGGCATGCTGGCCGCTGCACCGCTGCGGACTGAGAACAGCAGCGGGTTTTCGTTGTCGCCGAACTTCTTGCCGAGCTCTTTTTCGAGCATTTTGACGGCTTCGTGAACTTCGTCCATCAAGCCAGCGGGCAACGTTTTTTTGTTTTTATAATACGAATCACAGCACTCGGTCGTGATTGTGAAACCTGGAGGGACGGGCAAGCCGATCGAGGTCATTTCGGCGAGGTTAACGCCTTTGCCGCCCAGCAGCGCCTTTGCTTTACCCTTGCCTTCGGTCTTTGACTTGCCGAAGTAATAAACCATCTTTTCGCTAGCCATGCTCTCTCTCGGTTAGTAGCTTCTACTGGGGGTTGGGTGCGGTTAACGGCTAGCCAAGAATTTCGCTTTGCGCTAGCCGTACGGGTTGTCCGCGAACGGGCGAGAATGTAGGGGGCGGATCGCCGGTGGTCAAGGGAACTAGTGTGTCGCCAAGCCCCAAATTCGCGTAAAAATCGGCTAATTGACGTTCATCCAAACGCATTGTGCCACGAGCGACTCGCCGGCCCGGTTACTGCTCAGGCACTGGTAATTGTTCGATATAAGCTCGTAGCGCATCGCACTCACTTCGGCGCGGCGATGAATCCTCAAACGTTTTGCTCAATTCACGCGATTGCGTCTTCGCATTTCGCACCGCTTCCCAGCGGCCCAAAGCATGTGCGTTTTTGGCCGTCCAAGCCAGTTCGTGCAGGTAGGTGATGCGATCCTGCTCGGCACCAGCGGACTTTTCCACCAACTGCTTCGCCACCTCCGTCGATTGCACGACAAACCGCATCCCCTGGTCAGGATCGCCGCCGTTAAACGAGTGAACGGACGCATAATGCAGACTCGATTGGTATTCGCGAAGCCGCGCGATGTCTTGAGGCTCTTGCAGTGCCCACGCCTTAAGGTGATCGGCTCGCTTGATGCTGTGCTGAGCAGCGATGAGGTGGTCGCCCGCTTTCTCGGCAAAATTTGAGGCTGTCCGCAGATGCCAATCTCGCGCAAAGTGAGTCCTTGGGTCTGCGGCATGCGTTTGTTTGAATCGCTCGACCACCGGGTTCAACGCTTCGATCCGCTGCCTGCCCTCCGCAAGCCGCTCTGGCGAGTGCTGGACGATCATTTCCGCGTGTCTTAGCGCCACGCTGACATCTCGAAAAGTCCACTTCTCGTGCTCCGGCAACGACCGTAAAAATTCATCGAAAATGGCAATGGCGCTGCCACGCAGTTGGTGCAAGACCTCGAGCGGAAAACCATTGGGCTCGGACGATGTTGCGTTCAGCAGATGCGCGATGTTTTCAACGACTACCATGGTGACTCGAAAGTGGTCTTGAACTTGCTGCGTCGCCGCCGAGGCACGTTCGGCTTCCTGCATCGCCAGCATCTTCGCATCATCCGCAGCACGGCTAGCATCGTCGGCGTTCGCCCGCAACGTCTGCTCCGTCTTGGCGAAAACAATCGCGCCAAGCACCAACGCAAAAATCATAGTGACGATCGTGAACAACGACCCTGCTTGCAACTTATGCCGGCGGCACCAGCGCGCGGCGATTGAAAAGCGACTTTGCGGGCGAGCCATGATTGCACGACCGTCCAAGTAAGCTCTTAAGTCGCCTGCGAGCGCGGCGGCCGACGGATAACGCTCCGAAGTTGCTTTACGCAGACACTTCAGGCAAATCGTTTCGATGTCCTTGGAAAGCTCGGGCCGCAACAACCTCGGTGAGATCGGATCATGGTTGCGAACCAACTCCAGCGTCGTGATCGGAGTCTCAGCCACGTGCGGCGCGGTGCCGGTCAATAAATCGTATAACGTCGCGCCAAGGCCATAAACATCCGTAACGGGACCGACCAAAGAAACGTCTCCGGTCGCCTGCTCCGGCGCCATGAACGCTGGCGTTCCGATCAAATCACCGGCCTGGGTCAGGCTCGGATCGTCCGCGATCCTTGCCATTCCGAAATCGCTCAATTTGGGCGTCGCTAAACTCAAATCCTTGGTCGCTTCGCCATGTTCGTGTGGAAAACTTAACAAAACGTTCGAAGGCTTGAGGTCGCGGTGAATTACACCGTTGTCGTGCGCATGCTGCACCGAAAGTGCCAACGACTCCAACAACATCGCAGCCTGTCGCTCCGCAATCACACGGCCTCCACACCACTGCGACAACGTAGGGCCGTCGATAAACTCCATCACCATCGTTGGCCGCTCATTGGTCATGAACAGCTCAAAGACTGAAACGATGTTGGGATGCGAAAGGCGCGCAAGCGATGACGCCTCCTGAAACAAACTTTGACTGCGTCGCGAACGATTCCCCTCGCCCCGCAGTTCCTTCAGCGCAACCCGGCGCCGCATCACGGCGTCCCAGCCTTCCCAAACGACACCCATCCCACCTTCGCCAACTCGCCGAACCAGTCGATAGCGACGATTGACGAGTCGATCATCGGGTGACGCGACGCCCTTGGACACAACGCGGTCAAAACCGGTCGCATTGCCGATGAAACCAGCAGATTGCGGTTCCGTCAGCGGCAACTCGTCCTGCGATGACGGTTCGCGCGATAGCTCTTCTCGACACCAGCCCAACCACTCTGGCCCGACGCCGCCGTCAATGATCGACACGAGTAATTGACGACAGTGATCGCACTGCGTTAGGTGCGAATCAAAGCTCTCGGCCGCTGATTCTTCAAGCGAACAAGCAGCGTAGGGCGCGACCTGATGAGAATAGCTGCAGACCTGCAACTCCATGATGAATCGCTTACCGTAACCTTGATTAATCGAATTGACATCCGACCCAAGTTTAACGCCTTACGGCGCGTGTGGCTTTATTTGAACGGGTTGGCCTATCCGGAGGAGAGCACCGGGCGATGCCCACGCAACGAGTGACCCGGTTTCCAGATAAGCCTCCCCTTTCAAATAAAACCAGCATTTGGAGCCGCGATCCTGCCGATCGGCCTCGTCATGCAGATCGAATCCATTCCACATGACGGATCCTGGCTGACCCATCATTGACAATCAGGATTCTTGCGCGTTTTTGTCCATCAAGACGGTGAAAACAAGAAAGACGACCGACAAGAACCGCGTTCCAGTGCATAAATGGTGGCTGAATCAGATTCCTGACGCAGATTCCCGAAAAAATTCCGGGGCCGTGAAGAAAAGGAGTCCGGCGACGTTGCAACGCGTCCCGAAGATGAGCCCGATTTACAGGGTTCCGCGATCAAGTCGCTTGTATTCCTTGGTAATCCACCGTTGGACACGGCATCGGGCGGCATACACGGCATCAACTTGCATTCCCAAACGCTTGGCAACTTCGGTGGCCGGTAACAACTCCATGGCCGTCAAATGAAACGCCTGCCAAGTCTTCTGCTCCACATGTCGCTTCACAATCGCCATGCTGCTTTGAAGCAACTCCAGCATCGCAAGTTTGTCAAAATCGGCCTCCAGCGATTCATAAGCCGCCGGCGAATCACGTAACGACTTACAAAGCAACTGGTTCTTCGCCCGCTCAGCCCTCGCCAGCACGTCACACCAGCAGCGCCAAGAAATCGTCTTCATCCATGCCCGAAAGCTGCCGATCCCGCGATGCTCAAAGCCACGTATTTGCGCAAGAACGACCAACAACGTCTCCTGAACAATGTCGTCGATGTCGGTCGCCTGGATGCCCCAAGATACGCACCAACGCTTAAGTACGCGTACATAACGCACCGAAAACTCCTCCCACGCTCCCGACTCGTTCTCACGAAGTCGCTCCAGCAGACTCACCGATGTGTCAAACGTTTGGTTGATCATTAACACGCTCGAAGCTAGGGACTCTGTTCCCGTGTGCGCCAACACACGCTCCAACCCGAACCGCTTCGATGTGCGACCTTGCGAGATTTGGCAAAAAAGGCCTTCCCGCATCGGGGCTGGCCGGCAGTTTATTCTCGCCAACATCGACGTGGCAATATCCTCACGCAAACGCATTGACGAAATTCACAATCGCTTGGTTTCGGCAAACGTAATCGCTCAGCGAAATGCGTCACGCCAGCGTTGGTCGGTCCGCAACATTTCGCGCAACATCGCGTCGACCTCATGCTGCTCATACGGATCATGCTCCAGTTCATGTTCCAACAACTCCAGTTTCTTGCGGATCAATTTCCCTTGCATTCGCTGGTACGGACGCAGTTCACCCGTCCGGATGAACGCGCCGACTTCCATCTTGCGACTCCAATCCTCAATCTGCTCGATCCAGTGAATCGCTAGATCGACACTGCCCGATCTTGCCGCCGAGTACGCTTCGCCTCGCGCCACCGAAATCTCGTCCAAACAAACCTTGGGTGGTGGGTAATAGGCAAAGCAACCAACGACGCTGATCGCGATCAACCCGGCAAGCATCGTAACGCCCAGCACAGATTTCGATACGATCATGTCGTACGAAGCGAGCTCGGTTGGGTTTTCACTAGCGAATCGCTGTTCGTCAATCTTGGTGACGCGGAAGATCAGTCCACCGAGAGCAAAAACGACCAGGACCGCGAAACCTGCCCATTCGAAAATCTGTAAAGGTCGAAAAGTCGTCGTCTTAATCGAATCGAACGTTAATCCGTTGGCCGAAGCAAACGGAGTCGCATAGACGTCGAAAGCATGTGTATGACCGGCGGGTTCAGCGCCCGGCAAAATCAGCGGCCGATCGATCGCATAGGAGACGGCCAAAACGATCGTGATCAACGAAGCAAACCATACCGATGTCGCCTTTAAACCATAGCGTGACACGAACCAAAACAAGGTGGCGAAGTTCAATCCGGTGCCAAGCAACAATAGCGCCAGCGCACTGCCCGGTGAATTGGAGTGGACAAACATCATCCCGAGTTGGCCCATCGCCAGCATCGGTGTTGCATAGACCGGAATGGCCAGCAACGTCATTCGCGCCGGTGCCCATGGGTCATTCATTTCAAACGAAGACTGCAGTGCCGAGTATGGCAAAACCGCTCCCAATAACCCCAGTCCGGTCAACGCGATTAGAGCCAACATGCCAGCAGGGCCGACAAGTTCGCGTGTCGAAAAAACGAACAAAGCGAGCATCCGGCGCAGACCAATAATCTCCGGCGCCGGTCCATCTTCGCCAGTGGATGCCTTGTCCTCCGCCGCCAGTTCTTCTTCCGTACGCTTTCCGCGATCGCCAGCGTATCGGTCCCAGATCGTGCCTAGCAGCGTGACCAAGACGAGCGACGCAGCAGCGAAGCTGAGGATCACAATCGGCCGCGAAAGCGTCAATCCGTACAGCAACGATAGCGGATTAAACAGCGGCGCAGAAAGCGCAAATGCGGTCATCGCGCCCGGCCGAACCCGCGCCCGATAGAGCTCCCGCAGGATCGGCAACACTCCGATCGAACAAACCGGTAACAGCATGCCGATCAGCCACGATTGCGGCAGACTGCGTAGCGACTGGCCGCCAAAAATCCGCCGCGTGTCGGCCGGTCCAATGTAGTAGCGCAGCACTGCGGCGATGAATAATCCGACAAGCAGCGTGGGGGCCGCCGCGACCAAACCCTGAAACATTCGTACGGCGGCCGACAACAACATAAGACTCATCGTGACTGCTCCCCTGCTTCTTCCTGTGGCACCGCAACTGAATCGCTGGTCACCTCTGGCGGCGATTCTTCGATCACAACTTCTGCGACTTCTTCCGGTGGCAACAAGTCGGCGGTCTCAATGAGAAGCTTGCGATATTCCTCGATCGCCTTAAGCGTCGCATCATCTAACGGCCGAGCCATTTTTGCTAATCGCTTGGAAAGTTTTTCGCTGGCAAAATAGACCGGATCCCATTGCTCTTCGGTCAAATCGGTGTCAGCCGCAATCTCAGGGACCCAGCCGACAATGTCTCTCAATTGGTTTTCAACGGCCGACGCATCGGTGGCCGATTGTCCGCTCAACTGCAACGTGCGCTCTTCGATTTTTGACGAAGCATCCAATAGATCGCTGGGCCAGTGAGCAGGTACGAAATGTTCCACCTTCTCATATTCGCCATCGCTCGCTCGACTGCCGCAACCGGTCACCAAGACCGCCAATAAGGTTATGTATAAGCATCTGAAATCATTCATCATCGATAATCCGGAACCGTTGTTTCACTCATCAAACTCTGAATCACCGCAGCGGATGAACCCGAACGGACAACCAATCGCACTGACAACACGGGCGTCGCAACTTCTTGAATATCTTGGGGAGTCACAAAATCGCGGCCTTTCAAAAAAGCCCATGCTTGCGCGACACGTTGCCATGAAAGCATACCACGTGGGCTGACTCCCAATTCGATCAACTCATGATTGCGAGTCGCCTCCACCAAGTCGATCAAATAACCTTGCACCGCGGTGTGGACCGAAACCGATGCGACACGCCGCTGGAGGTCACGCAATTCGTCAATCGACAATTTTGCCTCCGCTTCGCCGCTTTCCGCGACGGCGAACTCGCGAGGCGTCGCTGCCAGCATCGCCATTTGCGCTTCGCGATCCGGATAACCGATCTCCAACCGCATCGCGAATCGGTCCAATTGCGCTTCGGGTAACGGATACGCGCCGTGACTGTCGATCGGGTTTTGCGTCGCGATCACAAAGAAGGTATCAACCAGTGGATGCGGTGCCGCGTCGATCGTCACTTGGCGTTCGGCCATCGCTTCCAATAGCGCACTCTGGGTCCTGGGGGTCGTGCGATTGATCTCATCAGCTAACAAAACGTCTGAAAAAACCGGCCCCGGATGAAACTCAAACTCGCGAGTCTTCTGATTAAACAGATTGAACCCTGTGATGTCTGTCGGCAATAAATCGGGTGTGCATTGCAGGCGACCGAATCGTCCGCCAAGCCCTTCGGCCAACGTTTTTGCGAGCGTCGTTTTTCCGGTCCCGGGCAAGTCGTCCAGCAACAAGTGGCCCCGCGCAAACAAACACGCCAGCACCAATTCGATCTGGCCACGTTTGCCCATCAAGACAGCGTTCAAACGCTGGCGCAGCGTTTCGACCGCCGCACGCGCCGCCGTCTCACCGGCAACGCTAGCCGGTTCGCTGTGCTGATCTTTCTCTTTTCCTACGGTCAATAAACTCATCGGGTAACCATCTTCAATCGTTTCGATTTCATCAAAGCACGAACCGTCAAACCGCTGGCCACACGATCGGCATCAATCACCCACGATCGAGGCACGGCCGCGTTTGGGCCATAAAATGCGGCATCGGCAACATCAAAAAATCGGCTTGCCGCGACTTGCAATCCAGCCAACTTGGCATCGCCATCGATGCCTTCTGCGACCATCGCCGCCTGTTCGACCCAACGCCTCGGAGTAACTCCGGCACCACGACGCGTCCCAGCCAATCGGCCTCGCCAATCGAGCAACCGAACCAACAATGCCACTCGCCTTCGTCCGTCCATAGGCTTGGAGAATCGCCAAATCGCTCGGCACATCCATTCACCCCAAACTCGACGCGAATACCATAACATTCCGATCGTGACTATAAACCCTATACCATAAGGCAGCCCGACCCAAACGGCTGAAGCAAATCTTCTTATAAGTGTTCGATACAACTGCGGTTGCTCATAACCCGGCGTCGGTTCCAGCGGTACCCATACGCCCTCAGCCGCTTTTACTTCGCACCAGACGTGAGCGTCTTCGGCCAACACGTCGATTTGAGATGTGGACCAACGGCTCGTCCGACGTGGTGCGTAAAACCCGGTCGCCAATCGCGAGTCAAAACCAAGCTGCTGCAGCATCACGGCAGCCGCCGTGGCGAACAAGTGATCGCCGCCACGACGATTCTTCAAGAAATCGGCTAGCGGATCTTCGCTGACACTGGACATCGATCGATCGAACACAAAATCCTCCCGCATCCGCTCGATTACCCGTTCGACGCGTTGCCAATCCGTGTTCGCACCCTCTGTCCACTGACGCGCCAATTGGCCTGCCATCACAATGCCAGACGACTGGTTGTTTGCTTCGTTAGCAATGGTTGCTCGCGGTGCTAATTCGCCGCTGCTTCGCAATTGATCGCCGTCGATTTCAAACGTCACCAAACGAATCACGGTCAAAGACGGGACCGATGATCGATCGGGCATGTGCAACGATCCATCACCGGTAATGCCAAAGAAATCGTCGCGATCAACGTCCGCGATGTGGACACCCGACGCCATCGCCGGAGCGGCAATTCGCGGCGACCGCAGGTTGATCACCTTGATCGCCTCGCCACGTGCCGGCCCCAGCAACGATGAAGCCGGTTCGGGCCTGAAGTACCAGACGCGTTCGTCGATTTCTTTGCGGATCATCGCGCCACGCAACCGAGGCGCCGGACCAGATCGATCCGACGAATCGGTCCAATCGACGCCGTCATAAGTGTTGTATCGCTGCAGCGCCAAGTGAGTCGCGGGCGGGCCAACCCATTGCAACATCGTCGGCGTTTTGCGTTCTTCCTGTTTCTGGGTCTTCGGTTTCGATTGCCGCGAAGTGGAAAAACCTGCATCAGCATTTTGCGACTGAACCGCCCTGGTCTTTTCGTTCTTAGGATTTTGGTTCGGCAAACTCATCGCCTTTTCGCTCTTGCGAACCCGCTGCGGTTTGCCAATCACATCATCAAATAAGTCATACAGACTCGGCTGGTGCGATTGTAAGAAAATTTCTGACTCGACCGCGCCGAACGAAAGGGCGTTCTCCTTCGCCGCGACCACCGCATCACCGTTGCCGACGCCTGATCGTGCCGAAGGATCGGTCCACTTGTTTCCGCCGCTGGTCGGCATCACTCCGTTTTCAATTAAACGCGCCGCCGGCCCACGCCCCCAAGTTGCAAGGGCCGCCATTCCACAAACCGCAAGCCCCAGCGTCATCATCCCAACTCGCATTCCTCGATGCCGACGAACCGACTGGGCCAGATGAACTTCCAAACGCTCCCAATGATTGGCCAACATCCACCACAAACAGACCAACACCCAAACGACGGCCAGGTAAATCGCGCCGACCGTATCGCTGATCGAAGTCGTGAATAACATCAGGAAACCGCTGCAAACGACCGACAACGCAGCGTTCTTTGACGATGTGCTGCAGAATACCAGCACAATTGCACCGATTCCCAGCGTCGACATCATCACGATTTCCATCGCGGCCGCTTCACCGCCTAGCGAAGAAACGATAAACCGGCTGAGCGACGGTACCAGGATCGCCGAACCGCCGACGAGCCGACCGAGCCGATATCCCGCCATCTTCGGATCAGCACTCCATCGTGGCACCAACGAATATCGATCGATCGCCCATCCAAGTACGAACAACAATGCCACAATCGCCGCTTCGATAATCACCACGCCCGACGCCTGGCTGGCGCTGGGAACTCGCATCGTCGCCACCAGTGCCAGCGTGGCCATCACGATCGCTTCGCGGCGACGTCGCAAAAAAATCGCTTCGCCCAAACTGGTCATCGCCCAGCGGCTGCGGATCAAGCGGTCCAACGATGCCGGGCCAGACGAGCCGCCCGGCGTATCGCCGGACTTATCGCCCGGTGCGATCGCAACCGGATCAGATGACACCGCTTTGAGCGGTTGGGAATCGTGGTCAGGCGACGCTGCGGGCATGACAGACGTCCCTCCAGAATCGAGACAGTTGTGCGTTCAAAGGCGTCTCCGGTGCGATCACGATCGAAGTGGCACCAAACGTCGACGCACCGAAACCATTTCCCGGACCACCCCGCTCAACCTGCACTTCGACATAGCCAGCCGAATCACCAGTGACCAGCAAGGTCATGCGATCACGGCCGGGACGAAACGCCGCGGCGGCCGCGATAGTCGCACGATCCACGCCATCAGCGGGCACCTCTGCTAGCGCCGTCAACAGCTTTCGTCGTCCGGTGTTACTGCCGGAAATCGCGATCGGCTGGTTTCCGACGACGATGCGAATCGGCACATGATGACCATGCAACGCAACCGCCAAGCTGGCCGCAACACGCACTCGCCGCGCAAACGCTTCACGTAAAAACTCGCGTCGATGCGGATCACCCGTTACCTCGTTGGCAACGTCCAACACCACATCGACCATCTGCTGCTGCGGCGCCCCGCGCTCACAAACCGTCAACGTACCGGTCCGCGCGGTGTGAATCCAATGCACGTTCCGCAACCGATCGCCGCCGCGATACTCACGCACACCCAACATTTCGCCACTCTGGCCGACACGGTTTCCATCGCCCGATTCCGACATCCGGCCGCCGACTAATTCGGGATCATCCTGCACGCGGCTGACTCGAGGAAAAACGGTCAACGCGGAAAACGCCCCCAGCTTCCGCCTCGCAGTCCACAAACCGAACGGCATCGAACAAGCGATCTTCGGCGGCTGGATCGGGTACAACCCTCGCAGCGTCGGCGACACTCGTAACCGATACTCCGCTTCGCTGACCATTGGCACGCACGCCAACGCGATCGTCGGCTTAGCGTCATCGCCATGCCGATCCAAATACCCTTCGATCGACAATCCCCACAACGGAAACGGCATCCGATTACGAACCGCCAAAACCAACTCGCACGACTGCCCTTCGTGAATCTCCGTCACGGCCGGCCGCAGCTCACAATATGCCGCCCGCACCACTACCCACGGCCAAATCATCCCCACGACAATCACGCTGCCCAGCACACTGGCCAACACCCAGCCGACCGAACTGACATGCAGCCCCACCAAGACGCTGATCCCCAACGCCATCACAAACCAACCGATCGGCTCCTTCAGCCAATAAACATACCGGTTGGCCCATGGACAAAAGTCGGTTACCAACACGCTGGTCAAGCGATCTTTCGCCGCATCAGCGTTCACTGAACCTGTCGCCATCGAACTCGTTCCGCACAAATGATTTTCAAAACGGATGTTGCCAGCGGGCATCGCGACTGCAGTAAAGAATCACAGTCTTGATGCACGCGTTCCCGGCCAAGCGAGACGACGCTCGCGGCGGGTGAACGGGGGCAAACGACAACAATCGCCAATCAGCGATCGTCTTGCGTCGTAAAATGCCCAAGCGATTAGGCAACAACAGGCGGGCCGCGGCGAGAAACCGTCGGCAAGAACATCATTACGGCGGGCAGACCAGCAGTGGCCAAAACCGGTTGCGAAACCACTTCGCCGCACTCGAAGTTCATCGGCGCTTCAACGTTTACGCCACCGGAGATAACGACAAACCAACGACAGACCGCACAGCGATCGCGGTCGTGCGGCGGCGGGCAGGGACAAGGGGCGTCTTCGCCGATCGCAACCGAATCGTATTCGTCCAACCAATCGGTATCCGCATCACCCCCAGCCGACAAACCGGCCAAGTGCCGCCGAAACGGATTGCCATGATCGCAATTGTGGTGACCGCAAACATCACCATCATTCGCTCGATTCGTTTGATCCGCTTGCACAGCGGCCATCGACCGATCATCGCGACAGCAGTTGCCGACATGACGCATTGCCGCAAGATCGCTGAAAACCAGCGAAGCGAGCACCACCGCCACCAATCCCAGCCGGGACCGGTTGTTCGTGGAGCGGCGAAAGATGGACCGTAAGGGATTCACGCGTAACTGCCAGCAAATTGTTTTGCAAACCGATTGCTTTTAGCATGTACGCTACGCCCCCAACAGTCAATATGTTCGTTCGACGTTCGGCGTCATTCGACCTGTTGTCAAGACCACGCTGCGGCCCCGCGAAAACCGCCAGGCTCTCGCCGGACCGCAAAGTAAGTCTACCTACCGCAACGGGGCCAGCTTTAACGCACCAGCAGACAGCAGTACCAACCGTCGCGTCCCTGCACCATCGCCGCACCGCCATACGTTGCGTGCATATCGAGACAGCAGCTCAAGAAACGCCCCTGCGTGTGCCCCACACCTTCCGCTCGCGCGCCGCCGAGCGAACCGCCGATGTGATTTTTATGGCCACGCGCCGCTGCGATGCGTGCCTTTTCAAGCGCCAACTGCTGCAGCGCCGGATCGGGAATAAGGTTCCCAACTCCGTTTTTCCGTCGCTCATAATTCGCCTTTTCAAGGGCCGTGTCGCCAGGTGTGTGGCTGAACGGCAATCCAGACATGGTCAAATTGCCATCTATGTTCCGGGCAATGCCTTGCGCCGGCGTCACTGCCATCGCACTGACCACACCACCATTTAGACCCATCGTTGCGCTCGCCGGCACAACCATTTTACTTCCATTCTGCTGAACCCCAGCGGTCTGCACTCCACTGACCGGCACCCCATCAACGGCTACAAGTTTTTCACCAGGCTTTAAATCAAAACCCGCCACCATGTCATTGGCTGAAACCACCGAGCCAACCAACAGCAAAAACGCAACCGTCAAACGACTAAAACGCATCCGTGAACTCCCTTAGAGAATAGATTGAGCACGGCGCACACACGCCGAACTCGCCAACCCGAACTGGGCGGTGCGTATTGGATTGGCAAGTTTCCGATTCGACAAGCCGCCAACAAGGATCCCACTGACTAGCTATGGACGCCAGCAAGAGCCGCGCCGAAGAACATCTTCGCGCGGCGCAATCTTACGTTACCGGAAGTCTAGCCTAGACTTACGCAAAGCAAAACTCGCCGGATATTAGTAGAAAACGTGAGAGCGGATTTCAATTTAATTTAAATTTCTTTCCAAATTCATGCCAAGAATTTGACGTCAATCGTTTGAGCCGCACGAAATATCAATAGCAATGTAAACGTCTTCTGGCACCCAGTGCGATAATTACAATTGGCCCCAGACCCCCGATTTGCCCCATCTAGTGCCGCAACTTAGAGACTACCTTAATTGGGAAGACCAAGAAATCACAACCCGCAGCGTGAGCAAGGGACACAATGTCGGGGAATTCCCTCGCTTACCCGTCGGGTTATGATCAACATGAACTCCAAAAGACGGCACTAGACTTCTAAAACGCGGGGCCCAAAATTCCAAAAGATACCAAAAGCATCCGACGGATAAATCTTTGGAAACGCATGCCGACCCCCTTGCACCGGCCTTACGAATCACGCGAACAAAAACTCTTGCCACCAAAACCCTTCATTTCATTTGGCGCTTATATCGGCGATTACCTCCAGTAGTGCTCGACATCTTTAATTGTGCCACAAGCAAAGAGAACAAGTGCAATTTCTTTCAGCACCAATTTATTGCGAATCAATTCGATTACGGACCCATTTACGCAACTCCTGCCGTCCTATTGTTACCCGCCGAGCGATGCAGAACCAAAAAGACCACAATGCGGATCATGTCCCCGAAGGCGTTTTTCGCCAGTCGGCCAAAGAGGTTGGAAAACCGATTTTGTTTGCCGGCTTGATCGTCATCATTGTCTTCATTCCGATTTTAAGTTTGCAAGCAATGGAAGGCAAAATGTTTCGACCGATGGCATTCACATTTATGGCCGCGCTCTCTTGGGCGCTTGTCCTTTCAGTAACCGTAATGCCCGTGCTCGCGTCCCTGTTCCTGGCTAGACGGGTTAAACAACGTGAAACATTCGTCGTTCGCAAGTTGAAACAAACCTTCCGGCAGATGTTAAGTTTCGCAATGCGGCGACCGTTGGCGATGCTTTCAAGTTCCGTCGTCTTGTTTGTGGGAAGCATCTTTCTTGCAAGTGGCTTTGGTATAGAGTTCGTACCAAAACTTGACGAAGGCGATATCGCCACTGAGGCCACACGACTGCCGAGCGTTTCGCTAGAAACGTCGATCGAGATGACACAAGCAATGGAACGGACACTTCTCGAGTTCCCCCAAGTGGAAACCGTCGTTTTCCAAGACTGGTCGCCCCGAAATTGCAAATGACCCCATGGGCGTCTATCAAACCGATATCTTTATACGTATCGCTCCTGACGCGGAATACGAAGATGGCGAAACAAAAGCCGACTTGATCGAGGCAATGCAGGCGGCATTGTATCGTAATGCTCCCGGTAATTCTTACAGCTTTACCCAGCCGATTGTTTTACGGGTTCAAGCGTTAGTTGCCGGGGTACGCAGCGACATCGGCTTAAGCCTCTACGGCGATGACCTGGACCAATTGAAAATAAAAGGCGATGAAATCGTACGTGCCCTAAGCTTTGTTGCAGTGTCGGCCGACGTCGCGGCTGCTGATATTCGCCTTGCTGTTTATGACTTTCAACTCTGTGAGGCTTGCGATGTTGACTTACCTAAACGTACCAATCGCCGCCACCGGCGGCACGCTCGCCCTATGAGACCGCGACCTTCCTCTTTCCATCTCTGACGGCGGCGGCTTTATCGCCCTGTTCGGGATCGCTGCTATGAACGGCGTGGTCTTCATCGAAAATGTGCGCCATCTGCGGCAAAGCGGCGACTCCCAGCACGATGCGNNATGACGGCCCCGTGTTGATGACGGCATTATGCGGTGCACTCGGGCTCACCCCCATGGCGATTTCGGCCAGTTCCGGCGCCGAGGTGCAACGACCACTAGCAACGGTTGTGATTGGCGGATTGATCACTTCAACGGCGTTGACACTGCTTGTACTGCCGACGATCTATCGCTGGTTCGAACCGAATCAATCCGCAGACGAGGCGTATGACAAAACGCAGTTCGAACATTAAAATAGTCGTCTCCAAGTCGCTGCGACGGGCAGTCGATCATCCGCATGTCAACTATTTTTGAACGGAAACCAGCTAATGAAGTTTACTCGATTCATCATAATCCCAGCGATTTTGCTCGTGACCCTTGTATTCACAGCCTTGATGCCGACCATTTCACAG
>DIUH01000161.1:19774-20596 GCA_002428205.1 Planctomycetaceae bacterium UBA6163
TGAAGGCGGCGATCGCGGTTGCGGAGAAAGATAATGCAACCTGGAAAAGCATCAAATCTGATGCCTTGATCCTGGCTGAGAGCGGTAATCTGCTGTTAGGACGCGGGCCGGATGGTGATGAAGCGGACTGGAACAAGCATTCAGTGGCATCGCGCGACTTTGGGGGCCAGCTTTATCGAGCCGCAAAAGCAAAGGATTCCGAAAAGACCGTGCGCGCTTACAAACTGATGCTGGAAAGTTGCAACGCGTGCCACCAACAGTTTTCTGGTGGCGATCCCGAACTGACGCCATAAAGCGAATGCATCCAGATGGGGGCATGATGTCTCGTCCCGAAAATCTTTGTGACATGCACAAAAGCGTCTTTTCGATGCTCCGATTGTGACGACCGGAAGGACTTTACGGGCAATGCGGTTTTATCGTTTGATGATCTTAAAGTTTACCAATAGAGGTCGTTTGGGCATTTAGGATCAAACAGATCAAGCCGATTGGTAGCGATAGCGGGTTTGCAACGACCAGAGTAAATGTCTCTTCTGTGTGGAAGTGATATTCGAATCGTTGAACTGACCTTTACGTTTCATCGCGCAATGCCAGTAGCATGAAGAACTTGGTTTATCCGATCGGCATCTGTCTCGCTTATTCCATGGCCGGTTGTGTGTCCATGGACCGCCCATCATCGGATCCGATGACGTCAACGGCCATACCGGTGCCAGACACTGGGTTGTCAAGTATTCAAAACGGTTCGGCGAATGTGCCGCATTCGCCAGTTGACGTTCAACCGGTGGCGGCATCCACCCCCTACGAAAGCGGGTTTACAGTCCGATT
>DIUH01000019.1:0-129 GCA_002428205.1 Planctomycetaceae bacterium UBA6163
GTCGGCCAAGAAGATGCTCGAGCGCAAGGACGAGGAAGTTTGGGACATTCTCGAACAAGTCATCACCAATCACCCGGTGTTGTTGAACCGTGCTCCGACGCTTCACCGCGTCGGTATCCAAGCGTTCGA
>DIUH01000019.1:177-1771 GCA_002428205.1 Planctomycetaceae bacterium UBA6163
TGTCGATCGAAGCCCAGGTCGAAGCTCACACGTTGATGATGAGCACGAACAACGTGTTCGCGCCCAGCAACGGCAAGCCGATCATGAGTCCGTCGCAGGACATCGTCATGGGTTGCTACTACATCACGGTCGAATTGCCCGGTCGCAAGGGCGAAGGCATGGTGTTCAGCACCCCTGACGAACTCGATCTGGCGCTCAATCAGGACGTGGTCGATCTGCACGCGCGGGTCAAAATGCGTTTGCCCAAGCACCGCAAGCTGAAGACTGATACCAGCGATAAGGACAAGGTCGCTCGTCACGAATACGGCACGATCATCGACACGACGCCAGGTCGCAACCGTTTCAACATGATGTTGCCCGACGGGATGGATTACTACAACCAAGCGATGAAGTCATCGGACTTGGCAAGCGTGATCAGCGACTGCTACCAACGCCTTGGTCGTCGCGCGACGATCCATTTGCTCGACGACATGATGCAGATGGGCTTCCGCGAATCGACCCGCAGCGGTTTGTCATTCGCGATCGACGACTTGGTGACGCCCGAATCGAAGGTCACTTACATCAAGAAGGCCGAAGAAGAAGTCATGCGGCTTCAGAAGGCATTCCGTCGCGGTGAAATGACCGACAAGGAACGTGCCGGTAAGGTCGTCGACTCGTGGCAACGGGTGCGTAACGAAATCACCAGCGACATGATGGAAGCGATGAAGAACGACGTCCGTGGCGACGGTTCTTACATCAACCCCGTGTTCTTGATGGCCAACTCGGGTGCTCGAGGTGGTCAAGAACAGATTCGTCAGTTGGCCGGTATGCGAGGGATGATGGCCAAGCCGAACGGCGAAATTCTCGAAACGCCGATCAAGGCGAACTTCCGAGAAGGGCTGTCGGTTTTGGAGTATTTCTCCAGTACCCACGGTGCACGTAAGGGCTTGGCCGATACGGCGCTCAAAACCGCAGACAGCGGTTACTTGACCCGTAAATTGGCCGACGTTGCCCAGAACGTGGTCATCACGATGGACGATTGCGGAACGACCCAGGGGATCACCAAGGGAACCGTTTATCGCGGTGAAACGGTCGAAGTGAAGTTGGTCGATTCGATCAACGGTCGCGTCAGCCGCCAATCGATCGTCGACCCGTTCAAGGACGAATTGATCGTCGCTGAAAACGAAATGATCACCCCCGAGATCGCTCGCCGGATCGAGGAACTCGGCTTGGAAAAGATCCAAGTCCGTTCACCGATGACCTGCGATGCACCGCTGGGATTGTGCCGACGTTGCTACGGCATGGACCTTTCGACCGGTGCGTTGGTCGAAGAAGGGATGGCCGTCGGAATCATCGCCGCACAAAGTATCGGTGAACCCGGCACGCAGTTGACGATGCGTACGTTCCACATCGGCGGCAGCGTTTCGAAGGTTCTTGAAGAAAGCGACTTGAAGTGCAAGCGTGGTGGTACCGTTCGACTGACTCGCATGCGAATGGTTCGTAACAACGAAGGCTTCGAGGTCGTCTTGACCCGAAACGGCGAAATCAGCGTTGTGGACGATCGCGGACGCGAAATCGAATCGCACGTAGTTCCGACCGGTGCAAAACTGCGCGT
>DIUH01000019.1:1834-4043 GCA_002428205.1 Planctomycetaceae bacterium UBA6163
ACGGTTCAAGATGAAAACGGCCACGCGGTCGACGTCCAGTACTTGTCCGAGCGTGCGATCATCAAGGTGAACGACGGCGACGTCATTGCCCCGGGCAGCGTGTTGGCAGAAAACCCACGCGAGACCGGCGGTGTTTCGGACATCACGGGCGGTTTGCCACGAGTGACCGAAATCTGCGAAGCGCGTAAGCCAAAGGATCCGGCCGTGATCGCCGAAGTCGACGGCGAAGTCGAAATCCTGAATGAACGTAAGCGTGGTAAGCGTACCATCGTTGTCCGCAGCGAATCGGGTATCGAGCGCGAACACATGGTGCCCGCTGGTAAGCGATTCTTGGTTCACACCGGCGATATCGTCGAAGCTGGCCAAGCACTCGTCGACGGGCCATTGGTTCCGCACGACATCCTGCGAGTCTCGGGCGAAGAGGCCGTTCAGCAGTACCTGTTGCACGAAATCCAACAGGTTTATCGAATCCAAAAAGTGGAAATCAACGATAAGCACTGCGAAGTCATCATCGCCCGCATGTTGCGTAAGGTGAAGATCGAAAACGCGGGCGACACCAGCCTGTTGCCGGGCATGGTGATGGACCGCTTCGAGTTCCGCCGCGTCAACATGGAATTGGCCAAGTGCATCAAGATCACCAACCCTGGCGATACCGATTTGACCGAGGGCGTGATCATTCCACGAACGACGTTCGAGGAAAAGAATGCCGAAGTCGAAGCGATGGGTGGAACCCCGGCCAAGGGCAAGAAAGCCAAGTCGGCGACCGCCAGCACCCAGTTGCTCGGGATCACCAAGGCGGCCGTTCAGTCGAGCAGTTTCATCAGCGCCGCGTCGTTCCAAGAAACGACCAAGGTGTTGACCGAAGCGGCTTTGGCGGGCAAGGTCGACAAGTTGGTCGGTTTGAAGGAAAACGTCATCCTTGGTCACTTGATTCCGGCCGGAACCGGTTTCCGAATGTTCCAAGATGCCGAAGTCAGTTACCGACGCGAAGCGCTGCAAGAACTGTCCGAGGCACCCGCGACGCTCGAGGAAAGTTTCCCACTGCTATCGGGCGGCGAAACGCCAGCGGCATCCAGCAACGCGCCCAAGAGCAGCGAATCGCTCGACAGCATGTTTGGTGGTGGGCAGGAATAAGTTAACGACTTTACACCTGACCACGATTGGATCGATCAAAAGCCTCGGTTCGGGATTCCCGACCGAGGCTTTTTTGTTGGCTCAGCGAATGGCCAGCCGAAGCAAGGGCCACCAAGCCAATCAAAATGCCAAAAATCGCGATCGGCACAAAACGATACGTCTGAGGTGCATAAGTGATCGCCATTCCAATCAATGACGCCATCATCGCCACACCCAGCGACTTGGCCAGCGATTCNNCGAACGCTGCGATGAATCCGCTCCACAGCCAACGCGTCGCTGAGGCTTCGCTACCCAAGCGACTCAAGATCGGGCCGGCATATCGCGAGGCGATTCCACCTAGCAGGTAGAACAGGCAGTAAACCACCGTGATCATCACCGCGGTCCGCTGGGCATCGGCAAACGCAACGAACAATGGCAGCACCAGAGCCATCTGCTGAACAAGCGGTTGCAGATAGTCCTTGCTGGAACTGTACATCCCTTCGAAGCCCATCGATTCGACGATCGGCCGTCGTAATGATGGTTTGGAAAAACATTGTGCCACGCCCTGCCGCAGCGTTTTAACGATACCCGAGTCTCCATCTCGGTTTGGCCGTCTACCATCACACTCTTGGGGATAGCCGAGGAAGTTCACAATATTTAGGCCCGTTGGAATCACGCTGAACCAGAATATCGCGACATAATCCTGGAACACAAATACACAAACGGCCCCAATGACCACTGAGATCGCGGAACCGAACTTCGACCAACTGCGGGTGATCCCATAAACATGGGTCTTCTCGTCTTCGCGTCCTTGTTGCTTCAGCCAGGCAAAGATAATGGCTTTATGGGTACCAGACCGAAACGCTTCGCCGATCGCAAAAGCGAGCATCGCCAAAAACAACACCCAAACCGACGACGTCAATCCGAACGTGACGAAGGCTGCGATATAGGCGACGTGGGCTGCGATCAACGACCACCGTCTGCCCAGCAAGTCTGCAATCAAACCGGCCGGGATTTCGAGAATCGCGGTCGCGACTTCCCGAAAACCGAGCAACAGCCCGATCATCGCGAATGACAACCCCATTTCGAGGAATGC
>DIUH01000019.1:4098-5572 GCA_002428205.1 Planctomycetaceae bacterium UBA6163
CTGAAAGGCACGTTGCAATGTTTCGACGGTCACAACTTCCTGGGGACTACCCTGGGCCAGCACCTTCCCCTCATGCATCACAATGATTTGCTCCGCGTAACGAGACGCAAGGTTAATATCGTGAAGGACCATCACCACGGTCTTTCGCTCTGTCACATTAAGCCGCTGCAACAGTTCCATGATTTCTAATTGATGAGACATATCGAGATGGTTGGTCGGCTCATCAAGAAGCAAGATCTCAGCACCTTGAGCGAGCGTCATCGCAATCCAGACGCGTTGTTGCTGGCCGCCAGAAAGCCAGTGGATCGGGCGATCGGCAAACGGTTCGATATCGGCGACCGTTAAGGCCCAATCGATCATCGATGCGTCGTCCGGATGACCTGCCGCCAACCATCGTCCGTGTGGATAGCGTCCATAAGAGACGAGTTCGCGAACCGTCAACGCCTCCGGTGCGGTGGACGATTGCATCAGAATGCTCAAACGCTGGGCGAGCTTGCGTGAAGCGATTTTGCCAATGTCGGTTTCATCAAGCCAGACGGTTCCCGCCCAAGGCCGCAGCAACCGGGCAAAAGCCTTCAGCAGAGTCGATTTTCCACAACCGTTGGGACCGACAATTGCCGTCAACTTCCCTGTCGGCAGGCTAACCGACAGTTCTGGGATGATTATTTTCTGTTCATAGCCAACCGTAAGATCATCACACGCCAGAGTTAGATTCATAGAAAACCTTTCAGGCCCTTTTTCGGATAGGCGATTAAGAACGCGTCATCAGAAAGAGAAAGTAGGGTGCGCCAAGAACGGAAACAAAAACGCCCGCGGGTATTTCGGCGTTCGTCAGAAGGGTCGCCCCGAGAGTGTCTGCAACGATCAGCAGTGTCGCCCCCACTAGCCCCGCTACCGGAATGATCGCCGCATGATCGCTGCCGACCAAACGCCTGGCGATATGCGGAGCGATCAGCCCCAGAAACAACATTGCCCCAGCGAGCGACAAACTGAAAGCACACAGCGCGACCGCTAAAGTCAATAAGCTCAACGAACAGATCGTTACAGCGATTCCCAATCCCGTTGCGGTCTGATCGCCGAGTCTCAGCACATTGAGTGTCGGCGAAAAACTCCATGCCAGCGGTACCAAAACCATCAACGCCGATCCCAGCAGCGCGACGTAATTCCAATCCGCCGTGTTGAGGCTGCCGGCACCAAAAGCGACTACAAAAGCATGGGCATCCGAGCTGATTTGCAAGGACAACAGCAAAGTGATTGCGCTGATAACGGAACTGACCGCAACCCCGGTCAGCAGCAGTCGCTGGGCGGAATGTTCTCCGCCATGACACAACAGATAGATCAACAATGTTGTTATGACCGCGCCACAAATCCCCGCCAGTGGAATCAAATAGATTGAACTGAACGCGGAGCGGCCCAGCAGAGCTAACAACAATACGATCGCAAAGCTGACTCCTGAGGAAACGCCCAAAATCCC
>DIUH01000019.1:5642-6990 GCA_002428205.1 Planctomycetaceae bacterium UBA6163
AACGCCAATGCGATCGACTTATAAGAAAGATCAGCTCGGCCGTTTTGCAATCCTATGAGAAAAACTGTGAAGAGCAGTACCAATGCCAACGGGACAACTTTGCGGGCCGACCAACAAACGCGTGCACGACCTTGGACGGGCACCGTCCGATCCAGACGAACCTTACGATGACTTCGTATCAACCACAGAAAGAACGGAGCCCCAAGGACCGCGGTCACAACACCCAGCGGTAATTCGCCCCGCGCCCCTAACGCGGTTCGCGAAATCAGGTCGGCAAGCGTCGTCAGCGCGGCACCTGCGATCATGCAAAGCGGCAACAAACGGCGTTGGTCCGCACCGACGACCATTCGGCAAAGATGTGGGACCATCAGCCCGACAAAGCCAACCGGCCCTGCGACCGCGACAGCCGCGCCGGTCAATAACAGAACCAAAAGCGTCGAGCAGAGTTTTACACGTCCGGATCGAATCCCCAGATTCGTCGCGACTTCTTCGCCCAGACTAAGAATTGTGATTTGCGGGGCGAGCAACCATAGCCCCAGCAGTCCGAAAACGGTGCATGGTAAAACGGCGACGACCTGTTCCCAGGAAACGTTTGTCACTCCTCCGATTGTCCAATACAGCATCGTGTTGGCCATCGCATACACGATCACTAAAGCTTGGGTGATTGCGGAAAAGAATGCAGAAACGACGATCCCCGCGAGCGCCAGACGCGCTGGCGAAAGGCCGCCCGGTACCGCAATGGCGACTGCCAGCACGCAACCATAACCGAACGCAGCTCCGACGAATGTGGCAACCATCGATCCGTTGTAGGTCATCGACGGCCAAGCCATCAGCGATACCAACGAAGCCAGCGAGGCTCCGCCGCTTAATCCCATAATCGTTGGGCCTGCCAACGGATTTCGCGTGACACCCTGCATTACCGCGCCGGCCACGGCCAGGTTGGCTCCCACCACAATTGTGACCAACGAACGCGGCAGCCGAATGTCTCGAATCACTAAATGAGCATCGTTGGCGGAATCAAATCTCACAAATGAATTGATAACCGTTTGAACATCAAACTCGGTGGGGCCTACCAAAACGTTGGCGATCACGATTCCCAACAACACGATCAAGCCGATGACAAGGATCGACAGAAAACGCAAGGACTGCTTCACGGCTGAGACTCGCGATAAGCCTTTTCGGCTCTTGCCTGAACCTTATCAATCGCGTCAGGCGCAACCAACTGCAGCACATCGTCGATGCTTCGTGCGCGCCCCAAGATCCCCGAATCGCTCCAGTGTCGGTAACGTGAAATGGCCAGGAGGTTGCCATTGCGAACCGCAGGGACACGTTGCCAAACAAAACTATC
>DIUH01000124.1:0-2852 GCA_002428205.1 Planctomycetaceae bacterium UBA6163
CGTCGATTGGCGTCGCGGCCAACCGACCGAACTCGCGATGGGCTCTTCGGTGTTGGCATCCGCCGTCGCGACCGATGCGTCTGCCGATCACGATTCGAGATACGGCGAATTGTCGGACATTCCACCAACCGATGCCCGTGTCGACACCCAAACATTGCTGCGTCGTGCGGTCGCCATTTACCGCGACCGGTTCGACTCCAAATCATGGCAAGCGTTTTGGGCAACCGTTGTCGAAGGACGGCAACCCGATGAAGTCGCTCAAACGCNNTGGCCGGATTGCTCAATGACGAGAACGCGTCCTGATTTCGCTTCGCTGGCCTTTCGCCGGTCTTTAAAGATTTTTTGCTAATGTGTCCAATCGGTCGCGATGAACTTGATGGAGCGGGTTTTTGCCGCTCATTCAATTTCTTCTCTTACGGAACTGGTCAGCCATGATCGCGATTAACCAACCGGAACATTTGTCCGACCAAGATTTACGCGATGTCGCCTCGGGGAAGATTCCCACGGGACGATTCGAGCAACTGATGGAACATTTGGACCAATGCGAGTCTTGCCAAAGTCGGGTGTCGCTGTCTGTGTCGGGCGATTCGCTTGCCGATGCGTTGGCGGCTGGACATCTTGCGGGCGACGATGCGGTGCTGGCCGAAGCCGATTGTCATGCGGCGCTGTTTCATGCTGCGGGGGCGGGGCTTGGTGCTGGTGCGATGCGATTGGATGCGGTGCTGCCACCGGTCGAAATGCTCGGCGCGTATCGATTGCTCCGGCCGATCGGACGCGGCGGCATGGGAGCCGTCTATCTGGCCCAGCATGAACGTTTGAAGAAACGCTGTGCGATCAAGCTGTTGCCACGTCAGCACGGTTTTGATGCCGCTTGGGTCCAGCGTTTCGAGCGTGAGATGCAGGCGGTCGCCAGCTTGTCACATTCGGGAATCGTTGCCGCAACCGATGCGGGCGACATCGGCGGATGGCATTATCTGGTGATGGAATACTTGGATGGTCTCGACTTAGCCGCAATCGGTCGACGGGTCGGTCCGGTCGATGTGCCAGTCGCCGCAGCGATCATGCGCGACGTTTGCGACGCGTTAGCGGCCGTCCATCAAGCCGGTTTGGTCCACCGCGATATCAAGCCATCGAACATCATGCTGACACGTGACGGCACCACAAAATTGCTCGACCTCGGCTTGGTGCTTGACCAGAAACAGTCCATTGCCGATATGCGATTGACCACCGTCGGACATGTGATCGGAACGCTCGCATTCGCTGCGCCTGAACAAATTTCTGACGGCGACGCCGTCGACGGTCGCGCCGATCTGTACGGTGTCGGAGCGACGCTGTTTCAATTGATCGCCGGCCAGCCGGCCCATCGGTCGGACCGTGGCGTCGCACCGCTGGTGATCGACAAAACAACCAATCCCGCACGCCGACTGAGCGACTTGGTTCCGAATGTTCCCGCGTCGATCGACAGTCTTGTGGCGAGCCTTCTGCATCGCGACCCGGCGCAGCGTCCCGATTCGGCGGCCGAGGTCGCGGCAAGGCTGGAAGAGGTTGCCGTTTCCAACGGAAACCGATCCGCCGCGGCAAAGTCTTTGGTCGCTCGCGCGATGCGAATCACCGACACGCAATCATCAATTGGCAATTCGCTCGCGTTACCAGTTTCCGCAGACGCCCAACAGCCTCCCAGTCGCAACTGGCTGAAATGGCTGGCCGCCGGTGGGTTGCCAGCAGCTATCGTCGCCGCAGTCGCGACCATTGTGATCATCATCCAACAGGGCAAGTCGCAGGTGCGAATCGAAACTTCTGATCCCGCGATTGCGATTCGTGTCGAAGAATCCGGAGAAAACATTACGATACCGCAACCTGATTCTGCGATCGGTTCAGCGGAAAAAATCTATAAGGGAAAAACGCTTGACTATTGGACCAATCTGTTGCTCGTCGAACGCGACAGCGACACACTCAACGAAGCGATGACAGCGGTTGCCAATCTTACTGATAAAGGAGATGTCGCTGCGGCACATGCCCTGCTCGTCGCAGTCTCTCGCGTTGTTTCAGATGTCGAGAATGGTGCGGAAGCATTTGCTCTGATCGGCATTGCAGAGACGTTCAGCCAAGTGATGCCCGATCCAGGTATTGATGCCATTGCGAAAGAGTTGGCGACCGGTAATCAGAAAAGCCGAGCGGTATCGCTTTATATTATTCAACGATATGCCACCTCTAGAAAATATCAGAGCGAATCACCACTGCAAAAATGGGCTGCATTACCGGAAAACAAAGCTTCCGCCGAGCGGTTGCACGACGAGATTCGCAAACTTCTCCAAGCGGGTTCGCTTGATGACCCCATTCATAAACATGGTGCAAGACAAGCATCGCTGCTGCTTGCGTTGACATTAGATCGGCCGCTGCAAGAGGAGCCCGAACTGCGTCAGACGATTGAGCAAGCGATCGCCAAGTCGAAAACCGAGAAATCTGGAAAAGAGAAACTGGAATTGGAGGCATCGGGAAATTGGATGCCACAGGTAACCGATGGCACGTTAGGAGGTTTTGGGGCAGAAGGTATGGGTGGAGAGATGGGCGGAATGGGTGCGGGCATGATGGGGCCAGATACGCG
Organism: Planctomycetaceae bacterium UBA6163; assembly: GCA_002428205.1. Taxonomy (GTDB): domain Bacteria; phylum Planctomycetota; class Planctomycetia; order Pirellulales; family Pirellulaceae; genus UBA6163. The sequence continues at coordinate 2,606 of DIUH01000124.1, forward strand.
TTTCCCATGGCTCACTTACCTCACCCCTGCCGAAACGCTTGCGGCAGATCGATTAGGAATCGTCTTGCCGCCCCACCTGCTGACAAGTTCGATATTCACAAGAGAATTTTCGCTGCGCGATGAATTGCAGAACATTTTACTCAACCATCTGAAGTCTTCGCCCACACAGTTCGCCGACGAAATCGCCTTCACGATGTGGGTAGAACTCCCTGATCTAAGCTGGATGATTTCGCCCGACCAGCGAGAC
>DIUH01000124.1:2956-4998 GCA_002428205.1 Planctomycetaceae bacterium UBA6163
ATAGAATCCGCAGCAATCCGAATCTCGCCACCCGAGTGATCACGCTGTCAGTCATTAAGTATCGTGCGGAAAATAAGTGTCGGGTCTTCCACCTCTCCCGGCTTTGCGTTCTTTGGACCGCACATCTTTTTCGACCCCCACGAGCTCGTCTCGTGGGTGAATAAGGTTTGTAAGCTAGACCCGGAGGCGTCCCAGTTCACCGATTTTAACGTGTGCTCGCCGCTTTAAGCGGCGAGCACACGTTAAAATCGCAAGATTGCGCAAATTGCGGACTGTGTCTAGCATGCCAACCTCGGCTTCCTGCCAGACGAGCTGGCAGGGGAGCATGCCGCACGGCGGCGGAGCTCGATCAATCGGGTTGGTTGATTGACGGTTCGCCTTGGACTAGGCCAGTTCCGGTGATTCGTGGCGATCCCGTTGTTCCCACGGTCGGACGTTGGGGCGACGGCAGGAAACTCATCAGCCACGCCGATTGACCCGAGATCGGCAGGTTTTCACGTCCGTCTTGCCAGAAGGTTCGCACCAGCGACGCCCAGCTTTGCGGTTCACTGCGGCTGCCGACAATCGCACGCCCCGACGCGGCCACGACCGCTCCGTTGGCCAAGTATTCATAGCCGCGTTGCTGGTGGCAGATACCGGCAAGCGTTAGTTGTGGGCCAAAGAGATCGAATCGCAGTGCGATCCGATCATATAAGATGTCGCGAGCTTCCCCGTCAGCCAGCGGTGCGATATCAAATCCTAAGTGCGTGTGTGCGGCGCGAATGAAAGATTGGCCAATATAACCGCTGGTTGAAACGATCGTTCCCGAAACATCGACCGATTCACCCGGCAACACAAGGCAGCGTTCAAATCTTATAGAAGCTCGACCGGTCAGACGATGCGGCACGCTGTGCAACAGTTCGGCAAGCTCCACCTGATCGAATCTTGAACCGCCCAAATCGATCGACCATCCTGATGCGTCGATCTTCCAGTTCAAGGTTCCCGTGAACGTAGCTTCGGCGCCTAGGTTTCGCATCGCCGGCAGGTAATCGGCGAGCGCGGAACAGGGCAGCGCAATATCGCCGGTTTGCAACGTCCAATCGGTTGCCGCCATGCGTCCGGACCGATCGCGAACGACGGTTATATGAATCGGTGCGTCGTCGCGCCGCGACGCGGGGACGCATTGAATGACTGCCTCCACGCGGTTTTCCAGTGGCCGAATCCATGAATCGACGTCACGCAGCGTTACCGATCCGGTTCCGCTGTGGATCGTTAAATCATTTGCCGCCATGCGAATGGGGACGGCTGTTAATTCGGGTTGGCATAAGAATCGATCGTGGACCAGTCGCCAGGCATATTGCAGTTGTTCGCTTTGCAATTCGGGCTGAGAAAGTTGGATGCCCGCTTTGGTGTCGCCGGTAATCCAGGTGGCCGAACGAACCCGTCCGACTTCGGCCTGCGTTTCTGGTTCGAGCAGTTTGACGCCTACCAGACGTATCGTTTTGGGTGCGGGATACTCAACCGCGTCGATCAGAATGGTAACGCCAAGTTGGCGCGAAAGCTCTCGCTCGATGCCCTGGCGCAGGTAGTCACTGTACCAAGGCGTAGCGGTCACAACGACAACTGCGACTGTCAATAGCGTCGGAATAGCGCATGCGAAGACGAACAACATCCGCGCGACGGCTCGCTGTGTTCGTTCATGCATGAAAACGCCCTTCCTTGAGCTTTTACTTAAAACCGATCGCTTTCATTAAAAGCGACCAGACTGTTTATCTATCTAACGAGCGTCAAACTTTTCTCGCCAATTGCTGGAACAGATCGTAACGCGCCTGCATTTCAATCAAGCTGTCACCACCAAACTTTTCGACCAGGGCAGCGGCGACTTCGAACGCGACGACCGCTTCGATGATCACGCTGGCCGCCGGAACCGCACACACGTCGCTCCGTTCGTATTGAGCTTTTTGCGTTTGTTTGGTTTCCCAATTGATCGATTCCAGCGGTTTTCGCAGCGTCGCGATCGGCTTCTTCGCCGCGCGAACGACCAGCGGTTGTCCGTTGGTCAT
>DIUH01000125.1 GCA_002428205.1 Planctomycetaceae bacterium UBA6163
GTACCTTTTCTGCAAAGCACCCTTCGGGCCGCTTCGCGGGAAAAGGTACCCGACACTTTTGCCCGCGAGCAACCTTCCCAAAATGTCCCGTTTTTCCCCAGCCGCAAAAGGCCACCGAGTCGATGAGTGAATTGCATCACGAGTGTGGAGTCGCTGCCATATACCACCTTTCCGGCCGTGGCCGCAGCCCGATTTGCCCGGCGGACGGGCCGCGCGAGATATCGCGGCTGCTGCCGCGAATGTTGCTGGACATTCAAAACCGTGGCCAATTGGCCGCCGGTATGACAACCTTCAACGCCGATCGGCCACGCCTGCTGAAGACGCGCCGCGACGTCGGCACGGTTACCGAAGTCTTTCGGCTGAACCATCGTGCGAAGTGCGAAGCGATTCAGCGTCAGTTGGTCGGAAATGCCGCCATCGGCCACGTCCGCTACGCAACCTGTGGCAAAGACGATCGCAATTACGCCCAGCCGTTCGAACGCCAGCACATCCACAAACGCAAGTGGTTCAGCTTCTGCTTCAACGGCCAGTTGGCCAACTACAGCGTCCTGAAGGAACAATTGCTGACCGATGGCGACCATCACCTTTCGCTGGACACCGACACCGAAATCATCCTGCACGAAATCGGCCGCATCCTCAGCCAAGCCCGCGAGCGGTTGGATTGGCTGGACATTATCCGCAAGGCGACCAGCCGGTTTGATGGGGCCTACAGCCTGGCACTGCTGACGGCCGAAGGCGAAATGGTCGTCGCCCGCGATCCGTTGGGCATCAAGCCGATGTGCTATGTCCACGAAGGGCCGGTGTTTGCCGCTGCCAGCGAAAGTGTCGCGCTGCTGAACCTCGGTTTCGAGACCGAACAGATTAAGTCGCTGCCGCCCGGACACGCNNTTTGCCAACGTCGCCAGCACGCTGGACGATCGCAGCGTCTACCTCAGCCGCACGCGATTGGGTGAAGAACTCGCTCGGGCCGAACGCGCCGATACCCGATTCAACTTCGACAAGTCGGACACGATCGTTGTCCCAGTGCCCGATACCAGCAAAGCGGCCGCCGATTCGATGGCGTTCGAGTTGGGGATCCCCAGCCGCGAAGGGTTGATTCGCAATCGATACGCTGGGCGAACGTTCATTGAAGCCGGGCGAGCCCGCAAGGCCAAGGCGGAAAGTAAGTACACGCCGCTGCGGGAAGTTTTGGAAGGCAAACGGGTGATCTTGGTCGAGGACTCGATCGTNNGTCGCCTGCCCACCGATCATCGCACCGTGCTTTTATGGGATCGACATGAGCACGATCGACCAATTGATCGCGCCAAAGTACTTTCCCGATGGCGTGCTGACCGATGCCGCCCAGCAACGCTTGGCCGATGACCTCGGTGCCGATTCGCTGCGATATCTACCGGTCGAAGCCCTGTCGCGAGCGATCGACTTGCCACGATCGAGCCTTTGCCAGGCATGCGTAACGGGCCAGTACCCAACCAAGTGTGGCCAAACCCTGTATCAGATCGCACTGGATAATCGCGGCGGAGACAGCGACAGCAAGCGGACCTACGAACAGCTTGCCGCCGCGATGGCCGGGTCAGTGTGAAACAAGCAGCGGAAATAAGTGTCCGGTACCTTTTGCGAGGAACTCGCCCAGTGGGTGCTGTTCGCACAAAAGGTACCGGACACTTTTTCCGCCCATGTTTAGCCAGCGGCCTGGCTTTGCAACATTTGCAGCAACTCGTTGCTCGGTCGCGTCAACGTCATCACTCGTGGTGTTCCCTCGGGATTTTTGCGGTCGCGAATGATGACGATCACTTCCGAATCGTCGATCGCCATCGGCGTTTGCGGCGTCCCAAAGCCGCCGGCCGACGGTTCCGGCGCAACAGCCGCGGGTCCGTTCAGGCTGGCCAATCGTGCCGGTGGAGCGGCCGCAAACGAGTTGTCGCTCTGCCCGTTTGCCGCGACCATCGCGGCAGGACCACCCTGATACAGTCGCCCCAATTGCAGACGATCGAGTTGCCAGTGGATCGCGCCAGGGCCGGCATAAATCCCAATATCACCTTTGAAATCTGCTGCGTTGCAAACGCCGATCAGGTAACCGTCTTGGCTGAACAGGCCGCCACCGCTGCGTCCATCGATCGGGGCACCGGCGATTTCCAAGTTCGAGGCGTTTTTATGCTGATTAAACTTGTTCACACCCGTCACCCGAGTGTCACGTCGTGAAGGGTCGTCGCCTCGGTCACAACCGAAACTGAACGCTGCGGTACCTACCTGCGGCAGCATTCCAGATCGCACAACCGGAACGGGCTGGATCGGAAACCCGGGTCGAATCGCGACCAACGCGATGTCACGATCTTCGGAATCGTAATCGATCAATTGGCCAGGAACCGTTTCGCTGCGACCGCCGATGAACAGGTCGACTTCGATGCGTCCTTTGCCTTGGGTGTCGCGAAACAGGTGGCCGCAGGTCAACACCAGAGCTTCTTCGCCGTGGGTGTCGATCACCGTTCCGGTACCGACGCCGTGCCCCGTGCCGTCGTAAACTCGCAAGCGGACGGTCGCCGCCTGGGCACGTTCCACCGCATCGGCAACTTGGGCGCTAGGCATCGGTTCGGACAGCGGCATCGTACCGCTGCTGGATGCCAGAGTCTGTGATTGAGGCCAATGGTCGTCCTGGGGACGGGCGATCGGTGGAGGCACCAGGGCCGTCGGCAACGGAGCCAAGCGGGTTTGTGGCACTTGATCTTCAGCCGTTGCGGCGGTTTGAACCAACGGCCCAGTCGGGCTGATCGCTAGCGCCGCTTCAAGTTGTTGGTAAGTTTGAGCGCCGACCAAGCGGGTCAACTCCTTACCGCCGGAAACGACCAAGAACGTCGGTGTTTTCCCGATGCCGTAGCGGCGTGCCAAATCAGGCTCGCGATCAACATCGACCGAGCGAACCGCAACGCCACCAGCGGCCAAGCGTGCGATCACCGGTTGCATCGCTCGGCATGGCGGGCATTGGCGAGACGAAAACTCGATAAGAACCGAATCGCCACCGAGCGATTGCTGTGTCGTCAATGACGTCAAAGCGATGCCAACGACGAAAAACAACGATGAAATAGATCTTCCCACGTTCGTCCCTCCCTGGACGTCGGGTTACGGTCGACAAGTCTGCCGAGCGGACAAGGATTTTCCTGTGGTGGTAGACGACAATCCCTGCCGACGACCGCCACCCCTTGTCACCACAGCGCGCATCGCATTCCATGCAAAACGTCTGCGTCGGGCATTTCCTCTGACGTTCGGGATCGTGCGAAAAATGCCCCCGGCACGACAACCCCAAAACTTAAACCAAAATCCGCAAAACGATCAAAACATCGTCGCTGACCGCTCCGCCGGTCAGTAAATCCCCGCCACAAATCATTCAAAAAATGGCTAGCACCAATTGATTGTCTTTGTCGCTGACCGCTCCGCCGGTCAGTAAATCCCCGCCACAGATCATTCAAAAAATGGCTAGCACCAATTGATTGTCTTTGTCGCT
>DIUH01000378.1:0-9365 GCA_002428205.1 Planctomycetaceae bacterium UBA6163
TCCGCGATCCCGGGAGAGAGATCCGCGATCGCCTGATCGAGATCCGAGTCCAAAACCGTCCAAAAACACTGGTGAGCGATCTGTTGGGATCAGCGGACCAACACCAACTTCACCATGCTGGCGAAGATGCCTCGCCGATCTCGACTGTGTGCTGCCGCAGCGGCGAGAGCCTGGCGCCATCTGTGGAAACGAGCACTGAAGCAAGTGAGAAAGCTCTACTGGATGGTAGATGCCGTCGCATTCCAATCGGAGCTAAAAACCAGCGGTCATTCTGCGATGCGGAGAACATTCCGGGGTGATGCGCATTGACTCCGCTAGCGATAGTTTTCTAACCTCCCAAGCTTCTCGGAAAATACCGAAGTATCGCCACGACGGTACTTCAATGAGCACGATTTTCTTCTTGTGAATCGCACTTAAAATCAAAAACGGATGGTTCTTGGAAAGGCGGGCAAAGTGCGAAAACTTCGAAAATGGAAGCCGCTGCTTCGATTGCGGTACCGTTGCGAATATCTGGCGCTGCGATTCTTTGCCAGCCTGATTCCTCGTTTGCCCAGAAATCTTGTGCTCAACGCGGCCAAGTCGGTCGGAATCATTGTGTTCCACCTTGACAACCGAGGACGCCGTTTGGGTCGAGAAAACTTGGAAACTGCGGTGAAACATGGCGGGCTTGATCTCGGCACACGCAACCATGACGACGTGCTCAAGGAGTGCTATCAAAATTTTGCACGTTGCTTTTTGGATCTGTTTTGGTTTTCGCGGCTGAACAGCGAGAACTTACATCACTGGATCAAGATCGAAAATGAATCGGCCATTCTCGATTTGATACGCTCCAATCGTGGTACCGTTTTTTTGACGCCACACTATGGAATTTTTGAGTGGGCCAGCTTGACGGTTGGTTTGCGCGGGCTATCGCTGGACATTGTTGCTCAAGATTTTAAGAATTCTGCGCTTAAAGATGTAATCAGCCGAGCGAGGCAGTGCAGCGGACATCGTATTTTGTCGCGACAAGGGGCGATGCTTAAGCTGATTCGCACCGCAAGGGGAGGCGGCAATATCGCAATGCTTCCCGACTTGAACCTCAGCCCACAGGGTGCCGCAGTTGCGATCAACGTGTTCGGCGTATCGGCATGGATGACGGCGGCGCACATCGAGATTTCTCGCCGCTGTGATGCCCCTATGGTGATAGCGATCTGTGAACCACGACCCGATGGTCGGGCAATTTTGAGAGTGTTGGATGTTATTCACGCAGGCGGGACCAACAGCCATCTTTCGCGAACCGAATTGACTCAAATGGTTTGGGATCGAATCGAATCCGCCATTCGCAAGAGTCCGGAACTTTGGTTATGGATGTATCGGCATTGGCGTTACTGTCCGTCGGAAAAGAATGATCTTGGCAACAGCCAGACGAACTCATTGCAACTGCACGATCCAGACAAGAACGCGACGACTATTTCGATGGCAAATTATCAGGAACATTCAGCGCGGCGGGCCGCTTAGGATCGGTCGATATATAAGTGTCCGGTACCTTTTCCCGCGAAGCGGCCCGAAGGGTGCTTTGCAGAAAAGGTACCGGACACTTATTTATCGCTCATTGCTTAGCATTGCGCGAACAACAAGTGACGTAGCGGGTTTCGCCAGAATACCGACTGTCCAAGCGCAAAGCGGAAGTCTGGCGACATCNNTCAAGCCTGCGGCAAAAGATTCCATCTGGCCAAGATAGCTCGCTTCTGTGTACTCTCCGGGCCTGTCGGCGGATGGATCGGCGACTGATAACTCGAGTGAAAGTTCTGCATGATGCAGTTGCTGCTGCGATACCGCGACTTGATCCTCCCGATTGGGATCATTGCCTGTCTGGTCATTATCTTAGTCCCGCTACCGCCCCTGTTGATGGATTTATTGTTGGCCGGCAACATCACCATTGGTGTGATTGTGCTGTTAACAACCGTTTATGTAGCAACCCCGCTGGAGTTCAGCATCTTTCCTTCGCTGCTGTTGGCGACGACGCTTGCTCGTTTGGTCTTGAATGTCGCGACGACGCGATTGATTTTGACGGGTGCCGAAACGGACAAGATGGGCGCCGCTGGCGGCGTGATCCAAAGTTTTGGCGAGTTCGTTTCGGGCGACAGCCTTGAAGTCGGACTGATCATCTTTGGAATCATTGTGTTGATTCAGTTTATCGTTATCACCAAAGGGGCGACACGTATCAGCGAAGTTGCCGCGCGTTTCGCTTTGGACGGGATGCCGGGACGCCAAATGGCGATTGACGCCGACTTAAACGCCGGACTGATCGACGAAAAGGAAGCTCAGCGCCGGCGTCAGGAAGTGACGGCGCAGGCTGACTTTTATGGGGCGATGGATGGTGCTAGTAAGTTCGTTCGGGGTGACGCGGTCGCCGGTTTGATCATCACCGCAATCAACGTTGTCGGTGGGCTTTATATCGGTGTGATGCGTCTTGGCATGCCAATCGGTGACGCAGCCGAATTGTTTACAAAACTGACCATCGGCGACGGGTTGGTCAGCCAAGTGCCAGCACTGCTGATTTCGCTAGCCGCCGGTTTGTTGGTCACACGAAGTGCAGCGGCGTCGAATATGCCGCTGGAGTTTATCAAGCAACTGTTTGGCAATCCGCGAGCGCTGATGGTTGCCGGCGGATTTATGGTTGTGATGATTGTCACCAACCTGCCCGCTTTGCCCATGGCGACTTTGGGTTTCGGTTGTGTGGGTTTGGCATTAGTAATGAATCGGCAAACGGCGCGTGAAAAGGTTGCAACGGAAGATCGCGCACAGGCGGAAAAAGACGCGGTGGCGCCTCCGGCCAAGCGCGTCGAAGATTTTTTGGCCGTGGACCCGATGGAGATGACAATCGGATTGGGGTTGTTGCAATTGGCTGACCCAGCCCGTGGCGGCGACTTGATGGAGCGGATCTCGGGCATTCGCAATTCAATTGCCGCGGATATCGGCATCATCCTGCCAAAGGTTCGTGTACGCGATGAAATGAACTTAGGCGACAATGAGTATGAGATTCGCATCGCTGGCAGCCCGATCGCTCGTGCGAGCGTGTTCCCGGGCCGTTGGCTGGCGATCGATTCAGGGGCAACAACCGGCGTGATCGACGGCGAACCGACGCGAGACCCTACGTTTGGCCAACCCGCAGTGTGGATCGACCCGATGCGTCGCGAGCAGGCGGCGATCTACGGCTACACGACCGTGCCGCCCAGCGCGGTGCTGTCTACCCACTTGCAAGAAATCGTTCGACGTCACGCTGATGAATTGCTGACACGCGATGCGACGAAACACTTGGTCGATGAACTGAAACAGGTTTCGCCATCGGTGGTGGATGAATTAATCCCGGGCGTTCTAAAACTTTCCGAAGTCCAGCAAGTTCTGCAGATGTTACTGCGTGAAGACGTCCCGATTCGCCAATTGGGAATTATTCTGGAGACGCTTGGCGATTATGCGACGAAGACGAAAGACCCAGTTTGGTTGGTTGAGTATGTGCGACATCGCCTGGCACGCACGATCAGCAATCGCTATCGCGATGCCTACAACCGCCTGCACGTGGTCGCGATCGATCCGACGATGGAAGACCGTATCGCAGCGGGGATCGAACACAGCGAACGAGGTTTATTCGTCCGGATGAGCCCTCAGGCGGTAGAACTCACTTGCGAGCGAATCGATCGAATGATTAAGAAACTAGTCTCCGCCGGCCATCCGCCGGTTCTGTTGGTAAGTCCGCGGATTCGACCAGGACTGAAACAAATGACTTCGTCATCAATGCCGCGATTAAAGATACTTTCCTATAACGAAATCACCCAGGATACACAGATCGAGTCTTTAGGAATCGTGACTGATAAGTAAATGTAATTTTTCGCATTGCCTGAAAAAGTCCCACCGCGTTATGTAACATCTGTTGGACTGAACCGCTTCCGATTTTGCTTATTTTTTTGGCAAAGAATTGACATTTCCGAAGTCCATTGCGGTAATCAAAATCCGTTCGTGTTGGCAACCATAGTCGATCCTCATGCATATTCGAACATTCCGCGCAGCGAGTCTTCAGGACGCACTGGAAGACATCCGACGCCAAATGGGCGACGGCGCGTCCGTTTTATATACGCGCCAGGTCCGCGAAGGTTGGATGGGCTGGTTGGGCAAAACTTCAGTGGAGGTCACCGCCGGTTTACGCGATGACCATGACGTCCCCCGCCATGTCCATCTCACCAACCAAGACGCCCAAAGCGATCAAGTTGCCCAAAGCGATCAAGTTGCCCCGGCGGCGGTAGCGAATCGTGATGTGCCCCAGGCCCGTCACGGCTATCCGTTAGAACTGCAGGACTTGAGGTCGTTGCTGCTGTTTGCCGGTGTTGATGATATCGTCGCCGATCGTTGGATTGAATCGACCTATGCATTTGGTGTGGCTATGGCCAGCGGCGTCGAACCGGGCCAATGGATCGACTATTTGCGGCAAACGGTTGCTCGTGGGATTCGTATTGCCGGGCCGATTCATGTTCCGCCCAGAGGCCGCAGGGTCGTCGCACTGGTCGGTCCGACCGGTGTCGGAAAGACAACGACGATTGCCAAACTGGCTGCCGGGTTTCGCCTCGAAGCCAAACGCAGCGTGGCCCTGGTTACCATCGACACGTTTCGAATCGCTGCCGTCCAGCAGTTGCAGGCATACGCCGAAATCATGGACCTTCCGATGGAAGTCGTGCAGAACCCCGAGGACATGCAACCCGCATTAGAAAGGCTGGGCGATGTCGATCTGGTCTTGATCGACACTGCCGGCCGAAGCCCTCGCAGCGATACGCGGATCGAACAACTGCGAGCGATGCTGAGGGCGGCTCAACCCGACGAAACGCATTTGGTGTTGAGCGCCACAAGCAGCCGGGACACGATACAAAATATTTTGGACGGATTTTCGGCAGTGCGTCCGACCGCAGCCATTTTGTCAAAACTAGACGAATCGACTCAATTGGCCTGCGTGCTCGCGGCATTCGAAGGCCGAAACCTTCCGATCAGCTATATGACAACCGGCCAGCAGGTTCCGGATGATATTGAAACGGCCGATGCCGAGTCTTTGGTTGGCGATTTGTTGGCAACTCACCTAACCTCTGGGCGGATACCCCAAGTGTCCATGCTGGGTCGTAACGCAGCGTAAATTGTTAAGATAATCTTTTGAAAAACACTTAATTCCTTACTCCCCACAGGCCGATACGAATCAAGTACCCGAGTCGACGAAAATTAAAAGGCTTTAAGCAATTTAATTTTTTACTTCTTGGGTAGGGCAAAAAAAAGAAAATCATGACCTTGTAACGTTAGTCGATTGGTGGCCTTGATGCATCGTCGCTACGCCCTGACGCTCGGTTGCATCGCTTTTGCGATGGTAACTTGCAGAGGTGCGTTTCGCGGTGAACCTGCATCCGATGCGATCCCCCATGCGATCATCGCTCTTGTGATGTTTGCGATCATGGGTGGTATAGCAGGGGCAATCGCTGATCACCTAGTGAAGCAAGATACTGAAACGCGGTACCGGCAACGGGTTGCTTGGTATCGAAGCCGATTGGAAGAACAATCGGCGGAACGGAAATGACACTCGGTTTCCCGGGATGGGAATCGAAACCTGAAAGCGTTTGATCACGGAGGATTGGATGGCAGCGACCGTCACGCCTGATGAAGATATTTTGCAAGTTTGGGCAACTTTTCGAGAGATGCCCAAAGATGCGACTGACCGCGAAGACTTGCGGAATCGATTGGTCGAACGCTATATGCCACTAGTTCGCTATAACGGCGAAAAGATTTGGCAACGTTTGCCCGATGGTGTTGAGTTGGACGATTTAATCAGCGCCGGAATTTTCGGACTGATGGATGCCATCGACGCTTTTGACCTCGAACGTGGTGTCAAGTTCGAAACCTATTGCGTCCCGCGAATTCGCGGTGCCATCCTGGACGAACTCCGCACGATGGATTGGGTTCCACGACTGGTTCGCAGCAAAGCGAGCAAGTTGAATGAAGCCAAGAAGACGCTCGAAACTCGTCTGGGGCGTGCACCGACGGATCTCGAACTGTCGACGCATATGGAAATCCCGATGGCCGAGCTGGAGAAAATGCAGCAAGAGGCCAACGCGGTCGGTTTGGTATCACTGAATAAAAAATGGTACGAAACAGACAGCTATAAGGATGTCCGCGAGATCGACGTCCTGGAAGACAAGAAAGGCGAAGACCCGACCCGTCGCGTCCAACGCACCGACTTGATGCGAATGGTGACCAAAGGACTTAATCGCAACGAACGCTTGATCATCATCCTCTACTATTATGAGGAATTGACGATGAAAGAAATCGGTGCAACATTGGATCTGTCGGAATCGCGAGTTAGTCAAATGCACAGCGCGATCGTTAGCCGCTTGCAAGAACAACTCGGCCGTCGTCGCGCCGAATTCGGTGCTTAAGTAATCGACGACGAACTTATCGTGAAACACAAAGGCCCTGCATAGATATGCGGGGCTTTTCACGTTAAATTAGTCGGATGTTGATATTGATTGATGGCTATAACGTCATTGCCCCCGTGGCACCGCCGGGCAAAAACCCGGCGCCCGATTGGCTTCACCGCGAGCGGATGACGCTAATAGACCGCTTGGCCAATCAGTTGGCCCCTCAACTGGCAGCGCAAACCTGCGTCGTCTTCGACGCGCCATCACGCACCCAAAGGTCAACAGGAACCGATACCGATGGGACTTTTCGCCTGCGACAGATCGAAGTCCGATTCGCGGTCAATCATGCCGAAGCCGACGACCTGATCGAAGAATTGATCGCACTGCACTCATCGCCCAAACGACTAACGGTTGTTTCATCGGACCATCGCTTACAAGCGGCGGCCAAACGATACGGGGCAACGGCCTTCGATTCGCAACCATGGCTCGACGCGCTGCTGGACGGGCGAATGTTGTTGGCGATTGCCTGGCCACCGGCCCAACGTGACGGCATCGGACCAGCGGACGATCATGGGTTGGCCGGTGACGCAGAAAAATCCGACGCTCTGGACGATACGACGGTTCAGCAGTGGATGCAAGCGTTCGGGATCACCCCCGGCACGCCTGTGCATCCGAAGCGCCCCGAAAATCAGCAAAAAAAACCGCCCGAGTCAAATACCGCGTTGTCAAAGACCGCGCCGTCAAAGACTGTCGAATCAACCGCTCCGAAAGCGAAACCGCGAGCGAAAAAACCGCCCCCAAACACAAGGCCGGATCAAAAACCGCCGAGCGATCCCAAGCGAATCATCGACGGTGATAACCCGTTCCCCGAGGGCTATGGGGAAGACCTGCTTTAGAACCCGGTAGACCGCGATTTCCTTCACCGGTGACCGTCGCTTACACTTTGGCCCGACAAGGTTTACACTTTGCCGCTTGTGCTTTCGGCAGTGGCGTCGCACGTGACTGTGTTTGCTGCCTCACGACTAAACTTCCCACTCAATTCGTTACCTCATTTCGACTGTTCGGCTATGGCTTCGATGGAAAATATCGTGTCGCTTTGCAAGCGACGGGGATTCTTGTTTCAGTCCAGCGAGATCTACGGCGGCCTGCAAGGATTCTGGGACTACGGCCCACTTGGCGTCGAGCTAAAACGCAATTTGAAAGACGCTTGGTGGCGTGACATGATCACGGCCCACAACGAATTGGTTACTCACACCGGTGCCCCTGGACCGTTCGAAATGGTGGGACTCGATTCGACCATCATCATGCACCCACAAATCTGGAAATGCAGCGGTCACTACGACATGTTCCATGATTACATGGTCGATTGTCGTGAAAGCAAAAAACGTTATCGCCATGACCAAGTGCGTGGTCGCTGGGTTTCACACAAAGATGCCAAAATCTTTGTTACGACGCTGGCCGAAGCGGAAGAGGAGCAAGCAGAGATCGAACGCCGCGCTCTAAAACTTTTTAAGCTCCGCCCCAAAGATGCTGACGGTTTGAGCTACGACGGCCCGAGCACAACGCTCGATAAAGTCGACGACTTTGACAAAGTACTCGGCCCCGACGCTAAGGAAGTTGGCACGCTGACACCGCCGCGAGAGTTCAATCTGATGTTTAAAACGACCATCGGTGCTCTTGGTGGTGAAGATGATTATGCATTTCTAAGACCAGAAACGGCTCAAGGAATTTTTGTCAATTTCAAGAATGTCCTCGACAGCAGTCGCGTCGCCTTACCATTCGGTATCGGCCAAATCGGTAAGAGTTTCCGCAACGAGATCACGCCACGAAACTTTACTTTCCGATCGCGTGAGTTCGAGCAGATGGAAATCGAATTCTTCTGCCACCCGGCACAATCGCAAAAGTGGTATCAATACTGGCGAGATCGCCGTTTGGCCTGGTACCAAACACTAGGTCTCGCTCGTGAATCCTTGTTGATGCGTGAACATCATGTCGAAGAGCTTGCGCATTACAGCGTCGGCACAGCGGACATCGAATATGCGTTCCCATTCTTGGCACCAGGCCAGTATGGTGAATTAGAAGGAATCGCGCACCGTGGTGATTTCGACTTACGCAGCCACATGGAAGGAAAGCTCGATCCGAGCACCAATCCGATGGTCGTAGAAAAAGACGAGTTCGGAAAGCCTAAGCATCGCGGCAGCGGGCGCGACTTGACCTATCGCGACGAAGCGACCGGTGAAAAATTCGTGCCTCACGTCATCGAGCCTTCCGCCGGAGCCGACCGCGGGGCACTGGCATTCCTATGCGAAGCGTATCAAGAAGACGAAGCACCGGATGAAAACGGCCAAATGAAATCTCGTTTGGTGATGAAATTGCATCCGCGACTAGCGCCGATCAAAGCGGCAGTGTTTCCATTGGTCAAGAAAGACGGCATGCCAGAACTGGCACAAGAAATCTATGGCGAGCTGAAGCAAGACATGAATGTCTATTATGATGAAAAAGGTGCCGTCGGACGTCGTTATCGAAGGCAAGATGAAGCGGGCACACCCTATTGCATCACAGTCGATGGTGATTCATTAGTAGACAAGACCGTGACGCTGCGCGATCGAGATTCACTGGAACAGACAAGAATTAAAATCAGTGAATTGCACGCGGAGATCAAACGCCGTATCAATGCTTAAAACCGTTACGATTTCATCGCAGGAAGATTCGGCTTTCGGATTTCCCCGCCCATGGCGAATTTTGGCAACCGTTCAACATCGCCGCATCAAATCGCGGGATGCGGTGGCCAACGATTGCGTTAAGCACGTCGGTAGAAATAAATCGGATTAGCAATGCGCGGGAAATAAGTGTCCGGTACCTTTTGTGCGAAGCACCCGAAGGGCGAGTTCCTCGCAAAAGGTACCGGACACTTATTTCCCGCACGATCCTTAACGAGTA
>DIUH01000378.1:9462-9651 GCA_002428205.1 Planctomycetaceae bacterium UBA6163
TCACTGGCGACAGAAGACAGCAACGCAATGCGAACCTCACCCCGCGTCGACGGTGGTTTCTTCGTCTTGCAACTGGATCGCAGGGAAGGGGTCTGTCAGCGTTTCCCAATACTCGGGACCTTTGACATATTCCTGGTTGGTCAACAGACAAGACTCTAGGATTTCACGAATGGATGATTCATCCATCGC
>DIUH01000307.1 GCA_002428205.1 Planctomycetaceae bacterium UBA6163
GCGATGCGATTGTGGTTCACCGAAGCGCCGGCCATCGCGTAGACGACGCCGTCGACGAATTCGTGCTTTACCGATGAAACCTCTTCGCCTTCGAGGTAATCAGTCACCGATAGTGGTAATCGTTGGTGTGCAGTGCTCATGAAACTATTCTAACAAAATGCTTTTCACGATCCAATCGCGGCCCAGAGTCGATACTGGAGGGCGTTTTTGCGTGGTGAAATCATTCTTCGAGAAAAAACATTTTTTTAATTCAACTGTCGGCTGAACGCTGGTCGATAAAAAAGCTTGCAAGATGCATCGTAGACCATTGTCACGGTTTCAGGGACGAAGTTGACCTGTTTTGGGTTGACTTTGCGATCGCACAATCGCTAGGTCGGCTCGGACTTCAAAGCCCAACCGAGTGAGCCACTTGCGTCCTACTACTCTTGTCGCACTGATGATTGTCGGTGGTGTCGTTGCCGCGTTACCCTTCCGCCGGTCGTCTAACCAATCCGATACCCTGCAGCCCGTAGCGGCGATCCCTTCAACGGATCCGGTTGATACGTTGACTGTTGCCAAGGGTGGTTGGGGAACATCGCCAGCGTTCGATCCGTCGCTCGCTTGGCAACCGCTTCCCATGGCGGTTCCTGGACATCACGCGCCCGAATTGCCGCCGATGCCAGATTCTTATTATGACGTGTCGTTTGAGATCCAAACGCCGCAACCGGTTCGCGAACGTTTTCCGGCCGCGGTGGGCGCGTCTTCGCCGACCCGCGACCAGGAATCTGGTGCCGTTGCCGCCGATTTTTCGCAGCCTGATCGTTGGGTCACTAATCGACAACCGGTGCCACAAGCATCCGCACCGTTGCCCGAAAAGATTGCGGTGGAAGACTTGATTACCGATCGGTTCGTCTACACACCGCTGGCAAAACCGGAATTGGCAACACCACCACAGGCCGCGACAAACGGTGCTTATACACCCGCGCAAAGCGCGTCGATGACCCGTTCCATTACAAGCGGGACCAATGATGCATCGAGGCCAAAGTACTTCATTCGCGAGCCCGACTGAACGAGCGAGCCATTTTGAACGCGCGTGTCATTTCACTGACAACATTCGCTCCAAAGCGACGAGGCTCCAGTGGGTCACCTCTGGGTCGACTTCGATGACGTTGACCGGATGTCCGTCTCGCAAGTTTTCCAGGCTCCAGCAGAGGTGTTGCAGGTCGATGCGATACATGGTCGCACACATGCAAACCACGGGACTGAGGAAATGAATCTCCTGCTCAGGATGTTCTGCCTTGAGTCGATTGACCAAATGCAACTCGGTACCGATCGCCCACTTGCTGCCCGGCGGACTGTTCTTCACCGTTTGAATGATCTTTCCGGTGCTGCCTGAAACGTCGGCGATGTCGTTCACTTCGCGTGGGCATTCGGGGTGGACCAAAATCTTGATACCAGGGTGCTTTGCGCGGAATTGTTCGACATGTTCGGGGCGGAACATTTGGTGGACGCTGCAATGTCCTTTCCAAAGAATCACGCGACTGTTTTCTAGGGCGGTTTCGGTATTGCCACCCAATTCCAACTGGTACGGATCCCAAACAGGCATCTGGTCGGTGGTGATGCCCATCTTCAGGGCTGTGTTGCGACCAAGGTGTTGATCAGGAAAGAAAAAGACTCGATCGCCTCGCTCGAAAGCCCACTGCAAAACCGCCGCCGCGTTGCTGCTGGTGCAAACAATCCCGCCGTGGCGACCGCAAAACGCCTTTAGGCTGGCGGCGCTGTTGATATAAGTCACCGGAATGACACGCTCGGTATCGATCACTTCGGCCATATCGGCCCAAGCGGCTTCGACTTGGTTGATCGCCGCCATGTCGGCCATGGAACACCCGGCGGCCATGTCGGGCAGGACGACGGTGACGCGTTTGCCGCCGCGGCTTTCGAGTCGCTCGGGACGGTTGGCCAAAATATCAGCCGTTTCTGCCATGAAGTGGACACCGCAAAACACGATCGCTTCGCACGTTTCGCTGTCGGCCGCCATCTGGCTCAATTGGTAACTGTCGCCCCGCAGATCGGCGTGCGCGATCACCTCGTCTTGTTGGTAATGATGGCCCAGAATCATCAGGCGATTGCCCATCTGCCGCCGGACGGTTTCGATGCGAAACTGTAGGTCCTGAGTCGGAACGGTCTTGTAGGGGGCAAGCGGGTAAGTGGTTTCGGCTGGAGCGGCTGGGGCTGGCATCGGGGATCAATCGGGAAGTGGTCGGAGCGCTCGGAAACGATTCGGGTGTAGATTGTAGGCCGCCGGGTGGGACGGCCAACTCGACGGTTTGAGCTTATCGCAATGGTAGCTAGGTGGCGACCGTGCTACGCCAGGTTCGTTGTAGCGATTCAATGGAAATGATCGGCCATTTCGAATCGATCATTTGGCCGCACTGGTGATCGCTAGCGACAAACACGACGGCCTCGTCTCCAGCCAATTGTCGCAGATCGATCGCTGTCGGCAATCGCCATTCACGTTCGGCGGTCCAATCGTAAGTCTTTCCGACCGGTTGCAGCCGCCAAGATTGGTCGCTGTTTGCGGTGTTCGACAAGTCGGGCGGCTCGGCGGAACGTTTCTTGGGGTCGAAATAGATTACCGGCTGAGCTCCCATTCGCTGTGCTGCAACCTTGCGGATGGCGATTCCAAACGGTTCGGCGTCCCAACGGCCCAAGTGAGGACGAAAGACGCGTTGGCCGACGACATCTAAGAGCGGTCTATCGGAAAAGCAGACGATCGGGCGCCCCGATCGAGTCGTGCGGCCCGAACCGATCAACTGCCGTTGGCTAACGATTCGCTGCAGCGTTGCCAGTGGCGATAGGTCGACGGCATGAGGAGCGGATAGCAGCAACCAATCGAAAAACTGGTCATCCGATTGGCCTGGCCAGGCGGCTTGCCGGCCGCGGGTGCAGTGAATCAGCCAATCGTCGCTGTGGTTCAGCAGTTGATGGGCCGCGAACTTGCAGTGGGCAGCCGACTGGATTGTCGACGCCGTGCCCAATGCATTGATGCCATTACGATTCTTTGTCGGGTTGTCATCGACTTCGTCCCAGTGGCAACAGTAACCGACCGCGCCAGCGTCAATCAGTTCTTGGATCACGCGGGAAGAACCCGGCGAAACCGGTTGGCCCCACGGCTCGACCGGCACCAGCACGCGCACGGTCGCCGGTTCGTTCAAGGCTAAGCGTTGCAGCAGCAGTCGGTGAATCGTGCCACCACGTCGCACCATGGCGACATCGACACGATCGGCCAGCATGATGGAGACTTCATCGCGGCTGACTTTCGAGTTTTGGCTGGTGATTCGAAACGAATTCTGGAGCGTCACCGAATCGTTGGTCGCTGATTCGCTTGGTCGGCCATCGCTCGGTTCCAATTCCAATCGCAGCGGATTGATTCCTACCAATCGGCAGGCACGGGTCACCCAGCGATCTGCGGCGGTCGACGCAACGGTCAACGGAACGGCTAATGAATCGACGGTTTGTTGAACCCAGCGATAGAGCGTGGCCAATTCGAGGTGGTGGGCCAGCGGTGTTCTCCCGAGCCGGCTGGAAACGACCGCATGCCAAGGACGCGTGTCGTCAATCAGAGATTCAGGAAGAGAAACGGCGAGTCGCTTTGCCGTTTCGACCCGCCAGGCGGATCGACAATCATCGGCCGCCCGTGGTGGCAGCGGCGCCGAAAACATCGACTCATTGGCGGCCGTGGAATCGCCATCGGCAGTGCGTCCTGCGCTCAGTTCATCATCGCCTTGGCTGTTGTGGCTGGCCTTCGATCTGGTTGCGATAGATTTCTGGCAAAAGATTCGATTGATTTCGGCCTGACATACCGGTCGCTGGCAGCGGCGCGAAGTCTGTTCCGCGTGCTCCGGCCCCCAGTGGTGTTGTAACCGAGTCGCTGATGCCTTTCAGGTATTCAAGCAGTTTCCAAGCCGGGATGGTTGAGATTCCCAATTCGGTCGCTTCTGCTTTCAAACGGCTGATTTCATCCATCGCACGACTTCGCTTGGCATCGGCATCCGGATCTGCCGACGAATCGGGTTGTTCGCCAATCACCAAGAATCGCACGCTTGAATCGAGCTTTCCTTCCCGCACACCGGTCGACGAAATCGTCGCAGCGACTTCAGCACCTGCCCGCTCGATCATCGCCTTTAGCTGTTCGGTGTTGCTGCGGCCGTCACCGGTAATATCGATATCACCGGCGAGTGCGATGCGAACCTTGCGGCCCGGAGCCCAAAATGGCGAGTAGAGTTTGTCGCCACGCACGAGCGGGTTTTTGTAGGAGGGATTGCCAAGTACACGAGCTTGGGCGGAATGTTCGCCGAGGATTTTGATGACCTGGATCTGTGACTTCAATTCCGCTTCTTCGACGTTCAATTCATTAACATCCACAACACCGAACTGGACACCGACGACCAACGAATCGGCGCTGCCAAGATTGATGTGAACCATTCGGCCCGGTGGAACGACATAGGAAATCTCGCCCTGGACATTCTCAAACCGATCGCTTCGCAGACGTGTCAATTCTTGACGCTGAGTTTCAACGATCGCTTTGGTCTTGGTTAAATCGCCTTCCAGCTTTGCTTTCTCATCCGCAGCCTGCTTACGCACCGCAGCCAACGCGAGGCTCGCTTTGGTCATTTCATCACGATTCTTTTCGCCATCTTCTTTCATCTTGGCCCGAGCTTGCAGGAACTCTTCATTGTCCTGCTGCTGCTTCTGGATCGCGGCGTCACGATTTTTCTTAGCCTCTTCTTCGGCCTTGCGGGCGTTATCAACGTCGCTGGCGGCCTGTGATCGAATCGTGCTCGCTTCGTCACGGGCTTGGCCGTACTGGTCGTTACGCGACCGAATCGCATTGACCAGGTATTCCGGCAATGCGGGATAGTTGCGGTTTTGTGGGTCGACATCGGGGCCGAGGTAAGCCATATCTTCCAGGAAACGCCGTTCAATCGCTTCCATTTCCGGATCGCCACTGGCACTCTGACGCAGCACGTCGAACTCCGCTTCGCTGATCGTACCGATCCCCATCATCGCCTTCATCAAGCTGATGCGGTCGTTGTTGGTCCGCAGTTCGTTTTGGCTGGATGCGAGTTGTTCCTTGGCCCGCTCAGCTTCGATCGAGCTGGTGCTGCCCCATCGATAGAGGAAAAAATTGAGCGCAAGGGATAAAACCAATACGATCAACGATGTGATTAAAGTGCCTCGGATAACCGAGTCGTCACGAGCGGCCATTTGGAATCTGCCCTGAAAGACGTAATGAGGAGTGTCGGCGTACGCCAGCGGTAGCTAGACCGCCCTGCGGCAGCGTGTCTGCAAACGCCGATCGACACGCTACTCTATTTACTGCGGACCAGTATTCTAGCTTCACGCGAACAAAAACTCACCTGTTGCCGACCATTTTTGCCAGGTTTGCGATTTTAGCGGGTCGTTCCGCTGGTGGTTCGCGTTAACGCACTGCCATTATTCCCCTTCGACCGCCAGTTTCCACTATGCCTCGACGGCCCTCACGCGACACCAACCCCTCATCGGCTCGTAATTCGGGTGGGCAAGATCGCGATTATGACGGCGATTTGTTCGGTTTTTCGGGCGACCGAGTCGGCGAAGCGGTTGGCCAGGACACCACCGCGGATTCCACAATACCGACAACTGGGACAGATGGTGATCAACCGACCAGCGATTCGGTCCCGCCGGCCGACCCGTCACCAGTCGTTGAACCCGCTGGTACCAGCAAAAGCTTGGTGGCCGTCGATCCACCGCAATTACGCGTCGTGTTGGTCGACGCCCATTCGCTGATCTACCAGCTTTTCCATGCTTTGCCACCGATGACCAGTCCCGCCGGGGCGCCCGTCGCGGCCGTGCATGGCTTCGTCGGCGACATGCTCGAGTTGATCACCCGCAAGTCGCCCACCCATCTGATTTGTGCTTTCGACAAATCGGAAATCACGTTTCGCAACGAGTTGTACGATCAATACAAGGCTCACCGCGAATCGATGCCCGAAGATTTGCGGCAACAGATTCCGGCGATCCGCGAAATCATTCAGGCGATGGGGATCGGGGTGATGGAGTGCGGTGGGTTCGAGGCGGACGACATTTTGGCGACCGTGGCCAAAGAGGTCGAATCCAAAGGCGGCACCTGCTTGATCGTCACCGCCGACAAGGATTGTCGCCAACTGATCACCGATCGTGTCCATCTTTACAACATCCGCAAAAACCAAGAAATGACCGCGGCTGAATTGATGGCCGATTGGGGAATCCGCCCCGATCAAGTCGTCGATTATCAAGCGATGGTCGGTGATCCGGTTGACAATGTTCCCGGCATTCCACTGGTCGGACCGAAACTGGCCCAGCAACTGTTAACCCAATTCGGGGACCTGCAAACGATTCTGGACAATGCGGACAGCGTTTCAGGAGCCAAACGCAAGGAAAACATCAAAGCAGGGCGCGAGCGAGCCGAACTGAGCCGCACCCTGGTGAAACTCCGCGACGATGTCCCCTGCGAAACCCCTTGGGACCAGTCCTTAATGCAAGCCAATGTGCCAAAGCTGGCTGCGATGCTGGACGATTTCGGGTTCCGGCGATTACGCACCCGAATCGACGAAGTCTTTGGACGCACCGGGATGGCGATGGCCCAGCCGACCGCCACTGACGTCGACCAATACCAGACGATCACCGATTTGGCGATGCTGGACACATTGGTATCGCAATTGAGTCAGTACAGTGAAATCGCGATCGACACGGAGACGACGGGAACCGATCCGCGGTCGAGCGACTTGGTCGGCATCTCGATCGCTTGGTCGCCAGGGCATGCCGCCTACATTCCGATTCTTGCCCCCGCCAGCGACCCTCAGCTCGATCGCGACGAGGTGATCAATCGCCTGCGACCGATTCTCGAAAATCCGAACATTGGGAAAATTGGCCATAACATCAAGTTTGACTTGATCGTGTTGCGGTCGGCAGGTGCAAATGTTCATGGCCCGCTTATTGACACGATGGTGGCCGATTATTTGATCGATCCGGGACGCCGTAATCATACGCTGGATGATTTGGCGTTACGTTTCTTGAACGAAAAGACGACCGGCATCAAAGAATTGATCGGCAGTGGTAAGAACGAAATCACGATGGACCGGGTGCCACTGGCGATTATCTCAAACTATGCCTGCGAAGATGTCGACGTGCCGACTCGCATCATACCGATGGCCCGGGAAACGCTCTCACAACTCGACCTTGATGTTTTGTTCCGTGATCTCGAAATGCCGCTGATCGAAGTTCTAGCGGAAATGGAGTTCAATGGCATCCGAGTTGATGTCGACCATCTGGCATCGATGAGCAGCCTATTCGCCGACCGCATCGAACGGTTGCGGGCTGAGATTTTTGCCGCAGCCGGAGGCGAGTTTAATCTCGATAGTCCTAAGCAACTGGCCAAAGTGCTGTTCGAAGATCTCGGGCTGCCGATCGTCAAAAAGACGAAGACCGGTGCGAGTACCGACGTTGAGGTTTTGGAAACGCTATCGATGTCGCATCCGTTGCCGGCACGTTTGATCGAGTATCGCCAAGCGACGAAGTTGAAAAACACTTATATCGATGCGCTACCCCGACTGGTTAGCAAGAAAACCGGTCGCGTCCATACTTCGTTCCGTCAAGACGTTGCGGCAACGGGACGTTTGAGCAGTACCGAACCGAATCTCCAAAACATTCCGATTCGCACCGAAGAAGGGCGTGCCATCCGCGGGGCATTTCGAGCTGGCCCCGACGGATGGCTGCTGATGGCGGCCGATTATTCGCAGATCGAATTGCGCGTGCTTGCCCATTTTAGTGGCGATGCGGCGCTGATGGATGCTTATGAAAAAGACAGCGACGTGCACACGCGCGTTGCAGCAGAAGTTCATGGCGTCGAAGAATCGGCGGTCACCAGCGACATGCGCCGCGTCGCGAAGACGATCAACTTCGGCATCGTTTATGGACAAAGCCCGTTCGGGTTGGCGAGAACGTTGGGGATTAGCAAAGACGAAGCGGCCCAGTACATCGAGCTTTACTTTGCCCGTTACCCTGGCGTGCAAGACTTCATGCTTGGCACCTTAGTCGATTGCCGCAAGACCGGATTTGTCAGCACGATTCTGGGGCGAAGACGCAATGTTTTAGGCGTGCGTGATCTGACGAAGCTGGAGCCTTCAAAACGCCGCAACCTTACCGAAGCCGAACGGATTGCGGTCAATACCGTTATCCAAGGTTCCGCTGCCGACTTGATCAAGAAAGCGATGATTCATGTTTACCGGCGCATGGC
>DIUH01000154.1:0-7406 GCA_002428205.1 Planctomycetaceae bacterium UBA6163
GAGCATCCCAACGACATCGACGGGTACTTTGTTTGCGAACTGAACCATCTTGCCAGCGGCGTCTTGCAACGAGAACTGAACTTGCAAGACCCACAGAAAGTCTGGACTTGGGATCCTGCGTCGCGAAAACCCTACGCGGGCTATCCCAAGGGGCAGTTACCTATGTGGCACGTTTATCGTGTTGAACTTTACCCACACATCGCGGGATTCGGTTGCGGCATCCTTGACGAGCATGGCAACGAGCTGGAGTTTCCAGCCGCCTTCCGTCGCTCGCGTCGAGACGGACGCCCGCGAGGCATTATCAAACTTATACAGGAATCCCAGTCGTGATCCGTAACGAACAGGAATACCGTGAAGCGGTCGAGCGTTTGACTGCGGAAAAGAAGCGACTGGGCGAACATCGCGATCGACTCTCGGAATCCGGCCTGAATGAGGATGAATTGAAGCATGTGATGGATCCGATGCTTTCGTTCCACGAACAACTAAAGGAAGAGGTTGCGCACTACGAACGTTTGAAACGGGGCGATTTTCAGAAGCTTGAAAATCTTGAAGGCATTGGACAGCTGCTCGTCTCGTTGAGAATTGCGCAAGGGATTTCCCAACGAGAACTCGCCAATCGTCTCGAGGTTCACGAGTCGCAAGTTTCTCGTGATGAACGTAACGAGTATCATGGGGTCACCCTCGATCGTGCCATTCGGATACTGAAGGCATTGGGCGTCCGACTCGAAACGAAAGTCGTTGTCGCTCCGTTGGGACGAGAGGACACAGAGACGAAATCTTATTGAGACCAACGAAAATAAATTGCGATCAATAAGGCCTACCCCGTCCGCGAGAAAGTACCATTTTAGAGGTGGCGTCAGCGACCCAAACGAAGGCAGAATTGAAAGAGCGTCTTTTGCAGTTTGGTCCATCGATAACGACCACTTCTTACCATTCACACGGCGTACGCGCAGTCGTGCCCACCTTTTCGAAATCATGCGATGAACGAAGAACGATCCGAAACGGTTTCACGACGTGACTTGTTGGCACAATCGTCGATGGGTTTTGGTGCGACCGTTCTGGCCGCGATGTTGGGACGAGAAACCGCTGCCGCCGATCAACCATCGCCACAATCGCCTTTGCCGCACGCTCCTTTACCGGACAACGCCGGTTTGAAACGACTTCACCACGCGGCCAAGGCAAAGCAGGTCATCTTCTGCTTTATGTCCGGTGGCGTTTCACACGTTGACAGCTTTGACCCTAAGCCGACATTAAAACAGTTGCATGGCAAACCGATGCCGACCTCGGTCGCTCGAACCCAGTTCAACAACAATGGGAACGTGATGGCCAGCCCGTTTGAGTTTATCAAGCACGGGGAAAGTGGCACGCAGGTGAGCAGTTTGTTTCCGCATGTCGGAAAGTGGGTCGACGAAATGGCGGTGGTGCGATCGATGACCACTCCGGTTAACGAACATGCACAAGGAAATTTCTTTATGCATACCGGATTCCCATTTATGGGATTCCCCAGCGCTGGGGCTTGGTGTGCGTATGGGCTTGGCAGTGAAAATGAGAATCTGCCGGGTTATGTGGTTTTAAAAAGCGGGCACGCTATCGAACCGCACGGCGGCGTTTCCTTGTTCAGTAACGGCTTTCTGTCAGCACAACATCAGGGTTCGATTTTGAAGGCCGATGCGCGAGAAGCGATTCGTAACATTGTGCCACCGGGCCCTCGTTCGCTGCAACGCAATCGCTTGAACCTGACCCAATCGCTCGGAAAGACGTTCTTGGATCAAACCGGTGGCGATGCCGACATTGACGCGGCCATCCGCAATTATGAACTTGCGTTTCGTATGCAAACGGCGGTTCCCGAGGTTTGCGACTTATCCGGTGAAACCGATCGGACTCGCCAAATGTATGGCCTCGATTCGCCCGACCCGGAAAAGGCCGCTTACGGCCAACAGTGCTTGCTAGCGCGACGGTTGGTGGAACAGGGAGTCCGGTTTGTCGAACTGAGCTGTTTGACCAAAGGGATCGGCGCTGGCGGAGCAGCGAACCCGTGGGATCAACACGGCGATCTTGCCAAGGGGCACCAAGCGATGGCCGATCAAGTCGATCAACCAATAGCGGCGTTGATCCAAGACTTGAAAGAGCGTGGATTGCTTGATGAAACGTTGATCGTTTGGGCTGGCGAGTTTGGCCGGACTCCGTTTTCACAGGGCAGCAACGGACGCGACCATAATCCGATGGGCTTCAGCGTTTGGATGGCGGGCGGCGGGATCCGTGGCGGCACAACTTATGGCGCGACGGATGAACTGGGATACCATGCGGTGGAAGATCGTTGCGAGGTTTATGACCTTTGGGCAACAGTGCTGCACTTATTAGGAATCAATCATGAGAAATTGACGTTCCGACATGGCGGNNGGTGACTGAAAAAACTTGACGCTACAGCGGGCTGCACAAACAAGTCCGGGTAAAATCCGGTGAAGGCACCCGCCCGCGTCACACGGGAGAGTTTCGTGCCCGTTAAGCATCGTGCGGAAAGTAAGTGTCGGGTCCTTCCGCCTCTCCCGGCTTTGCGGTGGAGGTGGGTTCTAACCGACATTTATTTTCCGCACGATGCTAGCAGAACTTCTCTATTTAGGCTCAGCCTGCAGAGTCACCAGGTAAGCGACCAGATCTCGCAGCTCTCTTGCGCTCATATAAGTCGTCAATTCTTCTGGCATTGCCGACTTACCACGTTTGCGTCCGACGATCGTATCGATGTCGATCTGCACCAGTTTTCCATCGGGCTGAATCAATTCGACGCTGTCGTCATCTTCGCGTTTGACGATGCCGGTAAATACTTGTCCGCTGTCGTCGGCGATGACAACGGTTTCAAAACCTTTGGCGATCACGGCGTCGGGCAAGCAGATCGATTCCAATAGGTAGCGTCTATCTCGCTGTTTGCCGATCGCCGAAAGATTCGGACCGACTTCGCCACCGGTTTCACCGACCTTATGACAACGGACGCACGACAGTTGCGTGCGGGCATAAATGTCGATTCCCGAAGTCGCGTCGCCGCCCTCGAGCGACAGCAACCACTTGCCAAGCGGATCGCTCGATTCGACTTTGCCACGATGATCGGCGAGCTGTTTGGCGAGTTCGTCATCGATACGATCGGTGGCCGCTTCGACGATGTTTAAAGTCGTATCGGCAGGCACCTTGCCGGCGATAAAGTCTCGCACACCGCTGGCGATCCACTGTCGTGATTGGGGTGTATCGATCTTAGCCAACAGGTCCCAAGCCGCTTGGCGTTCGGTCACGGTATCGCTGGCCGTGGCTTTCTTCAGTAATTCGACCGAGATCGACGGATCGGCCTTGGCCAACGTTTCCATCGCCGCGATCCGCAATTTAGGCTGCGTCGAGCGGATCATTTCGGCGGCGGCCGTTGTCGCCAAATCAGGCGCGATTGCGGCCAACGATCGCAGTGACGATGCACGCGCTTCGGGCCGCAAGTTCCGGTCGCTGACCCGTTGGACCAACACCGGCGTGATTTCGGCGATTCCGTATTCCGCGGCCACCGCGATCGCCAGTTCACGAACATCATCGGCATTTTTAAGGATGATTGGCAACGCTTTCGCAAGCGAGGCTTTGGCGACTGCGGCGGGTCGCTCGGGCAGCGGACGATAATCGTTATGGACACGATCGCGCGGATCGGGACGCCCCCAGGCACGCAACATTTCGATCGCTTCGAGTCGCATTGCCACCGGAGCGATCGGCTTGGAAGCGTAATCAGCCAAGACGCTAGCCGCTTCGCTGGTACCGAGTCGATAGTTGGCATTGAGCGCCCGGCGTATCACCGCATCATCGTCGGTTGAAGACTGGACCAAACGCGCCAACGCTTCGAAGCCGACGACAAGCGGTTGGTCGTGGATCGCACGAGCCGCTTCGGCGACAACGCTGGTATCGGGATCGCTCAGGAAATCGACCACTTCGGCCGCCTTCATGCGGCGCAGTGCCACTACCACCGCTCGGCGAACCGGCACACTGGGATGCGTCTTCAGTGCCGCCAACTTTGCCGCGTCACCGCCAGCGGCCAAGGCCATCACAGCGGCATGTCGCACGATCGGATCGGCGTCCGCGTTTTCGGCCAACATTGCAACGGCTGCGCCACGAATCGCATCAGCCGACTTACCCTGGCGCAAGGAAGCCAAACCGAGAGCGGCATGAACGCGCACTCGGCTTGATGAATGCTGCAACAACGTGACCAAGATTTCGACATTGATCGCACGCTCGCCGACCGACAACGCAGCCGCCGCGACGACATACTCATCCATTTCGCCCAGCAACCCCAGCAGCGTCGATTTTGCAACGCTTAATGATTCGTCCTTCACCGTGCCGGTGCGAATCGATTGATCGATCCCCCAAACCGCATGCAATCGAGCGACTCGGCTCGCTTTGATATTCTTTGCAACGGTGCTAAAGCGAGCGACATCGCCCCGGCGTGCCAATTCCCACTGCGACTCGTTACGGACACGGCGATCGGCATGAGAAAGCCAATCCGCCAATTGATCGGGGTCGGCATTGGCCCAGTTTGTCTTGAGGATTTGCGCCACTTCGTCGACCAAACGGGCATCGAAGTCCGGCCCGGTGACACGATAGATCCGTCCTTTCCCTTCGCCGTTCCAACCTTCAACCCAATCGCTCAACCAGATCGCTCCGTCGGGACCGAACGCCACATCGGTCGCCAGCACGCTCCAGATCGGTTCGTCGTTTTTGCCAAGCTTATAAAACGCGCCGTCGGGCTGCAGTTCGAACGAACGCACGCCGCTGTTGGCGGGCCCACCCCGGAAATCACATAACAGAAACCGGCCACGCAAACTCGCATCGCCGCCAGTTCCTGGATCAAATGCAAACCCCGATGGACCATCGGCAAAATTAGCGATCGGCGGAATGATATAAGCGGGTTGTTGTGGGTTATAAGGATGCCAAATCTTTTCTCGATTGAAAGGTCCTCGATCGGGCAAGTATTGGTAATGCATTCGCCAACCCGAATCGCCGCCTTTGACGATCATCACAATGCGGGCCTTGTCGCCGCTGTCGCTGTTGTTGTCGCCGGTGAACAGGTCGCCATAGTCATTGAAGGCAAGCTCTTGCGGGTTCCGCAAACCGGTCGCGACCACTTCAAGACCACTGCCGTCGAGTTCGCAACGAAACACCGAACCGCTGGTCGGATTGCTCAGCACGCGTCCGTCGGCGGTGGTGACGTTGTGGCCGCGGTCGCCGATGCTGAAATAGAGTCGGCCGTCGGGCCCGATGATCAGCCCGTGCAGGTCGTGGCCGCGGAACGCGACGCGAACGCCATAACCGTCGCTGAGCGAGATTCGTTTTTCGCTCACCCCATCGCCGTTCTCGTCGACCAACTTCCAAAGTTTGGGGATGCAGGTGTAAAAGACTTCGTTGCCGCGAGCCAAAACGCCCGCGCCGGTGCCATCCTCGAGCCGATTGAAGCCGCTGGCATAGACGACCGATTGGTCCGCCATACCGTCGCCGGTGGTATCGCGCAAGCGTTTGATGCGATCGTCAAACTCTGTGTACTGCTTGACCCGATCGCCGAGCAATCGCTTGTGAAAGTCGATTCGATCTTGGACCGTCTGGGCGGCCAGATCGGCCAGCAGCCACTGTTCGTCATGTCCGCGGTTGTCGGTCACGCCGCGATTTTGGCGGAAGGTTTCGCACACATAAACGTTCCCCTGCGGATCGATATCGAAGGCGACGATGTTTGCAACCAGCGGTTCGGCGGCATACAGTTCACGCTTCCAACCTTCGGGCAATCGCATCGCGGCCATCGACTCGATGGCTTCTTCGGAAGCCTCGGCGACCTGAGCGGCACCGGGCGTCGAGGTCGCCGGTTCGACCGCGTCAGCGGCACGATTCGTCGCGACTACACTAGCGAACACCAAAAAGACTATAACCAAGTCGATCGATAGCGAACGCAAAGCGCCAGTCGTTGATTCAATGTGGGGTCGGGGCATAAATGTCAGCGCGGATGTTATGTGAGCGAATACGGAAAGGTTCTTCGTTACGGAACCCTAGCTTATCCACAAAGTTACAAAATCGCTAGGAAAGAGTGAGCTTTGGAAACGCAAACTGAATATCGCGTCGGATCACCGTTTGCGGAGGAACCGGCCGATGGGCCCAACGATAACGAAGTCGATGCATCCGGTGGCGAAGGCTCTCCGCTAGCCGCCTCCAAAGATACTTTGGTCGCCAGTTCGATCGGCCCAGAAATTTCGCTCGCCCCAGAAACGCTTGGCGACGGCGTTTGGGGGCAAACCGCCGAATCTGCCGTCTTTGCGTCGATCATGCTGAGCGGTTTTGCTGCGGCATGCTGGCTGTTTTTTCCTCCGGGCGGAATCGCCGTCGCCTCGCTCGGAGTGGCCGTTTCGTTGCTAGCATTGGGATCGACCCGCACGCGATTGACCGGCGTGTTTCTCGCTTTACACGGCGTCTTGTTCATCCTTTGCTATCTAAAGGCGATCTGATTGCCGGTCATTTTTTGATGCTGCAAGGATTCGCGCCCGACACATTCCCGCCCAGAATTACCAAAACTCGTTGACGGCAACATCAATAATTCCGGCTTGCGTTGACGATGAAAGGATTGGTAGCAGACAGGGGCAAGGTTTTGCACCCAATGCCTATCCGGGCTGTTGGTTTATTAACCCGACGCGTGAGTTTTGAAGTTGCACTGTTCGTGGTTTTGGATAGAGATCGCGTGTAATTTGCCGTGCTTATCATAACCCGACGCGTGAGCGAGGGACGGGACACGCACGTCGCCAAAGTGACGTAAGTCATTCCCTCGCTTACGCTTCGGGTTGGGATGAGAACAAAAAGTGCAATTTCAATACGCGTGAGCGAGGGACAGTGAGAGTTCCCTCGCTCACGCGCCGGGTTATGATGCCGCCGCTAATCTCGCAATAAGACATTGAATCAACAGCCCGCAACGACAAGGAAGTCAATCGGATGCTTAGCAAACTGATCAGCCGCATCGCGATCGTTTTCGCGATCCAAATCGGCTTGAGCACATACTGCAGCGGCCAAATCGTCGAACCGACGCGAGGCACGCAAACCGCGACGCTGGAAGACCAACTGATCAATCGATTGCGAGCGACCACCGCCGATCGCCAAGCTTACATTCGCCTGGTCGTCGCCCAAGTGAATGCGGGCGCGTTCGACCGCGGTCGAGTTTTAGCACTGGAGCGTTACGCGATCAAGAAAAACAACAGGTTCCCATTCCCGTATTTCGAGCGGGTGATGCGAGCCGAAGCGGAGCGTGTCGGCGTCTTCTTGCCGCCGGTACAATTGCTCGCTCGCAGCAACGGCGGGACACAGCCCTAAGAACCTAGTGGTCTAACACAGCTAAAAAGCAGGGTTGGTCCGTAGTGGGA
>DIUH01000154.1:7502-13075 GCA_002428205.1 Planctomycetaceae bacterium UBA6163
TTCAGCATCGTGCTGACACGCTTGACCAGAGCAACCTTGTTGATCGGCTTGCTGAGGAAATCATCCGTCCCCGCATTCACGCCACGTTCGATGTCGCCCAATTCGTTCAGCGCGGTGACCATCAGCACCATCACACTAGCGGTTTGAGGGTTGTCCTTCAGTTTGCGACAAACCTCAAAACCGCTCAATTTGGGCATCATCACGTCCAACAGCAACAGGTCGGGTTCAAACGACGCGACCTTGTCGAGCGTGTCTTGGCCGTCCACGGCGGTTTCAATCTCGCAATCGAAATCGGCCAGATAAGCTTCCAGCAGTTCACGATTTGCCGCGTTATCGTCGGCGATCAAAATCCGGTGAGCGGCCATGAGTTGCGATCGGTTTTAGAGGGACGTGAAAGAAATCGGTCAGCATTTTCGGAAAACGATCACGCGATCAGCGACGCGTGACGTTCGGCGGGCACGGGAAAGCTCTCGCACAGTTCGCGGATCTCACCGGCAATCCGCGCAAGCGTGGCATCATCCTCGCTGTTGGTCAGCGCTTCGTAAATCCACCCACCGACACGCTTCATCTCATCGACACCCATTCCGCGAGTCGTCAGCGCTGGTGTTCCGATTCGAATCCCCGACGGATCCATCGGCTTGCGCGTATCGAACGGGATCATGTTCATATTGACGGTG
Source organism: Planctomycetaceae bacterium UBA6163 (assembly GCA_002428205.1). Lineage (GTDB taxonomy): Bacteria > Planctomycetota > Planctomycetia > Pirellulales > Pirellulaceae > UBA6163. Next base: position 8,180 of record DIUH01000154.1, read on the forward strand.
ATACCACAGCGTTCGAGCGTCGCTTCAGCTCGCTTTCCGCCCAGCCCGACAGCAGTCACATCGACCAGCATCAGGTGGTTGTCGGTTCCGCCGCTGACCAACGGCAATCCGGCCGTCATCAGCGATTCCGCCAGCATCTTGGCATTGGCCACAACTTGTCGTCCGTAGGCTTTAAAGTCGTCCGCCAAGGCTTCGCCAAAGCAGACCGCTTTGCCGGCGATCACGTGCATCAGCGGCCCACCCTGAATCCCCGGGAAGACGCTGCGATTGATGTCCTTCAGATCGTCCTGTCGGCAAAGGATCAAACCGCCACGAGGGCCACGAAGCGTCTTGTGGGTCGTCGTGGTGACATAATCGGCATGCGGGACCGGGCTGTTGTGAATCCCGGCGGCGACCAATCCGGCATAGTGGGCCATATCGACCAACAGCTTCGCCCCCACTTCGGCGGCGATTTCGGCAAAGCGATCGTGCGGAATTTCCCGCGGGTAAGCACTCGCCCCGGCGACGATCAGTTTTGGCTTGTGCTCCCGAGCGAGTTTGGCGACTTGATCGAAATCGAGCCGTTGGTGCTGGCGATCGACGCCATAGCTGTGAAACTGGTAAAGCTGGCCACTGATATTCAGCTTCATGCCGTGGGTTAAGTGTCCGCCTTGGGCCAAATCGAGCCCGAGCACACAATCGCCCGGCTTTAGGCATGTCAGATAGACAGCCATGTTGGCCTGTGAACCNNGCCGCCTCGGCACCGAACAATTGCCTTGCCCGCTCAATCGCTAGCGTTTCGACCACGTCGACGTGCTCGCATCCGCCGTAGTAGCGTTTGCCCGGATAACCTTCGGCATATTTGTTCGTCAGAACGCTGCCGGCAGCCTGCATGACTGCGACGCTGGTGTAGTTTTCGCTCGCGATCATCTCCAGTCCGTCTTGTTGACGATGGGCTTCGGCGGTGATCGCGTCGTAAATGGCCGGGTCCTGTTGCTGCAGGGAGGTCATGATGGCTGAACTTTTGCTGAAAGATTTGGATTGACGGCAACTTTTTTTCGTTGCCAATTTTAACGACTTGTAACCGATTGGGTCATACTGAAGGCGGCAGGAATGTTGCCCACCCCCGCCTCCAGCGGCCTTTGATTCGACCTAAACCGAGATTGTCGATCTGAAGTCTAACCCCGTCAATGCGATCTGGTCTTATCTGCTAACCGCAAAGTTGGCGAAAGTTCGAACAAAATTGCTCGCAGAATCGATAAAGATCGCTTAAAACGTAGTGTTGCAACCGTGGCCGATTGCGAACTCCCCAATCAGGACAGTCCGATGTCGATTGTCGAGTTACGCTTGCTCGACGGGATTCAGCCTGTCTGATGCCAGTAAGCATGGGACGCGGCACTTGCCGATTCAACCCGGCGACACATTCCGTATCAGCAGGTCGACTTGCCATCGACAGAATAGTTTCATGGACGAGTTTTTTAGGACGGAACCTCCCCAAACGATTTGTTCAACCCAAAGATAGTCGCCAATGAAATCGATTAACGCATTGCTGCTTGCTGGGATCCTGTCGATCGGTTCGACGGTCCAGGCCCAGGAGGACTTTCCTCCGTTTGCTGATGTCAGCAAGGATTACGTCCAACTACCCTCATCGGACCAACAGAACCCGAAGGGACTGTTCAATGTCTGGAAGCGTGAAAAGGACCAACAACTGCTTGGCGAATTGCCCAAAAACTTCGTCGGCAAACGCTACTTCATCGCCCTTACGGTCAGCAGCGGTGACCGCTACGCCGGCCTGCAGTCTGGCGACTGGGTGGTCGAATGGCGGCGGTACAACAATCGCCTTGCGCTTCTTGCCCCTAACCTGACGATTCGCGCTGAGGGCGAAGCTGAGGCAAAGGCCTCGGTGAAACGTTTGTTCACAGACCAAGTCTTGATGGATGTGCCGATTCTGGCGATTGGCCCCACCGGTGGCCCCGTTATCGATCTCGACCAATTGCTGATCAGCAACGCCAGCAAGTTTTTTGGCCCCAGCGTTCGGATCACCAGCCCTCAATTGGTGTCACTTAAATCCTCCAAAGTTTTTCCCAGCAATGTTGAACTAGCGTTTGAAATCGTCGGGGCCGGTGGACGCCTGCAGACCATTCACTACTCATTCAGCGAAGTCCCCAGCGCCACAGGCGGTTACAAACCGCGAGTCGCTGATGAACGGGTCGGCTATTTTACGACCGCCTACTCGGACCTGAGCAAGTACCAGGACGACGATACTCGCGTCAGATATATCAATCGTTGGCGTTTGGAAAAACGTGACCCGAAACTGAAACTCAGCCCACCCAAAGAACCGATCCGATTCTATGTCGAACACACCACGCCAGTCCGATACCGTCGTTGGGTGAAGGAAGGGATTGAGTATTGGAATAAGGCTTTTGAGAAAGTCGGCTTGATCGATGCGATCGTGGTTGAATACCAAGATGCCGAATCCGGCGTGCATATGGAGAAAGACCCCGAAGACGTTCGTTATAACTTCGTGCGTTGGTTGAACAACGACATCGGCACGGCAATCGGGCCCAGTCGCGTTCATCCCGAAACTGGCGAAATCTTGGATGCAGACATCATCCTTACCGACGGATGGATTCGCCACTTCAACTTCAATTACAACGATCTGATGCCGAAGTTGGCGATGGAAAGCGTCGCCCCTGAGACGCTCGCATGGTTAGGCCAAAACCCGAATTGGGACCCGCGAGTCCGCTTGGCTGCCGCAGAGCAAGTAAACCACTTGAAAAATCGCTATGCCCGCCAATCACAACAACCGATGGCCGGCTATGGAATGGCGCAAGCCGACTCTAGCCTTATAGGCGACGACGAGTACGACGGCCTATACGGTAGTATCAGCCAAAAAAATGGTCTTTGCATGGCCGCAAGCGGCTTGCAACTCGATTTGGCGTTGGCACGTATGAACTGGGCATTAGCCCTACTAGCCGACGAAGTGGCCGCCGAAGAGAAAGAAAAGGCCGAGAAAGCGAAGAAAAAGAAGAAGGATAAGGAAGAACAGGAACCGAAGGAGCAAAAGGAAGAAACTCCTTCGACCGACAAACCGGCAGAGGAAAAGAAGGAAGAACCGAAGGATGAAAAGCCCGAAGTCGCTTCGGATGCCAAGCCCAAAGAGGCCGAAACCACTGAACCCAAAGCCGATGCCCCTGATATGCTCGATGGTATCCCCGAGTGGTTCGTCGGTCCTTTGCTCGCAGATTTGGTTGCACACGAAGTCGGTCACACGCTCGGTTTGCGGCATAACTTCAAAGCGTCCGGCTTGCATTCCCTCGCAGACATTAATAGCGACAAGGTTAAGGGGAAGAAAACCATAACCGCATCGGTGATGGATTACACCCCGATTAACTATCGCTATGAAGCGGGCGAACTGCAGGGCGAGTACGGCATGACCGGCATCGGCCCTTATGATTACTGGGCTATCGAGTATGGATATACCTTCGATGACAAAACGTTGCCCGAAATCTTAAAGCGATGCAGCGAACCCGAATTGCAGTATGCAACCGATGAAGATACCGCTGGCCCAGACCCGCTCGCCACACGTTATGACTTTAGTGCCAATCCGCTGGACTATGCCAACGAGCAGATGAAGCTGGTCAAGTTGTATCGCCAGCGGTTGCTCGAAAAGTTTGTAAAAGATGGCCAAAGCTGGTCGCGAGCACGTCGTGGTTATGAACTCACCCTGTCGCTGCAAATGCGAAGTGTCAGCATGATGGCCAACTGGGTCGGTGGTGCATTCGTTAATCGCGACAAGAAAGGCGACCCGGGCGACCGCCCGCCAGTCCAAGTGGTGCCTGCAGATCAACAGCGTGCAGCGCTGGCATTCGTGATCGACCAAACGTTCCGTGACGAATCATTCGGATTGAATCAACAGATTCTCGAAAGAATGTCGGTCGACAAATGGCTCGATGGTAATGCCCAATCTGCGATGAGCGCCGAGGCGACTTGGCCAATTCACGATCGCGTGCTAGGTATTCAAGCGTCGGCTCTGACATTGCTGATGAATCCGACTACGCTTCGTCGAGTGCTGGACAATGAACTGCGGCTGGCGGACGATGTTGACACGTTGACGTTGCCTGAAGTGCTCAGCACGATCAGCACCGCAGCTTGGACAGAGCTTGAACAAGAGTGCCCAGCGGATCGGAATGATCGCAAGCCGATGATCAGCAGCCTGCGTCGCAACCTGCAACGGGAGCACATCCAGCGTCTGATGGACTTAGTTCTCAAAGACCCCAGCGGAACCGCGGCCTACAAGCCAATCGGTACGCTGGCTCGCATGCAATTGCGTGAATTGAAAACCAAGATCGCGAAATCTTTGGAAACTTGTGGCGAAAAAATGGACGCATACTCCATCGCTCACCTGACCGAAGCCCATGAGCGAATCTCGCAAGTCCTCGAAGCCAGCTACTCTCTCGGTGGCGGGCAACAAGGTGGTGGCGGCGGTCAGATCATCATTCTGTCCGGCGAAGAACCAAGCCGACCAGCCAACTGATCTCGGCGACGAATGTTTTTCTGTCAATCAACGGCCCACTCATCGATTCGGTGAGTGGGCCGTTTTCGTTCACTCACCGCCGCTATCGATCTGCCATACCCACCGTGCGAGCGGTCGCGAATCGGGTAACATGACGCTTTTCCGTTTTCGACTCATCAACTAGGTCTTGGTCTCGAAGGCCTCACCATCATGCCCGATACCCATTCGATCCCTTCGGTTGATCAATACGAAAAACTCGCATCCTTCTATCTCGGTCGCCAATACGATCTGCAACAGCAGCAGTTAAAAGACGACCTGGTCATGTACGATGCAAAGGACCTTTGCACGCATGCAATGTGCGTCGGCATGACCGGCAGCGGGAAAACCGGGTTGTGCCTGTC
>DIUH01000098.1:0-13059 GCA_002428205.1 Planctomycetaceae bacterium UBA6163
CGGTCATGATACCATCTGTGCCAATTTCTCTTTCGCCTTGCCTTGGTCGATCGCGGCGGCGGCTTGCTTGACGCCTTCTACCAATGAATCGGTTTTGCCGACCAACCACAACGCCGCTGCGGTGCCCGCCAAGACGACGTTGCGACACGGCCCGGATTTGCCTGACAACAAATCGCGAATGATCGCCGCGCTCGCTTCGGGATCGGCCGCCTGCAGGTCCGACAAGTTGGCCGCTGGCAAGCCGAACGATTCGTGGGTCCAGCGATGATGGATGATTTTTCCGTCGCGAACTTCTGCGACGTGTGTGGCCGCGCCGAGTGAGACTTCGTCTTGTCCGTCTTCGCCCGAAACGACCGCCGAACGGGTTGTGCCCAATTGCTGTAGCGCCGCGGCGATCTTGTCGCGAGCGGCGATCGTGGGGGTGCCGAGCAATTGGTGGGTCGCGCCGGCGGGGTTGCACAGGGGTCCGAGCATGTTGAACAGTGTCGGAACGCCCAGCGCGCGGCGAATCGCGACCACGTGACGCATCGCCGGGTGCAGTTTGGGGGCAAAGCAGAAACAGATGCCGACTTCGTCCAGCGTACGGCTGACCTGGTCGACCTCGCCTTCGATCGCCACTCCCAAAACCGCCAACACGTCGGCCGAACCGCTGTGGCTGGTCGCTCGCCGGTTGCCGTGTTTGGCGACCGCGACGCCGCAGGCCGAGGTCACGATCGCCGTCGCGGTGCTGATGTTGAACGTCCCCGTGCCGCTGCCGCCGGTGCCGCAGGTGTCAAGCAGCGTTGTGTGGCGATGGGCGATCGGGGTCATGTGGCGTCGCATGGCTTGGGCGGCACCCACCAATTCGTCGACCGCTTCGCCTTTGTCGCGAATCGCCAGCAAGAGTTGTCCGACCAGATCCGCGTCCGCTTCGCCACGCAATAACGTGTCGATCAGGTGGCCGGTTTGGTCTGCGGTCAAGTCTTGGCCGCTGCGGGCTGTTTGAATGGCGTCGTCGAAAGAGATCATTTGCGGTCAGCGGTTGCGGATGGATCGATGGCGAAAAAAAATAGATCGGTCTGAAGTGTGCGGTTTTATCCCAGATGGGCTCGTTCAGCGACGCGTCAGGCGCTAAAATCGTCGGCATGAACAGAAAAGTAATCATCGATTGTGACCCGGGGATCGACGACGCCGTCGCCCTCTGTCTGGCTTTATCCGATCCGCGGTTAGACGTGCTGGCAATCACGTCGACGGCTGGTGTTGTCGACGCAGATCAAGCGACAACCAATGTCCGCGCGATTGTCAACCTGCTGGATCCGCCGCGATACCCACGAATCGGGGCCGCGTCGGAGTGTGAAAACGCGCCCGTTGCGGACGATAACGAATTGCACGGGCATGATGGCATGGCCGGTTTAAACTTCGAAATCACCGATCGCCAGCATCAACATGCTAGCGAAAAGGTGATCGCCGAATTGTTGCGATTGCATCCGGGCCAAATCACGATCATCTGTTGTGGGCCGTTGACCAACATCGCGCGGGTTTTTAATCGCGACCCCGGCACCGTATCGCTGGTCGATAAAGTGATCATATGCGGTGGCACCTACATGGCACCGGGCAACCGAACGCCGTCGGCCGAAGCGAATCTGCATTATGACCCGCCAGCGGCTCGCGACGTATTCGCATCGGCAACGACGAAAAGTTTGGTGCCGTTGGACGTCACTGACCAAGTTTCGTTCGGCATCGACTTATTGGACGCCTTGCCCAGCAAAATGACGCGTGCGGGTGAGCTGCTGCACCGGATTTTGCAATATTCGTTTCGGGCCAACCATCAATATCTGGGACGCGAAACGATTTCGCTTGCCGACCCGACGGCGATCATGGCGGTGCTGGAGCCCGATTTGTTTACCTGGCGAGAGATGGCTGGCGACGTTGAAACTCAAGGGATGCTGACTCGCGGCGCGACGGTGTTCGATCGCCGCATGCGCCAGCAGTGGCAATTCAACATGGAAGTGGCGATCGATGTCGACGCGGTCGAAGTTCGCGAGCGAATCATTCGCGGGCTGCGTTTCGCGGGCCAGCAACCATAACGGGTCAAGCCGCGACAATCGCGATGGGGCTGGCCGAGCGAAGCAGGTCGATGGCCGTCATCATCGACCGTGTTTGATGCGATCGCCCAGCATGTTGTCTAGCTCGGGTTCGGCATAGATCTTTGCCGCTGTAACGTTGAAATCGTAGGTGACGCGGCGAAATGTTACGGTCGCCGCGGCGTCATCGATGATCACATAACAGCTGCGGTTATCGTCATCGCGTGGTTGTCCGACGCTGCCGACGTTCACCATCACCTTTTCGTTGCTCAGTTGAAAGCAGTGGGAGCATTCTTCGGGGGTAACGAATTCGCAACCCGTGGTGAACACGCCGGGCAAGTGCGTGTGTCCCATGAAGCAATATTTTTGCACCTTTGAAAACAGCGACTCCATCTTTCGCGTGTCAAAAATGTATTCGGGGAAGACATATTCATTGGTAGGGTCACGCGGCGAACCGTGAACGAACAGGTAGTCGCCATCGGCGCGGCTGCGTGGCAGTTCGCCCAGAAAATCCCAGCGACGATTGATTTGTGTGGTTCCGCCGGGGCCCTGGTCCAGCCGGTCGCGAGTCCAGTAGATCGCTCGCAACGCAACCGGATTGAAACCGTCGGGATCGAACAACGCGGCTTGGTCATGATTTCCGAGAATCGTCCACTTAGCCCGGCGAATCACCAAATCGAGGCATTCGCAGGGGTTGGGGCCGTAACCGATGATATCGCCCAGACAAACCAGTTCGTCGATCTGTTGACCATCGATGTCCGCCAGGACAGCCTGCAGGGCTTCCAGATTGCCGTGAATATCACTGATGACGGCTCGTTTCACTGGTTCAGACTCGGTGCGAAGATTGCGAGGAGGAAATTGACGACGAGCCACGGCCTGCACTCCTCTGCAGGGTGATGGCCGTTAGCCACGTATGATGCCCGATAGTTTAACGCTATTTTGGTAACTCTGACACCCAATGAATGCCGCAAACCGCTGGCTCGTTCGAATAATCTTGATGGTTATCACCGATTTCAATGCCGCTTCCGACCGACCTGGCCAGTCGCAACGATTGCGCGGACTGCTAGCGATCGAGACCGGCGGGCGTACCGGATCGATCGCGTGGCATTTCGGCGATGGCTCCAATCGCTATATTCCGCTCGATCCATCCAAGCGGACTGCGGTGACGCTCGCATCGGCCGTCGCTGAGATTATCGCCGATTCGCGAAGAGATGCGGTGTCGATCGATGCGGTCGCGGTGAACGTCGGCCCCGGTTCGTTCACCGGACTGCGGATCGGCGTCACGACGGCCAAGACGCTCGCTTACGCCCTCGGGTGCCGGTTGATCGCCGTCGATTCGCTGGCCTGTGCCGCCGGGGTGGTCTTTGACCAGCACCCCGACGCGACATCGGTGTGCGTGGCGTTAAACGCGTATCGACAACAGTTGTTTGTCGCGCGATGGCGCCGCGACGACTGGCAACGTGCCTTCGCAACCGACTCGCACGGCGCCGCTGATGAAGTTTGGGCCACACAGCGATTTCGTGACTTTGTGACCGTTGCCACGGATCAGCCAGACTCCCGAATTGTCGTCGACCCGCCGGCGCTGCGCCAGTTGATCGACGTCGATTCGAGCGACGTTGGGGTGAATGCCAGGGCGATGGAATCAGTCCAGGCGTCGGAAATTACCGCACGGGACGTGGCGTCGTTCGCATTGCGGTTGGCCCAGCACAATCATTTTGTCGCCCCGATCGGCTGTAACCCAAACTATTTAAGGGACAGTGCAGCAGAAGAGAAACTGCGTTAACCTATCGATGGCTGTTGTTTTTCCAGAAGACAACGCCCAACGCTTCATTGCTAACACGTTACGAAATTTGACGAGAATTCTGATGGACAGCCGTTTGCCCGATGCCGCCCGTATCCGAGAAAGTGTGATCGCCGTCCCGCCTTTGGCGCTCAATCCCGACGGCGGTTTTAATCGCGAAGAAAACGCCAAGATCATTCGCCACATTACCGCTGGCGGCGTTTCGCACCTGTTGTATGGTGGCAACGCACTGTTTTATCACATCCGGCCGAGCCGCTTTGCCGAAGTGCTGGCGCTGTTGGCCGACTTGTCCGACGATAAGACCAGCGTGGTGCCATCGGTTGGCCCGGCTTACGGTTTGATGATGGACCAGGTCGAAGTGCTGGCCGATTTCGATTTTCCCACCGCAATGGTCCTGCCCCAGCGCGACATCGCCGACGACGCGGGTATCGCAACCGGCATTCGCCACGCCGCTGAAAAGCTTGGCCGCCCGTTGGTTGTCTACATCAAGTTCGATCGTTGGTTGACAGCCGAAACGGTTCAGAAACTGGAATCCGATGGCGTGATTTCCTGGATCAAATACGCCGTCGTTCGCGACAACCCGTCGCAAGACGATTATTTGTGTGAATTGTTGCAGGTGTTCCCCAAGGAGCGGATGGTCAGCGGGATTGGCGAACAACCGGCGATCGAGCATCTGCACGAGTTCGGCCTGGGCGGATTCACCAGCGGCTGTGTTTGCGTGTCGCCGGCCAAGAGCCAACAGATGTTGCACGCGATCGTGGCCGGACGGCTGGACGAAGCCGAAGAGATTCGCAAGTACTTCTTGCCGCTTGAGGATTTGCGGAACGAGATCAACCCGATCCGCGTCTTGCATGAAGCGGTCGGATTAGCGGGAATTGCGGCGACCGGGCCGCTGATGCCGCTCGTCAGTCCGTTGTCAGATGCCGATCGTTCACGCGTCCTGGCGGCGGTGAACACGATGCAGGCTTCGCAAACCGCGACCGTCGCTTCGTAATGCCGATCCCCGCTCGTCCGACGTTTGCGACCGCCGACCCGCGGTGGCAGTACAGGATCACCGATGACGGCAGCCCGACGCTGGTTCAGACATCGACTAATGATTCGATGCACAGCGGTTGTGGGGCGTTGGCCGAAACGCGATACGTTTATTTGGTCGGCAGCGGCGTGGAATCACGGCTGGCCGCCGGCCAATCGACGCGAGTCTTAGAGCTCGGGTTTGGCACCGGGCTCGGTTGGATGGTCACCGCCCAAGCGGCGATCGCACACCGGGCGCCGTTGTTTTACCTGGCGCTGGAATCCGACTTGCCGCCTGCTGCGGTGATTCGCCAACTCGATTGGCATCGTTTTATCGATAACCGTGATTTGGTTGACGCGACGATTCAGTGGTTCGCCGATGTTGAAGCGGCGTCTGGTACGCAAACGGCGACACCGCCGCTTGTTTTCGGCAACTTGATCTTAGAAGTTTCCCTAGGTGATGCGGCCACCTGGTGCTGTGGTCCGATGCATGAAAAGTACCAGCTACCGGACCAGCGGTTTGATGCGATTTACTTCGATCCATACAGTCCTGAGTCGTCACCTCAACTGTGGCAATCCGATATCTTTGCCGCGATGCACGCGGTGGCGAATCCCGACGGACGATTAGCCAGTTATTGTGTCAATCGACAAGTGCGTGATGCGATGAAAGCGGCGGGGTGGAACGTTGCAAAAACAGTTGGCCCGCCAGGTGGTAAAAGGGAAGTTCTGGTTGCATCGCGGTCGTAAGCCGATTCGCCCTACAACCTTGGCTTTTCCGGCTTTACCGGCGATTGCCAAGGGGCGACGCCACGAACTTTCAACTCGCGGCGAAACACCTTGCCGTCGGTCGTTGTCGCGAACAGCACATTCATCTGCGGACCTGCGAAGACAACATTCGTTGCGACACTGTTTCCCGGCAGCGGAATGATGCCGTGACAACGTCCCGGCTGATCAAACACCTGAACGCCCATCTTGGTTGCTAAGTATAGAAAACCGTTGTCGGTCATCGTCGCGCCATCGGCACCGGTCAACGTTTCATCAACCGGGGCGTGGACGTGATGATAAGGTTGTCCGTTTGCCAGTTTGCCATCATCGCCGATCAAATAAGACCATACATACATTCCGCGTGAATCCGAAACCAATAAGAATCGATTGTCCGGCGTAGTGATCAATCCGTTGGGCGATTCGATTCCTTCGCCATCGATCTTTTCTGCTGCGACTTGTGCACTGGCGTCGTTACCGGCGACAGCGTTAGCGTCGGTCGACACCATCATGATGCGATTCTTACGTGGTTCGGTGATATAAACTCGGCCGTTTGCCACGGCGATATCATTGCAGGCAATTTCATTAGCCAAAACCGTTTGATTCCCCTGGGGATCGACTTTAACGATTTGTTGTTTGCGGCTGAGCGCCACATAGAGGTTGCCCGCCGCGTCGAACATCAAACCGCTCGCACCCGGCATATCCTTCATGAACAATGCCGCCTTGGTGCCGTCGGAAATTTTCCAGATTTCACCACCCGGGACGTTCGTAAAGAAGACGTCGCCGGATGGCGATATCGCGGGGCCTTCTGCGAACTGGTGTCCTTCGCTGATCAATTCCCACGTTTTACCTGGCACCAAAACATTCGCCAAACCATGACGCTCGGAAATCTTTGGCTCGATCACCTGATCGGCATCTTTCCATAACCAGCGCATCGCATCGGGAAAAATCGCTGCACCATGTTTGCTGTTGTGTCCCCCGTCGCCCCAAACGTGGTTGACGTCATATCCGGCATATTGAAACGCGGACAGCATCGCTTGGTTGGCGATCCACCAATCGCCGCCATAGATATTCAAATCGCCGCTGCCATCTTGCAGAAAAACCTTGATCGGCTTGGGTTCCGTCTTGCGAATCAGTGTCGGATAAACGTCACCGCCGCGAAGGCCAACATAGGTTCCGATCGTGCTAAACACGCGTCGGAATTGGTCGGGGCGATGCCAAGCGACGCCGAATGCGGCGATCGCCCCGCTGCTGGCCCCGCCGATCGCTCGCAGGTTCGGATCCTCGGTGATCGAAAACTCTTTAGCGACTTCGGGAACAATTTCTTCTACTAAGAATCGTGCGTATCGATCGCTGACCGCGTCGTATTCCAGGCTGCGATTGAAGCGGTCTTGCGCCGCGTCGCTACCTGACGGGGTGACGCCGGGGTTGATGAACACCCCGATGGTGACGGGCATGTCGCCCGCATGGATCAGGTTGTCAAACACGGTTGGCACACGCCATGCACCGTTGCGATTGGCGTATCCACCGCCATCCTGAAAAACCATCAATGCGGCTGGCTTAGCAGGATCGTATTGTTTGGGGATATAAACTTGGTATTCGCGCCGAGTGCCAGGATAAATCCGGCTTTTGTCCCAGGTGTACGATTTCAGTTCGCCTTGCGGCACATCGAGTTTGGCTTGTGAGTCAGGGCCAAGTTTATAGTCGTCGGCCGCGAGGGTTACGTTTGCGAAAGTGAAGAGGACGCAGCAGCAGATTGAGGCTGCAACCCATGACAACGATGTCAACGTGGGCATTCGAACGAGGCGCGGATTTTGCATGAGATGATTTTGGGTGAGGTTACGAGATAGTGTGAATGGCATTGTGAAGTCCCTTGCTCACGTATTTCGAAGTTGCAGACTTCTTGCTCTTGGGTAGAAAACGAACGTAATTTGCAGTGTTTTTCACAACCCGACGCGTGAGCGAGGGACTGAATAGGCACGTCGCTACAGCAACGCAAGTCGGTCCCTCGCTCACGCGTCGGGTTGTGATGGGAACCAAAAGTGCAACTTCAAAACTAACTGGTTGAGTTAATGAATCAACGGAGCGCAAGGAGGGTTGGAAGCAGGGTATCATTATTGCTTTGGCGGGCGATCGATTTGACAAGTTTTGTTGTTGCGGTCAAAGTCCGTGTTTTAAATGATACTTCACCGACCCCCAATTCACCATGATCCCGCTTCGCGACAGCATCGAATCCCACCATACGCCGTTTATCAATTATTTGATGATTGCGATCTGCTCTTTGGCGTTTGCGGCCCAGGTGGTCAGTGGTGATGGCGGGCAAACGATCATTGAACAATTCGGCATGGTCCCGGTGCGGCTGACCGATCCATCAGTCCAGGCGACGATGATTATCGCCCAACGGGTGCAAACGCCGCTGGGGATCGCGATTCAAGAGACGGAGCACGTGCTGGCCGATTCACCGATCTCGCCTTGGATGACATTGATCACATGCATGTTCCTGCATGGTGGATGGATGCACTTCCTTGGCAATATGTGGTTTCTTTATGTCTTTGGTGATAACGTCGAAGATCGGTTCGGGCACGTGGGATACTTGGCGATGTATCTTGGAACGGGGATCGCCGCCGGGGCGAGTCATTTGGTTACCAATGAGATGTCGCCGGTGCCGACCGTTGGTGCCAGCGGAGCGATCGCCGGCGTGATGGGAGCATATATGTTGCTGTATCCCCACGCTCGGGTGTTGGCGGTCCTGCCGATCTTTATCATCTTTTATACGTTTGTGATGCCGGCACCAATCTTCTTGGGGATCTGGTTCGCCATTCAGATGTTCAGCGGGATATCGTCTTCGGGCGCATCGACCGGCGTTGCCTGGTGGGCACACATCGGCGGTTTCGTCGCCGGTGCAGGATTGGCCATGATCGTGCGAATCACCGGATATGGCCGAATCGAAACGACCGACGCGCGGCGTGTGCACCGGTTTTGAATCGGCCGGCGGCTATGGTTGACGCATCTTACTGCGGGCACGGGTCAACACCGGGCCGACGCTGTTTTCGTTCAGCCCGATCGCGCGACCGATCTGCTCGTAGGACATTCCTTCCAAGTGATACATTCGCACCACCTGGGCCTCCTGAGGATCGAGCCTCAGCATCAACTGGTTGACTTCGTCCGCGTCATCCAAGCGAGTGATATTTCGGTCATCTTGCGGTAACCGATCCATCCGGCCAGTCGTCCGGTTCGCCTCGTTTTGCATCGCATGGAGTCGGCGGACAATCACGCGTCGAGCGATCACGCTTAAGTAGGTCGCCAGCGAACAATTCCGCTGGAAGCGTCGCAGCGTAGCGTATTTATCGGCCACGATCACCGCAAAGACTTCGCTGACCAAGTCATCACGAACGTCGTCTTGCAAGCTGATTGAGCGATGTTGGGCGGTGTGGTGGGCGACATGGACGACCAAGCCGAGAAATCGGTCAACGAAGTTCTTCCACGCCCTTGGCGAACCTGCCAAGCAGTGCTCTAGAAGTTGGCTGTCGATGTCAGAAAGGCTCACGCGATCACGCTCGGGGGGTGACGAAAATGGCATCCGGTGCGGACTACAACCTGTCGCCTTACCGCTGGAAGCGGCAAAATTGTAAGAACCGGATAGGTGGTGGATTTAAAAAAACGAAAAAAAACTCCTCCAATCGCCCTCCCTGAAACCAACAGACAAACGCTTGTTCCTAGTTCCATACTAGGCACGCCGCACCGGAATCGCAAGCTTGCGGCTTCAATTTGCTGGCAAAAGGCTGCTGATGACGGCGGCAAAAATCGGCCAAAACTTTTCCACGGCGTACCCCGCAAGGCTTAACGTGGCCTAGGCTTCGGCATATCAAAAAATCAGCTGAATTAGACGCCGATGATTCTAAGGGCCGGGCGGTTACGAAAACTGTCTCTGGGCCTTCCAAAGGTGAGTTCACGAAGAGTTGCAGATGTCAGTAGAACCCAAGCATAAATTCCCACCGTCGGAATCGGACACCCAGGGGGTGCGGTCCGCAAGCATGCTGGGCGATCATTCGACACGAAACGCTGATACCGTCGCGCGTCTGGTGGAAGCACTCGACCAGCCAGTCGGTGGGGAGCAACCTGTCGTCTGGAATGGGGCGGGAAATCTGTGCTCCTCGGCCGAAGCGATCGCACCTCAACCGCCAGCAGCAACTGCCCCTTCGACTTGGGCAAAGCCCAAATCGGCAAATCCGGATTCGCTGCGTCGTGACGCCGAAGAAAATTGTTTGGCGACGGCAAAGCTTGGGCTAGCGACCTCGTTGTTTTTTGCGTTGCGGTCGAAGCACCCGCCATCTGCGTCGCACTGTTTGCGAGTCGCCCTGTCTTGTTCGGCTTGGATCAAGTCGATGGATCTGGCGTCGGAAGATCGCGATCGCATCGAAGTCGCGGCGCTGATGCACGACCTGGGCAAGCTGGGGATTCCAGACCGAATTCTTCGCAAGCCCGGCAGTTTGACTGCCGAAGAGCGTGCGGCCATTTCGCTGACACCCTTGTTGGGCTGCGACATCCTGCGCGGATGTACTAGCGATAAGCAACTTTTGGATATCGTTCGCTATGCGACCTGTTGGTATGACGGCCGTTCAGAGCAGCGGCTGATGCGGGAGGACCTGCCCTTGGGATCGCGGATCATCGCGATCGCAGATGCGTTTGATTCGATGACATCGGACCAAGTGTATCGGCCTGCGATGAGTCGCGAGTCGGCCGTTGGCAATCTGTTTGATGGCAGCGGCGTGCAATTCGATCCCGAACTGACGCGGTCGTTTGTTCAATCGATCGAGCGGTCGACGGTTTGGCCGCCGGAGAAAGTTAAAATATCGTGGCTGCGCGGATTGCAGGTCGGGCCAAACGAACTGCCGTGGTCGGCGCCCGCAATCGACGAAACGTTCGGCTTGGTCAGTAACGCGATCGCACTGGCGGGTTCTGTGTCGGTCGACGACACGATCAATGCGACCGCAGCGGCCATTTCGTCTCAGTCAAGTTTCGAGTCACGTGATCCGTTGTTGGATCCATTGTTGAACAGCTTGAGCGAGGCGGTGATTTTCGTCGATTCACATGGCGTGATTCGCGATTGGAACGAAGCCGCGGCGCGGATGACTTGCATCGCTGCAACGGCGGTTTTGTACAACGAATGGCGCCCGACAATCCTTTCATTAATGAATGCCGAGGGGGCCGACGTGGCGCAGGATGATTGTCCCGTCGCAACGACGATCCGCACGCAGGCTGGCGTCGCCAGCCGATACCGAATCAAACGATGCGATGGGACGGAGATCCCGATCGATTTGCGATCGGTTTTGGTTTCTTCAAAATCACAGGGGATGCGCGGCGTATTGTTGCTGCTGCAAGATTTATCCGATAAGTCTCGCCTTGAAAGCAGTGTCTTAAGGTTGCAGCGGCAGGTGATTCAGGACCCGTTAACCGGTGTTGCCAACCGCGCCGAAATGGACCGCATGTTGGCTGAATTGACCGCTGGCGACGGCACTGCGTTCAGTTTGATCATCTGTGATATCGACCACTTCAAGAGTGTCAACGATGTTTATGGTCACCAAGCGGGCGATGAAGCGCTGGTGCGAGTGGCGCAATTGTTGACAGCCCAAAGCCGGACACAAGATCTTGTTTGCCGGTATGGCGGAGAAGAGTTTGTGGTGATTTGCCCAGAGATCGACGTGGTTACGGCAACCCGCCGAGCCGAAGCGACTCGTTTGGCGGTCGAAGAGACCGAACTGTCGATGTTGGATCATACGCATATCACGGCCAGTTTCGGTGTGACGCAAATGCAGGTGGGCGACACCGCCGAATCGGTGTTCGCACGAGCCGACCGAGCGCTTTTGCAGGCTAAGGAAACAGGCCGTAATCAAGTGATCCAGTTGGGTGCTGGCGGCGTGTTCAAACCTTATAACGTCGAACAGGAAAAGAAGGGTTGGTTGGCTCGACTGTTTTCTAAGACGCCAGAAGACAACGGGCTGAAGGCGACGATCACGACGCCGGTACCGATGGATCTGGCGATCGAGAAATTGCGAGGATTCCTCGCCGACCATAAAGCCGAGGTGCTGCAGGTCAGCGAAGGCAAAATGCAAATCCGTTTGGCCGTTGCCAAGAAAACCGATGCACGGCGCTCATTCCGATCGCACATGTCGTTCTTGATCGATTTGAAGATCTATGAGTCGATCGTTGAAGGCCAGTCGTTTACGTCTGAACGCAAGCCGCAAAGACAGAGAACGAATGTCGAAGTGACGCTGACGCCCGAAAGCGGGTCGCGCCGATCCGAGGACGTTTCTGCTTGTGCCCACCGAGCGATTGTTGGACTGAATTGTTACTTGATCGGCAAGATCGAACAGGAATAACCGATCGGTTGGCCTGACGGCGGTCTTCCGCTGCCCAGCAGTGACACGATTCTACTGGTCTTTGGGTTCCGAATCGACCAGTTGCTTGATCGCTTCAGCTAGCTGCGTACCAAGTTTTGGCCCGCCACCGACGAACAGTCGGTGGACGTTTCCCTGTTGGTCAATCACAACGGTTTGCGGAATCGCATTGGCTTGGTAACGCGCCGCCGCGACGCCATCGATGTCCAGTGCGACTTGTGGATCGAGTTTCAAACGGTCCAACACCGCTCGAATCGGCTCTTCGGTCTCCTGTAGGTTGACCGCGACCAGCAGAATGTCGTCGCGCTGGAACGAGTTTACCGTTTCTTCGATCATCGGCATCGCTTGCATACAGGGCCCGCACCACGTGGCCCAGAAATCGAGCACAACGACTTTGCCGCGCTGCTGTGAAAGCGTAAACCGCCCACCGCCCAACAGGTCGAGCGAAAANNGGCTCAGGCGCATCGGCCAGCCGCCAATCGCGATACGGTGTCTCCTCCGGCGTCAAACTCTCCACGTCGCCGATCAGCAGTTCGCGAGCCTGTTTCAAGTCAATTCGCACCGAGCCCAACACTTCGTGATGCCCCGCAATCACCGCTTGCTGGACCTCATGCGGAACCAGCGACATCACGTTGCCGTCCCGCATGATCGCGCGCAGCGAACGATCCGGCGACGCGCTCGCGGTGTCAGATTCCTGGTCGCCCGCGACCGTGTCGAGCCACAGGATTTGGGAGACGACCTTGCGGTCGATCTCGATCGTTTCCAGTCGCGTCTCCACTTCGATCACATCGTCGGTCATTCGCTTCAGCCGACATCGCATCACGTCGCCGTTGGTGGCGACGATCAAATGCGTGGGCGGATTGTTCTTTCGCATTCGCGGCACGGTCAATAACCGCTCGCGTTTCAATTGATCCAGCACCGGTTCGGTCGCCCCGGGCAACAATTGCAAGGCTCGCACCCAGCGCTGGGGCACAAGCGTTTGGTCTGTCATGTTCGATTTGAACGTGACTCCGCTATCGTCGAT
>DIUH01000098.1:13224-14348 GCA_002428205.1 Planctomycetaceae bacterium UBA6163
TCGGTGGCCTCTAGCCGCGCGATACCGTCGAAAGCGCTTCGCGTCAGTTGATGGGGCGACGTCGGATTGGCGGTCATCAGGCTGAGCCGGCCGATTCGATTCATCGGTACCGCGACCGTCGACCCGAGCACGAGAGGGCGAATCGTTATCTGTTGGTCGCGGATCGATTCGATCGTTCCAGTTAATCTTATGCCGTCAAAGGTTCGCAGTTGAACCAGTTCCGACACTTGGTCATCTTCTTCAGAAACTTTTTCCGGATCACTGGAGAACTCTTCAACCAATTCCAAATCGCCACTGCTGACCTGCAACCGCCTGAGGCTGACCGTTCCCGAAAGATTGTGCAGCCTAAAACACGACAATGCCGGGGTGTCTTTGGGTTTTACTTTCACGGTGGCCAGAGCCTGGCCCTGATCCGAAAACAAAGTCGCTTGCGCCGCGGCTTGATCGAGATCGATGGTCAGCCGCAATTGTTGGTTCAGTTGGTCGACGGAACCGATTACAGCAATGTCGGCTCGGTCGTCGCGCTCCCAAACGGCGACAACCTGTTGATCCCAAACTTCGATCCGCAGCGCAGACGCTGCGGTCTCAGGATCGCTGGGATCGATACCGAAGATGGCGAGGAAGTTCGGCTGGCCTTGCCAGCCGATTTCGATCTCGATTCGCGATTTGCCCGCGATCGAAATGTGATGCAGCAGCGTCGCATCGGGTTGTTCGGTTTGCAAGTTGCCGCCAAACTCGGTCCAAGCACCCGCGGCTGGCCCCACGTCCCAATCGCCAAGACTGCCACAATCGATCGCCGTGACGCCTGCGCCATCATTCCATCGATAGACTCGCTGCACTCGGTCTCGGGTGACGCTCAGATCGCCATACTTATCATTCTCGAGTCGGATCGTTTGGTCATCCGATCCGGTTATCTTGCCAAACAAGATGTCGCCATTATGAAACTCAACAGCCGATTCGCCCGGCGCCAAAGGTGCATCCTTTGGGTTTGGGAAGTAGGCTCCTTGAACGTCCGAAATCTTATAGATTAAAGGCGATTCGAATTGGGGATGTTGCCAAGCGACTTGATCTCGATTGTCGGCATCGGTGAGATTGCCCGCGACATAGTCACCACTGTTGAGTCG
>DIUH01000073.1 GCA_002428205.1 Planctomycetaceae bacterium UBA6163
GCGATGAAGGCTAGGTAGTGAAAGAAAGGTTGATCGGAATGATTCTTCGCATGGTCTTGTAAGCATTCAATCGCATGATCGGCGGTCGCGATCGTCGAGTAATACCCTTCTTCGGTAACGGGCTTTTCGGACTTAGGCGGCGCGTTGTTTTTGCGACGTGGTTTCACATCTTGATCGGCGGCGGCGTTTACGGGCACGTCATCGATACGATTCCCACTGCCAGTAAAAAAATTGCCTTGATTGCGGACGTCCAATGATCGGTCAAAACCGGCGTCGAGCACGTTGCCATCGATGTGCCACTTACCGCTGTGATAATTGCGGTATCCCAATGGACGCAAGTATTCGGGCAGCAGCTTTGCCCAACTGGGGCGTTTCCCTTGGCCACCGCCGCCGATTCCTGGCAGCGCATCGCGTCGCACTTGTTGAGCATAAAAGCCGGTCATCAGGGCGGCGCGGCTGGGCCAGCATCGCGCGGTGCTGTAGGCTTGGGTAAAACGAAGCCCGCCTGCGGCCAGTCCATCAAGATTCGGCGTTTCGATTTCGCCGCCGTAGCAGCCTAAATCGGAGAATCCAAGATCGTCTGCCAAGATGATCAGAAAGTTGGGGCGTTTGACAATGTCTGATGAGTTGCTTTGATCACCCTCATCGGCGGCAGTCAACCCGTTGAAAAAAAGTACACCTAGGATTGCAAACACCAACACTGGGCATGATTTCAAATGGGTGGATAAATACATGGGTCGTCACAGTGTTTGGTATCGAACGGTTGCGGCGGGGAATGAGAAGATCGGTTTAGGGCGACGGGGAAATCGTCAATTTTTCGTCAGACCAAACGGCGTTTGCACCGATCGCGTCGGTCACCGTTTTAACAATTTGACGCAACGATTGGTCTTCCGCGTTAAAAGTGATCGGCCGCCGTACGATCGTCGCCGCTTGTTCGGAAACTTGTAATTTTCTTCCTGCGGCGGCGGCGAGTTGTATCAAGACGTCCTGTGCTAGGGCCCGGGGGACGTTAAGGGTGAATCGTACGTTGTCGATATCGACCGTCGTTTGGCCACGCGGTGTGGCGCGAGTCAGCATCGCGGAAATCGCGGCGACATGTGCGGCCGGCGACCCGGATAGTTCGATCGTGCCGCTGGCACTGCGGTCACGTGATTGGGACATTGCCGCGCGAGGGTCAGCGGTCGTTGCGGCCAATCGGATCGCATCGGCATCGGTTCCGGATGGGTATCGCAACGTCAACACCGGGGGTGATGCCAGGGGAACCAATTGCGTCGCCACAAAGTCGGGCGTGTCGGGGCGATTGGCTAGTTCCGCCGGTCGGACGGCGCGGGTTTGGCCAAGCGTCTTTCGCGCACCAGAGTTAGTGGCAACCGTGTCGTCGGTGGGCGGCATCAGATCAAAGTGGGAGGTGACCAACAGTGTCGCGACCTGCGGCGAAATGTCACGCCAGGCGACCGCCGGCCAATGGTCGTGTGGCAATTCGCCGGCCGGTTGTCCAGACACGATTCGCAGCGCCTCTGCGGGTGTCGTCGCTTCGGGCCAGCGGATTTCTGCCTCTGCAACCATTTTTTTTTCAGCCGCGTTTGCGGCCGTGGGGTGCTCGCGCTGCAGTGTAAGGATCGCTCCGGCCAACTGCTCGATCCGTTGTCGCTGGCCGACGAGCACAACATTTCCAACGGCGACGACATCGGCGTTACTAGCGCCAGACGCTTCGACCAGCGAACCGAATACCGTTTTTTGGCCGGCGGGCAACGATACAAGCTGATCCGGATCGACGTTACGATCGATCCAAAGGTTAAAATCGGCAGCGGTGGCGATTTGGCCAAGCAATTCTCGCAGCGGTTTGCCGTCGATTGCGATCTGGTAAGGTGCGGTCAGCTTTCCAACCAGGGCCGGGGCGACGACGGCATTGTGTGTGGCCGATTGTGCCGTATTTGCCGTATTTATCGCTGGGCGGCGTGGCGGTTGGGCCGTGGTGTGAGTGAGTGTGCACAATGCGACCGGCACCGCCAACAACATGGCAGTGGAAAAAAGGCGGCGATGGCGACTGCGGGTCATCAAAAAACCGCTCCGGAGGGGAAATCGGATTGCTTGCCGGTCTCGATGAGCGTGACTACACTCGGGCGGAAGTCAAATGATTTTTTCTTGAATCTCAAACCTTGCCCCTGAGATTGGTCGGCATAGGATGCTTCCCGAACTGGCACGGTGGTCAGATCGAACGTTCTAAGTCATTAACGGAAGCAGCGCATTGTGACGACTCCCCAGGAACATAGCACCCGATTGGTCGCAGCCTATCGTCGATATTTGGACGACAGCAACGCCCCGCGATACGCTGCGTCGGTCGATCGATTTTACTGGCCCGAAACGCTTTTGACGATCCTCCGGCGTGGTGGAATCGAAATGCGGCGCGCCGCTGCCATGGCACTGGGAATGTTGGGGGACCACAGTGCGATTGAACCGTTGGGCCGTGCCCTTTCGGATCCTGATCGTGGCGTGCGGATGGCTGCGGACGATTCGTTCCGCGGGTTGCTGATTCGCGATGCCGCACCGCTGCACCACCAACGGTTGCTGCAGGTGATGCATTTGAACGACGGTGGGGAGCATGCGGCGGCGCTTCCGCCGACACTGATCCTGATTGATCAAGCCCCACGTTATGCCGAAGTGCATCATCAATTGGCCGTCTGTTGGCATGGGTTGGACGATCTCGAGTCGGCCGAAGCGGCTTACTGCAGTTGCATTTGGCATTGCGAGTATCACTACCCGGCGTGGTTGGGTCTGGCCCGCTGCCGGATCGCGGCCGGAGATTACGCCGAAGCGATCGAGGCGCTGGAGCGAGCGATTGCGATTTGTCCTGATTTGGAAGCGGCACGCGTACAACTTCGCGCCCTGCACCGTCGGACTCGGAACGAAGGTTGATCGAGTTGAACAGCGAGTGGTTTGTTGGCGGTCTTTCGATCTTGATGGCAAGTTTGGTGGCATGGAATGCGCTCGTATTCTCGCCAGCGATTTATGGCCTGCGCAGCATCGCGGTTATAAAAGCTCGATACGGACGCCAGGCGGCGTGCGGTCTGTTGCTTGGCATTGCGGCCATTCTGCTGGCCGCCGGGGTGATGATCCTCAGCGGTGCGCGTCCCGGTTATGCGGTCCCGTCGAACGCCGATGAATCGAATCTCGATCGATCTCAAGGCGGCTGATCAGAACCACCGGTGGGTCGGTCTGGTGCCCAATGATGTTTCGGCTCCGTAGAAGTTTTGCCCTCACGTCGCCAATTATCAGTTGCTAGTCGCAAACGCACGCCTACCGGCTGCCGACCAGGATTTGTCCGACGATCAACCAAATGAAGGTGAATACAATGCCAAGAGTGGCATGAATGGTATCGACAGGCATGGCGTTGGCCTCGCAAGAAGGGGGACTCGGGTGACAGCGGCCCGGTCCCTGGCCAAATTCAATCTTTAATTCGCGACAATACTTAGTCGGAAATCGTGATGTTGGCGATCGCGTCCAATCCAGACGGCTCGCCACAAAGGAGATCGGCAGTGGCGGTAAAGAAATATCAGGAAATCGCCTTGCCCTGATCCAGACGGCCCAAACCGCAAGCTTTGCCACCCCCCAGGGTTGCCAATCAAGCCGGATTATCGGCTGCGTAAGGTGTCGTGATCGAGTAGACTGAGATCATCTAGTTACCACCTGATTTCCTGTCTCCGTTGAACCATACGCAAAGATGCTTACCCGTAATCGGCCGCTATTGGCCGTTTCAACCCCCGCCGCAGTCGCCACACTTGCTGTTCTGGCCGTCGTTTTGGCGGCGATGCCATCCCATGGCGATGCACCTGGCGATGCGGCTACTGCGCCCACCAACCCGCTAATCGTCGACGGCAAACGCTTACCTGCTCCGACGCCTCCGCCAGCGGACGCGATCGCATCGAGCCAGTCGGAGATGAAGCCTTACGAGCAACCGATCATGCACACCGACACGACGATCGAGATGGTGCCGATCCCCGGCGGCACGTTTGTCATGGGAAGCCCCGACGATGAAGAAGGACGCGGTGACGACGAAGGCCCCCAGCACGAAGTGAAGATCGATCCGTTTTGGATGGGCAAGTTTGAAATCACATGGGATCAATACGATATCTGGAACGAAAGCATTGACGTCATCCGACGCGACTTGGCGGGTATCAAACCGTCGCCCGTCGATTTGATCGTTGATGGTATGACGCGTCCGACGGAACCTTACACCGACATGAGTTTTGGGTTTGGCCGCGGTCGCTATCCCGCGATCTGCATGACCCAGCATGCGGCGCGAAAGTATTGTGAATGGTTGTCCGCCAAGACCGGATTCTACTACCGTTTGCCCACCGAGGCCGAATGGGAATACGCCTGTCGCGCCGGCACTCAATCCGCATACTCGTTCGGCGAAAACGCTGACGAACTTGATAAGCATGCCGTCTTCATCGACAACAGTGACGATCAGTATGAAGAAGTCGGCACCAAAGAACCGAATCCGTGGGGCCTGTATGACATGCACGGCAACGTGTCCGAGTGGGTGTTGGACCAACATGATCCCGCGACCTATGCCAATCGCGGTGACGGCGAAGTCGCCAATCCGCTTGTGATCCCCAAGACGCTCTACCCCCGAGTCGTTCGTGGCGGCGGGTGGGACAACGACGCGGAACAACTGCGTAGCGCCGCTCGTATCGCTTCAGACCCATCTTGGAAAGAACAAGACCCACAAATTCCTCAAAGCATTTGGTATCATACCGATGCACTCAGCGTCGGGTTTCGGATCGTTCGCCCACTGAACGAACCGACTGACGAAGAAAAAGCGGTGAAGTGGAATAAGACTGATCCGCTGCAAATTGATGAATGAAATCCGGTCCCTCTTGTGATCGTTTTCTACTTACAACCCCACCTGTCCAACGAAGAATCCCTTCCCATTCCTTCTCACCCTCGCGATCCTCAAGGTCACCGATCATGACGAAACCAGTCGAAAACCAATTACCGACCCAAGCCCCAACGCGGCGTGATTTCTTGAAACAAACCGGCACGATCGCAGCCACCACGGCGGCGGTCGGCGCGATGGCCGCGCCGAGCGTTCATGCCGCCGAAGACAACACGATCCGCGTTGCCTTGGTCGGCTGTGGCGGCCGCGGTACCGGTGCCGCTGTCAACGCGCTGTCGGTCCCAGGTGAACCGATCAAGTTGGTCGCAATGGCCGACGTTTTTGAAAAGAACGTCAACAACAAAGCGGAAACGCTGAGCGGCCTGGAGCAATTCAAGGACAAGGTTGACGTACCACAAGAACGTCGTTTCGTCGGCTTTGACGCTTACAAGCAAGCGATGGATTGCCTGCGGCCCGGCGACGTGGTGATCCTCGCGACACCGCCGGCGTTTCGCTGGGTGCATTACAGCTATGCGATCGAAAAGGGCTTGAACGT
>DIUH01000072.1 GCA_002428205.1 Planctomycetaceae bacterium UBA6163
ATGTTGGACGGGCCGGTCGATAGACCGGTGAAGTCCAAACCGACCAAGTCGGTCGATGTGGCAATGTAAGTACCGATTTGGCCCTGAACCGTGGCGGTTGGCGCTGCGACAGAGTACAAGCCGCCAGCGTTGGAGACGGCGTACAACGTCGTGCCGACCATCGAAATCCCGGTGACAATGCCTCCCGGTGGAACACCGGCAACGGTGAAGGCGGGCGAAACGGAATTGTTGGCCGCGTTCAACAGCGCGTTCTCAAATATCAAGTTGCGGCCGTTAACCGTGACGCTGATTCCCGATGCTTGGAACGTGGGGTTAGCATTGACGATCTGCGAGATTCGTAGCGCGATCGCTTCGGCGTTGTCCGTTACCAAGAACGGCACTGCGGTTGATCCGGTAGTAACGCCCGGCGTTCCGGTTTGTGTGACCACGCCAATGGTCGTCAAATTGATCAAATTAGTCGCCGAAACGTTGCGATAATTGACCCGATTACCAGCGACGGCACCGCCGGTCGCCTCGGCAACCGCCGCCGCCAATTCGTTCGCCGTAAAGTTTTCGCGAACCGGAATCACGACAATGTTCGGGTCAGCCGAACCCGCGGCACCGACGACCGACAAACCGGCCCCGGCAACCACCGGCGGTGTCGTTGTCGAATCGCCTGTCATGTCGACGCGTCCTTGGCCAGGAGTGGCAAAGCCGCTTACACCCAACGACGAAGCGGTGATCGCAGCGGCCAATGCCTGAGCCAGTTCGTCGCTGGTCTGGCCAAGTTGGAAATCGACGCCAACTGCGCCGACTGAGTTTACGACTCCATTGGAATTGAACTCAAACCGCAGCGTATCGCCGGCTTGATTGGTCACTTCGACATACGCACCATCGACGACCTGTGTCGAATCGATCACGACGATCGGTCCAGAGTCCAATTCGTACGTCGTTACGACTCCACCGGCGGTCAACGAGAACCGCACGGGTTGGTTCAATCCGATCAATTCTCGCGGGAAGATCCCGTTGGCCGGATCAACTTGGAACTCCAGCATGGTGCCGGAATCCATTTCCAGACGGAACGCCTGAGCGCCACTTTGCAAGGTAAAGAAGCTGCCATCGATGATTCGCGGTACGGTGAAGCCGTCGTTCTGAACCACGGTCGCCGCAGGGACAACCAACTGCGGGCTCGTTCGAGGTCGTAGCGACCCGTCCGGGTTTTCTCCCACACCGGTTTCGATGTAACCGCGTTCGCGAATCTGAGTACCGGCACCGTTGGCCCGTTCGTCGATCGTGACGCCGCCGACCGTGAACGTCCCGCGATTAGGCGCCCCCAACCCACTGAACGCACCCGTGGTCGGCGAGAATGCATACAGAATGTTTTGGAAGTAAGCGTTCTGGATTCGCGTCGGCGGATCGATTTGGCGGTCGACCGGTCGATTGCCGATCGCGAACCCGAGATCATTTCGCGCAAACGTGATCCCTTGAACGGTGAAGGAATCATCGCTGTCGACCACAATAAANNGCCGACTTGTGTCAGCGAGCCATCTTCGGAACTGATTCGGAAGTAGCCGTACGAATCGTCGAAGTCCGCGGCGCCGATGGTTCCAGGGGTTGTGTATCCGAATAATTCACCGTTGGCACGAAACGCGAAATCTTGGAACGACGTGTTCAGGAAGCCGATATTCCCAAAGCCCGCGCCGGTGAACGGATTGTTGATGTTCACCGCACCGCCAGTGATGGTGTACATCACGATGTCGTTTAATGTGTACGGCACCGCTGCGGTGGCCGGGTCAAACAACGTCGGAATAATCGGTGGGGTCGATACGCTTCGCTCGGTACCACCGATGCGGTCTTCGGCGATCCGAATGACTGAATCGATCGGTTCCAATCGAACCAGCGGATTGGTCGCCGCAGCGAGCGCAAACTGGTCCAATTGAGCCGGTATCTGCGACTGGTTGGCGATCGCGACGAAGTACCTTCCTTCGGCCAACTCGGCAACACCGATGAACGGATCCAAGGTTCCAGCCGAACCGCGCCTAAGGTCGCTGTTATTGGTGCCATCAACTCCGGTGGGCTGGTCATCGGCAATGTTGCTGTCGGTGCCGATCAGCACCAATTCGCCGGCTTCGTTGAATACATAAATCGCCAAGTCGCCTCGGGCAAATCCGTCGGCATAATCGACGTCGAAGATCGTTGCGAAGAACAAACTGGCATCATCGCGGGTCAACCGTTCGAACTGAATGTCAAATCGGAACCAATCGACATCCGTGGCGCTGCTGATCGATCCGGCGACCGTCTTGGACAACCGATTGCTTTGCAACGGCCCCGCGATCGCATTGAGCGCGTCGTTGATCGGAATATCAAACAACCCCATCGGCTGTGCCGTCGCGATCGTGCTGTTATCCAAAGTCGTTTCGCTGACATCGCCCACCAGCGGTCCGTTGATCGGTCCGCCGATGATCTGGACGCCGTTGGTCGCGAACCGAACGTCGCTATGCCGGACCTGAGTGCCGGGTGTCTCGTCAGCTTCGCGAAGCCGGATTTGCAACTGATAATTGCCGCTGCTCAGACCGGCTCTTACCAACGACGGATCTAACAAAGTCGACCGATCGCCGCCTTGAACGTTGCTGCTGCGGACCCGAACGTGATAAAGGTTTCGTTGACCTGGCGAACCGGGCAACGTGACTCGCATCCCGGGATCGTTCGGGTTGATCGAAAAACCGTCCTGATAAGCTGACATCGCAGATCCGGGCGCGATCGGCAATACGTTCAAAGACCGTGCATTGACCGGATCAAACACTGAACCGATCGGTACCATTCGTTGGATGTCACCACGTGATT
Organism: Planctomycetaceae bacterium UBA6163; assembly: GCA_002428205.1. Classification (GTDB taxonomy): domain Bacteria; phylum Planctomycetota; class Planctomycetia; order Pirellulales; family Pirellulaceae; genus UBA6163. Next base: position 2,824 of record DIUH01000072.1, read on the forward strand.
CCAACAGGGAACTGTCCGAAAGCACCAGTGTGTTACCATTGGTGTCGATCAGTTCAAGAACCGAATTAAGGCCTAACTGGGTACGATCGATGTCCAGCCAAACTTGGGTGCCAGCTTCGGCGATGAACGAGTAAACATCAACATCGTCGTTGGTCAGGATCGACCCGTCAGCGATCAGGCCCAGTCGACGATTTTCGTCGCCTGATGCTTCGTTGGGGGCCAACTCACCCAAGAACTGTGCTTGGCTGGGGACGGCATTGGAATCGAATCGCGAGTTGGTTCGCGACTCGCTCTCCGACGCGATCAACACGTTTCGATCGTTCGCCGCTTCGCGAATCACCAAACCGTTCCATGAACCCGATCCGGCCAACGACGGCGGCAACTGCACTTGGAACGGATTAGCAGGATTGCTGGGCAACCATTCCACAAACGAGGTTGTCCGCGCTCGATCGCTGCCGACGTCCAGCGACCAGTTGAAGGCGGTGCTGATGTTACCAGGGCCGCGCGCATCATTCGTGCCAGAGAACGCACTGCCGGGGATCGTGGGCAGCAAAATATCGATATTTCCCGGGACCGAGAAGGTTCGGGTTTCGTTATTGATGCCCGCTAATAAACGCGCCGGTTCGTCCGCCGCCCAGCCATTGAAACTCGCATTGAACTGGTTCACCCCGTCGCTTTGATAGATACCACCATGGCTGAACCCCAGTCGTGTCGGTCCGTCCAGAATGACCGCGCGGAAGTCTCGAGTACCAGGGGCGCCGAGCGAGAACAACAGTTCATCGGTGGCAATGGTCGGAATATCAAAATCGAGCAGGTTGGTAACATTGATGCCCGAAACCAATGGCGACAGGGGGCCCGGGGTTCGTGCAGCTCCGATCGGTGCACCATCACTGGTCGAGAACGTGATGGTCGTGTACATCACCGCACGGTTGTTGACAAAGAACGTTTCGGCGGTCCACTCCAGCAACGCGTCGTCATCGGCCAGCAGATCGATCGTTCCCCGGCTTTGTACGCGGTCAAATGAAAGGAAGGTCGCAGGTTGCGTGATTGTCGTATTAATTAGTCGAATCGGTGCCGCCGATGGACCGCCTCTAAGCGGAGCATAGTCAATATCGACGATGTTGGTATTCAAGAAAGCAAAGTTCTGGTCTTGCAATCGAATGTTGGTCGCCATATCGATGCCGGTGACCGCAATATCGACGACCTCACTGCCATCCAAAATGTCCGCCTCGAAGAATCCGATGACGTTCCGATCGATATCGTTATCGATCAACGTGCCGTTGTTTACCTCTTGATCGGTACGATCCCATTCGGGCCCCAGCGGCAACAGCGGAGGCACATCGGTATCGTCATCGCCGGCGTCGAGGAACTCGATCAACGGCCGAATGCCGTTGTTATCTGTGTCGACGTTCGGCAGACCGGTGGGCGTAAAGCCGGCACCAATCGAATCATCCCGCAGCGCCGTCAAGACGACAGGGAAGTCGGGATGCCCAATCACTTGCAGCGATCCACCAATACGGTCGGCAATATCGACGAACTGATCCACGGCCGAGGTTAATGAACCACCGACGACGATCCCTGCGGTGCGTGCGACAACGCCGGGATTCGTCAACGTGGGAGCAACGCCCTGCGTATTTTGGAACTTCACCACCAACGAACCGCGAGCATCGCTTTCTAGCCGCAAGCCGCCGAATACATGGTGGTTGGGTACTTCGATCATGCCGCGAACGATGTGAACCATATCGACATCGTCCCAAACAACTTCTGTGGCGACTTGGCCGCTGCGGATTTCCATCCCGTTGAGCGAGTTGTTGCTCAACCGGTTACCAGACACCAGCGGTCCGCTGTTGCCAGTTGAGACGACCGCGTCAAGCATGCCGGTGGATCGCCCCGGATCGGCATTTTCTTGCCACGTCATGCTATTGACGTCGAACGACAGGACCGGCCCTTGACCGTCCAAAAAGTCGTTGTTGACAATGATCGGTTGCGAACCTCGAACAAAGACCGTACCCACGGCATTCTCGCCACGCCCGACTCGGTCTAATTGGTTACTGTCGACAAACTCGCGACCGTCGGCGTTCATTTCCAATCGGCTGTTGGCCAGACGCAGTTTGGCTTGATGAACTTCCAAAACGTTAAAGGATGCGAATCCGCCTGGAATACGCGCCGCACCACCGCCACCGGCCAAGACCGCATGATCGATGCTGGCCGAAGATGTATGGCCAACATAAATGCCGCCCCAATCACCAGGCTGAATCGCGCCGGAGTTGGAGGCTTGATTGGTATCGAAGGTACCGCCCGCACCATAGCGTTGGTCCTGCAGGCTGGTGAAAATTACTGGATCGTTCGCGGTACCCTCGGCGATCAGGTCAGCACCAAAGGTGACGTCGATCCGCGCACCGCCTAACTTCACAACCGTCCCCGGATCGATCGCCAAGCGGGCATC
>DIUH01000158.1:0-135 GCA_002428205.1 Planctomycetaceae bacterium UBA6163
CCAATGAGACGATCACCATGAAGGCTACTGTCAAATTACCAAGCGTTGTCGTCCGTGGCGCTGCGGTCGTCACCTGCGACAACAGCTTTATTTTATACGTTAATGGCCGTGAGGTATTGCGTGGCGATGATTGGG
>DIUH01000158.1:322-4340 GCA_002428205.1 Planctomycetaceae bacterium UBA6163
ATGGTGCGGGCATCGCTATTGAAAAATGATTTCTTGATGAAATCGCTCGGCCGTCCGATGCGCGAACAAATCGTTTCGATGCGTCCGTCGGAATTGACCACTTTAGAAGCGATCGACTTATACAACGGCAAGTCATTAGCGGACGCGATCTCGCGCGGCGGCGAAAACCTTTCAAGCCGCACTTGGGACAATCCGGATGATCTGATTCGTTATATCTATCGATTTGCGATCAGCCGCGAACCATTGGATAACGAACTTGCGACGGTGCGAGATTACTTCAGCAAGCCTGCGACGGCCAGCGAAGTGGCGGATGTCTTATGGGCGATCATGATGACGCCAGACTTTATGATCATTCGATAGCCGATTGTGAAATGATGCCATATTCGATGCATCCTTCCAGCACCCCGGCTGTTGCGAGTCCGGTTGCCAGGTAAATACGATCGGGCGTGCCTTGTTTTTGGTGATGCTCGATAACCCGCGCGGCCAGTTCGCGATCGGCGTTGCCAACCAGAATCGCTCGAAATCCGCACGTCAGCGCAGCGAAATCGTTACCCGAATCGCCTGCGAACACGATCTGTTCTTTCGCTGCGACGCGGTGGTTTGCCCACCAGTCCAATGCGCTCGACTTGTCGGTCCCTCGTGGCAAGAGATCGATCAGCCCGTCGCCATTGAAGGGATCGACGCTGCCGATCGTTCGATAGGGTGCCCCCAATTGATCGATCTGGCTATCAATTCGGGCCACATATTCACTTAACTTTGCCGCATCACAATAATAACTCAGTTTGTGACGGCCTTGTTTCTCGTCCTCCTGGGGCGACAAATCAGCATGTTGAATGATTTTTGATCGCAGGTATGCGGTGGTGAAATCGCCGATGATCGAGTCAAGATGGTTGACATAAGCTTCTATCGGGTGATAAGGTTGATCACTCACGCGGCGCAGAATGGTTGTGCCGACATCACAAATGATCCATTGGGGACTCGGCAGCCCCTCATCACGCATGACACCGATTACGCTGCTCGGATGGCGACCGGTGACAAAGATGATTTCAATTTTTCCAGCATCAGATAGGCGGCGAAAAGTTGCCAGAGCGGCTCTTTCTGCGAGTGCCGAGTCCGATGTCGCAGCCCCGCTCGGCTCATTGGCACGGTATTCGCTGTCTACATCCGCAGGAGGTGGCATCGGCGTCACGGGAATCAACGTGCCATCTAAATCGGTCGCTAAGATCGGTGTCATTGGAATGTTCAGACGCGGCGTGAAATCATCTGGGTGCTGTAGGAAAGTCTTATGACAGATTTCCGATCTGTCAGGTGATCTTGGGCAAGTTAACATAAAAAGACAACCGGATACAAAGTGACTAACCCCCGAATAACGCGGCCATTGATTGTTGGCGAAGTTCTGTTTGATTGTTTTCCCAATCGAGACGTCCTTGGTGGCGCGCCATTGAATGTCGCTTGGAATCTTCGCGGCCTTGGGCTCGATCCGTTGCTGATCACCGCAGTGGGAGACGATGATCCTGGACGAGCGGCGATTCGTGCAATCAGCGATTGGGGGCTCGACCAATCCGGTGTCCAGATCGATCAATCACACCCGACAGGCCGGGTCGACATCAAGCTCGATTCGGGCGAACCGACCTATCAATTTTGGGACGATGTCGCCTTTGACCATATCGTATTCCCCAGCGACGACATCATCGACCGTGATTACGGACTGCTCTATCACGGCAGCCTCGCGATGCGATCGCCAGAGTCGATGAAGACGATTTTAGAGATTCGTAGACGTGTCAAATGTCCGGTATTTGTGGACATCAATATAAGACAACCGTTCTTTAATCATTCATGGATCGAACCGCTGTTGCGTGACGCCGATCATTTGAAGTTAAACGCCGATGAGCTTCGATTGATCGTAAACACGGTGCAGCACAACGCTCGAACCTCTGTGGAAAAATCGTTTGCCAAGGACAACTGCGATACCTGGCCAGACCTTTGCGATAAAGCACAAACGTTACAAAAAACTTTTGGCGTCAAGACGGTTTGGATCACCTATGGCGAACGCGGTGCAGGATGCTTACGCGCCGATGGCTCGTTCTTTCACAGCGATGCTCCTGCGGTAACGAAAATGGCCGATACGGTCGGCGCAGGTGACGCGTTTGCAGCGATGACCATCCAAGGCATTCTCGCTGGGATATCACCAAGCGACTCGCTTGGCAGGGCGACGGTTTTCGCCGCACGCGTTTGTGGGATCCATGGTGCAACCACGATGGATCTCGATTTTTACTCAAGTTAGGAGTTTTTATATGAACGATTCCGAAACGGCGCGGCCGCCGCTTAGGATCGCACTGATTAGCCTTCACGGACTGATCCGAGGGCACGAACCCGAACTCGGACGCGACGCCGATACGGGCGGTCAAATCAAGTATGTGTTAGAATTGGCCAGGGAGTTGGGCACGCGTGATGAAGTCGAATGCGTCGAATTGATCACTCGGCAAATTTTTGACGACAAAGTCGGCCCCGATTACGCACAAGTGGAAGAATCGCTTGGGCCAAAAGCGAAGATCATTCGATTACCGTTTGGGCCGAAACGGTATCTGAGAAAAGAAGCACTGTGGCCGTATCTTGAAATGTTTGTCGATCAATGCTTGATGCATTTCCGACGCAGCGGCATTCCCAGCGTGATTCATGGCCATTATGCCGATGCTGGCTATGCCGGATCACAACTCGCCCGGTTGCTGCATACACCTTATATCTTTACGGGCCATTCGCTGGGCAGAGTGAAACGCGAACGATTGTTGGAAAAGGGCAGCAGCGACGCTTCGGCTCTTGAGCAAACCTACCATTTCAGTGCCCGGAACGAAGCCGAAGAGATGGCGCTAGAAACGGCTTCCATGGTGATTACCAGCACATCGCAGGAGGTGCAGGAACAGTACGAAATGTACGAACACTACCAGCCTGACAGGATGGAAGTGATCCCGCCGGGTGTCGATCTGACGTTGTTTTATCCTAACGGCGACGACGGCCCGGCCCCGCGAATCGCAGATCAACTCGAGCCGTTCCTGAAGGACACCGATCGGCCGATGATACTCGCGGTCGCTCGCCCGGACGATCGAAAGAACTTTGAAACGCTGGTGAAAGCTTATGGCGAATCGAGGAAACTGCGCGAACTGGCCAATCTTGTCTTGATCATGGGGCGTCGTGATAACATTCGCGACCTATCGGCTGGCCAGCGGCGAGTGATTTATAATGTGCTGGGTTTAATCGACCTATACAACTTGTATGGCCACGTCGCCTATCCGAAAACGCATCATCCCAATGACATTCCCGAACTGTATCGGTGGGCGGCGAAGCGACATGGGGTATTTGTTAACCCTGCGTTAACCGAACCGTTTGGCCTGACACTGCTCGAGGCGGCGGCGAGCGGCTTACCGATTGTCGCCACCCACGACGGTGGTCCGACCGACATTATCGGAAATTGTCAAAACGGATTGTTGATCGACCCGACGGACACCCTAGCGATCGAACACGCGCTGCTGAGGGCGTTGACTGAACCCGATCAATGGAGCACTTGGTCGCAAAATGGCATTCAGGGTGTTCGTGAACACTACAGTTGGCAGACGCACGCCACGCGGTACTTGCGCGATGTTCAGGAAATTGTCAGCGAAACGGCGTTGCCAACGTTGGCCGACCGCAGAGTTCCGCGACGATTGCCCGAGTTTGATCGTTTGATCATCAGCGATCTCGATAACACGCTCGACGGTGACGATGAGGCGTTGAAAGACTTTGTCGACATGTTGCAAGATGCCGGGCGTCACGTCGGATTCGGGATCGCAACGGGCCGCCGACTGGACGACGTCTTGTCGTGGATTGAAGAACGCAACATGCCGCGTCCCGATGTACTCGCAACGGCCGTTGGCACCGAACTTTACTACGGGAAAGACCTGTTGCCTGATGCCGGTTGGAAACGCCAGATTTCCGCGTTTTGGAAACCCGATGAAGTCCGTCGCGTGCTTGACGGTGTCGAAGG
>DIUH01000410.1:0-4581 GCA_002428205.1 Planctomycetaceae bacterium UBA6163
CGAGACGTCGCCATCATTTCCCACCGTTCATCAAATCTTCGATCGCTTCGGCTTCCATCGGAATATCGAACATCAAGCTTTCAGCGCCGTTTTCCGTGATCACAAGCGTATCTTCCAAACGAATGCCCATCGCCTCGTCCCTGATATAAATCGCCGGTTCGCACGTCATTACCCAACCTGGCTGCAGCGGTGCATCCACTAATTGCACATCGTGCACATCCAACCCGATCGGATGGCCGACTCCATGCATGAAATACTTTGCCAAAGCCGTCTTGTCGGGCCCTTGCGACTTGACTTGTTCCATGGTCAACAATCCCAAGTCGACCACTTCCTTCTCGATCGTTTCTTGAGCAAACTTGCGCCAATCTTTTGCCAATAATCCCGGCTTCAGTTCAGCCGCGCAAGCTTGATAGGCACGGTACACCGCATCATAAACTTGACGTTGGCGCGGCGTGAACCTGCCGTTGACTGGCAACGTTCGCGTCATGTCCGAATTGTAATTACCCAACGACGATCCGACATCCAACAATAGCAGATCGCCGTCTTCGCAGGTTGCATTGTTTTCAATGTAGTGCAATGCACAGGCATTGATCCCGGTCGCCACGATTGGCGAATAAGCGAACTTGCCACGATGCGAAATGAACTCGTGAGCGAACTCCGCTTCGACTTGGCACTCGTTAACACCGGGTCGCAAAAACTTAGCCACTCGAACCAAACCGTCACGTGTCAACTCGCACGCGCGGCGAATCATCGCGATCTCAGCAGCGGATTTCACCGTTCGAACCTGGTGCATGATTCTCGCTAAGCGATGGTATCGATGCAGCGGGTATTGCGCCATGCAATAACGCACAAACCTCGCTTCGCGAGTGTCTTCGAGTGCGGTGCTCGCACGCGGATGCTCGTTCGCGTTTAAATAGACGTTTTCGGCTTCGCACATCAGATTGCGAAATACGGTCGGAAATGCCGAAAGCAATTCTACGCGTTTGATTCCCGAAATCGCTGACGCCTGTTCCTTGGTCAGTTTCTTCCCTTCCCACGTTTCCAACAGCGGTGACGCTTCGCGAATGAACAGGATTTCGCGGTTTTTCTCGTCATGGGCGCCGGGGAAAAGCACAAGCAAGGATTCCTCTTGCTCAATACCGGTCAAGTAAAACAGATCGGCGTTGGGATGCAGAATGAACGATCCGTCGGCATTGGTGGGCAAGACGTCGTTGTTGTTAACAAATGCAACGCTGTTTGGCTGCATCATCGCAGCTACGCGAAGACGGTTTTGAACGAATACGTCGGCGGGAATCGCTGGGGTTGCAGGCATGTTCAGTCGCTGGGGATCAGAGTGATAAAGTGAAACGGTTTAGTAGGGCTTGTAGCGGCATTGATGCCATGTCAGAGCAGTAAATTGCGGTTCGGCTGTTTTTCGAAGTGCCTCAGAATAGGTCAACACCCGACCGCCGAGAAGTGACCCGCCAGAACGATTCGGCCCGTCGCGGTTGTTTCGCGTATGGTAGCGATCTGCCAACGGACCGACTGCAAACAGCAAAGAAAGTGGTTCGGATTCCGCCCGTCCACGCTCGGCTGAACTGGTCTATAATGTCGTTCATGGCTTCACGCATCGCAGTCGCAAGCCAGTCGATTCGCAAGCCGGTTGCTGCTTCGATTCCGCCCCGTTTCCCAAACGCTTTTCACGGCTCGTTTTTCCATGACCAAACGAACAACGGCTTTATCGTTTTGGATCCTGGTATCGATCGCGCCGTGGTTCGTATCGCCTTGTTTTGCAACCCGTTTTATCACATTTGCCCCCCATTCGGCACTTGATCCGCCAGCCGTCTCGCCCCAGTCGCCGGCCAGCGCGGTTGTCGCCGTCGTCCCCGGAGCCCGATCGGGAGATCAAGCGTGGAGCGACTATCGCGATGTTTGGCGCCGGCACGCGAGCAATCCTGCCGATGCCAACGTTCGCCAGCGGTTGGGTTTGCCCGCTCAGGACCCTGCCAGTGTGAAGGCCATCGACAGCCGATCGCTGGTTCGCATGATGCCCAAGGGCTTGCAAGTCGATTGGGTCGCGCCGCAAGGCATTGAAACCGAGAACTTCCTGTTGATTGCGGATGTGCCGGCCGACGTGGCGGCTCAAGTTGCGATTGATCTGGAACGCTTTTATGCGGTTTGGACCCAAATGTTTTTTCCGTTGTGGAAGGATCGTCAGCGATGGGACCAATCGAAGACGCGCACACCCAATCGACCAACCACGCCGAGTGTTTCTCCCTTGAGCAAAATGCGAGTGGTAGTTTTGCGTGACACGGCACAGTACCAAAAGGCCTTGAAGGCCGAAGGGCCACAGGTCAGTCAGTCGACCGGATACTATTCCGGCAACCTGCGGCTGACTTTCTTATTGCACGCCACTCGCGAACACCAATCCGCATCCGCTAGCGATGAATCTCGTGCCAGTCGTTACCACGAACTGACTCACCAAATGCTGGCCGAAGCGACTGATACGAGATTAAAGGTCATGCCGGGCGAGCGCTCTGGATTTTGGCTGGCCGAAGGGATTGCATGCTATATGGAATCGACTTCGATCCACCAAGGCTATGCGACCGTGGGCGGTTGGGAATCGTCACGTCTGCAATTCGCCAGGCACCGTGTGCTCAGCCTCGGTGAATCGACATCAATCGATCCGCTGCGTTCACTGGGGCGACTGCAATTTCAAAGAAATGCCGATCTGCCAAGCCTCTATGCGATGGCTGCGGCAGAAACTCACCGCATCATCGATCATAATCAGGGTGACGGCTTGAATGATATGATTTCCGAATTGGCTAAACTTTATCAGGTTCGGCGTCCGAGCAATCCGATCGCTGCGACGTCCGAGCCTTCGGCACCAGCGGTTGATCTGGCAACCTACTTAAAGCTGACCGATGAATCGCTTTCACCCTTGAATCGTGATGATCTGATCAATCTCTGTTTGGCCCGCTGTGATCTTACTGCGGAAACGCTGACTCGCATAACACCTCAAAAAAATCTGGCTTGGTTGGATTTGACGGCGCTGAAGGTTTCGGCTGCTGATGTCGCGCGGCTTTGTCCCCAATCCTCATTACTAAAACAACTGAGCCTGGAAGCGACCGCTGTCGACGATTCCCTTGCGACTTGGATTGCCGGTGCGAACGACATCGAAGAAATCGATTTAAGCTGGACCAGTATTAGCGATGCCGTCATCATTGCCGTTCCCGATACCGCGCCGCTGCAAACACTATGGTTGACCGGTTCCAAAATCTCGGATGCATCGATCGATCGTATTGCCGCTTGGCGATCGCTGCGCCGAGTCGATATGCAGCGCACCGGGGTGACCGACGCGGGCCGTGCCCGACTGGCTCGTTTACGTCCTGATTTGACCATTGACCCGCTAGAACTGGTGCCCGCTAAGTGAACGAAACCCTGCCGAGATTCTTTCGTGTCCGTCAACATTTCAAGTCGGATCAGATCAATGACGTCGATTCCGCTGTGGCGGATCAAATCAGAACATCCGAATTTGCACAGCGAATCGAACCCGGACAATCCGTTGCGATCGCTGTTGGAAGTCGTGGGATAGCGAGAATCGGTGAAATTGTTGCAGCCGCCGTTGAATCGGTTCGTGCCCTTGGGGGTGTCCCGTGGATCGTGCCCGCGATGGGCAGTCACGGCGGAGCGACCGCAACCGGGCAAACGGCGGTCTTAGCCGAATACGGCATCACGCCCGAGCGGATGGGATGCGAGATTCGGTCGTCGATGGAAGTGCGAGAAATCGGAAAAACGTCTCAAGGCGTTCATGTTTACTTCGACGCCAGCGCCGCCACCGCTGACCATGTGATTGTGATCAATCGCATCAAACCTCACACCCGCATTTGTGGTCCCCACGAAAGCGGTTTGGTCAAAATGATGTTGATCGGTTTGGGAAAACATCGTGGCGCAGCAGAATATCACCAAGCGATGACACGGATCGCCTTTGAAGAACTTGTTCACGAAGCGGTGCCGATGATCTTGTCCCAGTGCCCGATTTCGCTCGGCCTGGCGATTATCGAAAATGCGTACGACCAAATCGCAATGATTGAAGCGGTCGATCCGTCCGGCCTGCTTAGCCGGGAACCCGAATTATTAGACCTGGCGCGACAATGGATGCCACGTTTGCCCTTTAACGATGCGGATCTGTTGATCATTGACAAGATCGGCAAGAACATCAGCGGCAGTGGAATGGACACCAACGTCGTCGGTCGGAAGTTCAATGATAAGATCGCGGGCGTTGATGAGTTTCCCAAAATCTTTCAAATCTATGTCCGTGGTTTGACCGACCAGAGCGCTGGCAATGCGGCGGGAATCGGAATCGCGGAGTATTGTCGCAGCGACATGGTGCGGCAAATGGATGTTGAAAAAACTCGCGTGAATTGCTTGACGGCGCTACACATCACTGCCGCCGCGATACCGATCAACTGGGAAACCGACCGCGAAGTCCTGGCGATTGCCGCTGGCCAATCGGGGCGAACCACCGCAGACCAGCTTCGTTGGATGTGGATTCACAGCACACTATGCGTTGGGGAATTAATGTGCAGTGAAGCCTATTGG
>DIUH01000410.1:4630-12393 GCA_002428205.1 Planctomycetaceae bacterium UBA6163
GAAGTTCCATTTGCCGATGGCCAAACGGTTTTGGTTTTGGGCGACAGCATTACGCAAAATGGCCAATACGTGGCACTTGCCGAAGCTTACTTATGGGCCGCATATCCCGATCGCAAAATCGATCTGATCAGTATCGGATTGAGCAGCGAAACGGTTTCGGGCATCACTGAACCGGTTCACCCTTTCCCGCGTCCCAATGTGCATGATCGATTGACCAAGGCACTTGATATCGCAAGGCCTGACTGGGTAGTCGTTTGTTATGGCATGAACGATGGAATCTATCATCCCAAGTCGCCCGAGATTGAGCAGGCGTATCGAAAAGGTTTGACGAAGCTGGTCGATCAGGTGGCACAGCGCGGCGCGAAACTTGTGCTGCTGACGCCTCCATCGTTTGACATCGACGCCCCGCCGATTCAAAACCAATTGAAGAAGGTGGAAGCCGGCGAGCCGTATGGTTATCGCAACCCCTATCGTGACTATGACAAGACATTGACCGCCCTTGGCGATGTCGTGAAGTCACTCGCATCAAGCCCTCATGTCGATCGCGTGATCGATGTGCATCAGGCGACCGATGATTACCTGAAACGCGTTAAAGCCGCTGTCGCCGACTACGGGTACGGCGACGGCGTCCACCCGCCGGCTGATGGTCACTTAACAATGGCGATCGGTTTGCTTGCGGGACTCGGTTGTGATGCCGCCGATGCCGAGGCGACGTTGATTCATTTGACAGGTTTAACACCCGCCGATCGCAAGGCCGACGCGACCGATGAACAAAAAGAGTTTCATAAACTGTTGCTCGATCGATTTTCGCGTCGTTCGGCTGCGTATCGAAAAGCGGTTGGTGTGCCCGAACCGATGAAGGTTGACGGTTTGCCGGTTGATGAGGCGAATGTGATTGCCACAGCGGCCGAGCAGACGCTGCGACAGATGATCGCCACGAGGCCTAAGCCGCCCGCTGTGCCCGTTTACGAATCTTATGCCGAAGCGGCGGAGAAACGCTGGAGCGCTGCGATCAAAGAACTCGAAACACTGGACCAAGCCGAACAGCATCCCGATGATGCCATTTTGTTTGTCGGCAGCAGTAGCGTGCGATTGTGGGAGACGATCGAGTCGGATATGGCGCCGTTTTCGGTCATTCGTCGCGGCTATGGCGGGGCGAAGTTCAGCGATTTGGCGGTCTTTGCCAAGCGATTGATCACTCCGCATCAGTATGCCGCGATGGTCGTGTTTGTGGCGAACGATGTGACAGGGCGATCGACCGACATTTCGGTTGATGAAGTCGAACGGTTGGCTCGTCATGTGGTTAACGTTTCGCAGCAGCATCAAAGCGAATCGCCAGTGTTGTTGGTCGAGATCACACCGACCGCTTCGCGATTGGTCGCGTGGCCAAAGATTCGCCGCGTCAACGATCGGTTGCGAGAAATCGCGTCATCCACCCCTCATGTCTACTTTGTCGAAACGGCTGACTATTACTTGGATGCCCGTGGCAAGCCGATCGACGAGTACTTTAAAAGCGATCGATTGCATCAGACCGAAGCTGGCTACGCCATTTGGGGTGCGTTGATCAAGCGACGATTAAGTGAGGTGTTAGCGGCTGGTGGAAAAGGTCCACTGGTTCCGGATCCGCTTGTGCCCGCGACCGTTGCGAACTGAAACGATTTCGAACCGCATCCTGCCGGCACTAGCCAATCAGGACACGGTGACTTAAAACCGAGGTTTAAAGACTATCCCTTTGACGACCGCCCCTTTCGGCTTCGAATGATTGACCCCGAGTTTGCATCCGCACTAGTTGCCCATGGTTTTGAATTGCCCGACGACCAAGCCGAGCGGATCGAGGCTTACGTCCGATCGGTTTGGAAGTGGAACGAGCAGATTAACATGACTCGCCACACGACCTGGGACCTGTTTGTCGGGCGTGACTTGCGCGACTGTTTGCAACTGGCACCACTGATCGGTGCCGGTGAAACGGTTTTAGATCTCGGCAGTGGTGCCGGTGTGCCGGGCGTGCCGCTGGCGATCATGCGTCCGGATGTCAAAGTATCGCTCGCCGAATCGGTCGGAAAGCGGGCAAAAATCCTCGACGAAATGGCGGCTGACTTAGATTTACCTGTAGCGGTATATGCCGCCCGTGGTGAAGAACTGTTAGAAGACTTTCGGTTCTCGACCATTACCTGTCGCGCCGTCGGTTCGTTGTACAAGTTGTGCCAATGGCTGGAACCGCACTGGCCATCGGTGGGGCGATTGCTTGCAATCAAAGGCCCCAAGTGGGTTGATGAACGAGCCGAAGCGCGGCATCGCGGGGCAATGAACGAGTTGCAGATTCGCGTCGCCACGTCTTATCCACTTGGCGATGGTGAAAGCGAAGGAGTCATCCTGCAGGTTTGGCCGAAAGGCCGGGAACTTCCTGGCCAATCAACCTAGCCGGAGCATCGTCGGCGATGTACGGCCGCGTTACCGCAATCCAGCCAACTTCGCTCGGAAACCACAAGATGTTGAGGTTCGATTGTCAGATGGCTCGACCGTTATGAGCAAGTTCGCCGGTGAGTAGGTTTGTCACTCCGCGGGGCAAACGCAACCCGGGGCTATTTCAAGCACCAGCGAGTTGCACGCGTTTTTCTCAATTTTCATTGGTTAGTTTGCTGTGTCAAACAGCTTGGAACGCAGGAAAGTGTAGGCGAGTGCTTGCATGTAAGCGGCCTGTTCATTGTTCGCAGCACCGCCGTGTCCGCCTTCGATGTTCTCATAATAGATAACATCGTGTCCCTGTGATTCCATCAGCGCCATCATCTTGCGGGCATGACCGGGGTGAACGCGGTCATCGCGTGTTGAGGTTGTAAAGAGAACCGAAGGATATTTTTTGTCTTTTTGGATGTTGTGATAGGGCGAAAACTTCTGGATAAACGCCCACTCTTCTGGCTTATCCGGATTGCCGTATTCAGCCATCCAGGACGCACCGGCCAGCAATTGGTTGTAACGTCGCATATCCAGCAGTGGCACTTGGCAAACGGCCGCTCGCATCATGTCGGGATAGAGCGCGACCATGTTTCCGACCAACAAGCCACCATTGGAACCGCCTTGGATCCCTAGGCGCTGGGGCGTGGTGACCTTGCGATCAAAAAGGTCTTGTGCGACGGCCGCAAAATCCTCATAGGCTCGCAAGCGATTTTCCTTCAATGCCGCCCTGTGCCAACGCGGCCCGTATTCGCCGCCACCACGGATGTTGGCAACGACATAAACGCCTCCTTGGCTGGTCCAGGCCCGACCAACACTGGCATTGTAGCCTGGCTGCATCGAAATTTCGAATCCGCCGTAACCGTATAGCAAGGTCGGGTTCGATCCATTTAGCAAAACGTCTTTTTGGGCGACCATGAAGTAGGGAACACGGGTTCCATCGGCGCTGGTCGCGAAGTGCTGTGAAATCTGTAAATCAGAGGCGTCAAAGAATGCTGGTAACGACTTCAGCGGTTCGGGCTGTTTGCCGATTTCCCCGATCGCCAGCGTGGTGGGCGTCAAGTAATCGGTCGTCGTCATGAAGTAATCGTTTGACTCATCGGGATCGATCCCCGAAACACCGACTGTCCCGAACGCAGGGGCACCGACCAGCGGAGAGATCTTCCAGTTGTCGTCGCGTAGATCCAAGACATAGAGTCGATTTTTTACATCTTCCAAGACGTTCAGGATCAAATAATCGCGGGTGAAGCTGGAGCTAGATAGGGCCGTGTTATCGCTCGGTTCGAAAACCATCTTCAAGTCACGTTTGCCTGCCATGAAGTCGTCGAACTTAGTTAGCAGCAACGCACCGGCTGGCCATGTCTTGCCGTCGATGGTCCACGGTTCGCGAAGCTCGACCGAAAGAAACTCGCGGAACACCCCTTTGCTGGCCGAATTGGGGACATCAACCTTGGCCAGGTTGCCGTCTTTTTCCAGCAAATACATTTCGTTGTTGTAGAACGCAATATTTCGGAATACGAAGTCGCGTTCGAATCCGGGCGAATCATCATGTCCAGCCGAAATCGACATATCAGTCATTTGGCCTTCATAAATCGTTTCGGCTTGATCGAGCGGCGTGCCGCGTTTCCATCGTTTCGCGATTCGTGGGTATCCCGACGTCGTCATCGAACCGTCACCGAAATCGGTCTGGACAAACACGGTATCGCGATCGATCCAGCCCATACTGCCCTTGGACTCAGCGAGTTGAAACCCGTCTTTGACAAACTCGCCGGTGGTGACATTAAACTCCCTGGCCACACCGGCATCGGCACCGCCGCGAGAAAGTGTGACGATTGCGAGTTCATAATCGGGGCGCAATAAACGAGCACCTTTCCAAACCCAGTTTTCACCTTCGGATTTCCCGAGTTCATCAAGGTCTAGCAAAACTTCCCACTTCGGTTCGGCCTTACGATATTCCTCGAGTGTCGTTCGCCGCCACAATCCGCGAGGGTTTTTTTGGTCGCGCCAAAAATTATAGAAATAATCGCCTCGTTTCGAGACGAATGGGATGCGAGCGTCTGAGTCGAGGATTGCCAGTAGATCCGATCGCAGTTCGGCAAAACCGGCAGATTCTTCTAGCGAGGCTTGAGAAACCGTGTTTCTTTGGCGAACCCAGTCGAGTGCTGTGTCGCCACCGACGTCTTCCAGCCATTGCCAGGGGTCGTCAGGGAAAGGGGCCGTGGCAACCGCTGCGGGCGCTTCATCGACCTGAGCGTGCGAATTCCCTGCATTCATGCTGATCATCAATCCTATAAGTAAAAATCTTGCCGG
This sequence comes from Planctomycetaceae bacterium UBA6163, assembly GCA_002428205.1. GTDB lineage: Bacteria > Planctomycetota > Planctomycetia > Pirellulales > Pirellulaceae > UBA6163. The sequence continues at coordinate 9,392 of DIUH01000410.1, forward strand.
TAGGTCTAATTTTATTGCACTTGTCATTGTTTTTTCCTGGGCATTTTTTCGCCATTTTTAAGCACACAACTCACCAATAGTGTACTGATCCTACGCTAGCGATGTGATCGGTTCATCCTATCGCAGCCACGCAAAGGCTCTCACCGGGTGATCCGACTGGCCGCGTCCTGCATCCGCAGCACAGGCAGTCGTCCACGGGTGCCGATCCGATCGCTGATCGATTGGGGTGTCGATAGCGGATCAATCGGTTCGTCCTGCCAATCCGGGTCGTAGCGATCGCCTTGGTAAGCGTCCAAACGCTGCATTTCGGATTCGATATCGCTGCGAAGCGACGCCTTCTCGAGGCACCACTTCGGCTCGATCAAGTAATCCGGCGGTGCATCGCCACTGACCCGTTCCACAACGACATGTTCGGGAATCAGCCGCAAAAAATCGACCACTGCGTGAATGTATTCTTCGCGGCTCATCATCTTGACCTCGCCCGCCAGGACGCTGTCACCAAGCGGCGTGTCGCGAACTGCGTAGAGGTTGTGTAATTTGACCGCGCCTACGCCAAGAACGCCGATCGATCGAGCGGTGTGCATCATGTTGTCGTAATTTTCGCCCGGCACACCAAGAATTACGTGAGCACAAGTCTCGAAACGGCGGTTTCTTGCTCGATTCATCGCGTCGACCATGTGTCCATGTCGATGGGCGCGGTTCATCCACTGCAGCGTGCGGTCATGGCGTGACTGCATCCCGAGTTCGAGTGACACGTAAGTCTCGCCCGCCAATTGGTCGACCAATTCCAGCACGGGATCGGGGACGCAGTCGGGCCGTGTACCGATCGCCAGGCCGACGATTTCGGGCGAATGGGCCAAAGCCAGGCGATACACCTCCTCCAGTTGGTCGACCGGAGCGTAAGTGTTGGTCGCCGGTTGGAAGTAGGCGATGAATGCGCCAACCGTTTTGTAACGTTTGCGAACCGAGCTAATTCCGCGCACCAGTTGATCGTGGACGGCTGCTAAACGGACCCTTCGACTGGGGCTGAACGATCGATTGTCGCAAAAATTGCATCCCCCCTTCGCTACGGCACCGTCGACGTTGGGGCAAGTAAAGCCCGCGTCGATGCTGATCCGCTGAACCCGCCCGCCGAACCGTAGCTTCAATGTCGTACCGAAAGCACGAAATCGGGCATTAGGCGTTAATGCGTATTGCTGGGAGTTCATAAATTGACCAAAACAGAATCGGGTTCGGCCTAAACGGACTTGGAGACGATAATTTGAGTCTATCGAAGCGGCTTAGGCGTTGAACATTTGAAAGTCACATTAAAATGAGGAGAACGATTTGCTGCCAGCAATCGTACTTCTCAACCAAGTTCCTTCTCCAAAAATCTTTTTTCCGCTTCCACGAGAGTTTTGATCATGACGTGGGAAGATAAACAATCTGGCCCCCCTAAGTATGGTGTGCTTGTTCCCGTCGGCGGTGGCGACCCCATTCCGCTGCTGAAGGATCGTCTGTTGATCGGACGCCGCGACAGTTGCGACATTGCGCTTCGTTTTCCGAACGTTTCGGGCCAACATTGTCGCATGACGGTGGAGCATGGTTACTGGTTCGTCAAGGACCTAGGAAGCCGCAATGGTACTAAAGTTGACGGGAAATCGATCGTTCGCAAGCGATTGGACCCGCGTTGTCGGATCGCTTTTGCCAAGCATGAGTATCGTTTGGAGTACGAACCGCAGGATTTGGGAGCTTTCGGGCCGCCGCCGGCGGACGACGAGCACATCGAAGAATTGATGCGCAGTTCATTGATTGACCGCGCCGGAATCGGCCGACGCAGTTCGGCCGACCCGACCAAAAACCGCAACCTGGCGGACGATTGAGCGACGCTATGGCGGGCTGACGAGACGCTGTTGGGAACGTTAAAACCATGTCAAAATGTTTTTCGTTTTCAACGCGTTTCCACTAACTCGACAGGTTTTCAATGCCACGTTTGGCCCATCACGTCTTTTTTACGCTCGCCGACGATTCCCAAGAAATGATCAGCGGGTTGTTGGCCGCTTGTCAAAAATACTTGACCGACCACGAAGGCGTCGTCGACTTTGCGGTCGGTGTTCGCGACCCTGAATTGGCCCGACCGGTAAACAACACCGAATATCACGTATCGTTGCACGTGATCTTTGCCGACCGAGCGGCCCATGACATTTATCAAACCGCTCCGCGGCACCTGGAGTTCATTGCCCAGGAAAAACCGAATTGGAAGTCGGTGGTCGTTTTTGACAGTTTATTGGAATAACGGTTATCGTTGAACATGCCGTTTGATGGTTCGCATCAACGCGTCGGGTTGGATCGGTTTGGGCAGATAGTCGTCCATTCCGGCGGCCTGACAGGCGTACAAAATTTGGTCGCCACTGTGAGCCGTCATGGCAATAATCGTCAAGTGGCACCGATTGGAACATGACTCGATCGAGCGGACTTGTACCGTCGCTTCGGTACCCTCCATGTTCGGCATATCGATATCCATAAAGCAAAGGTCAACGCATTTTCGCGACGCGAGTTCGAAGGCCTGATAGCCATCTCGAGCGATCGTTACTTCACACCCTTGCATTTCTAATATTTCACGAGTCACCTCTTGGTTGATCTCACCATCCTCAGCGACCAAGATTCGAGGTTTTTGAATCTGAGTCGCTGTGGTTAGCACGTCGGTGTCCAACCTGTCATTGGCCAATGGAATGCCTTGCGATTGAGAAGCCGACTGCTGGGCTGTCGATTCGTCAGCGACTTCCATTGGCAGGTCGACTGTCAAAGTGCTGCCAACGCCCAGCACACTCTCCAAGCGTATCGATCCGCCCATCATTTCGATCAACTCTTTACAGATCGCCAGTCCTAAACCTGTTACGCTGAGTTTTCGAGTCTTACTGCTATCGCACTATGAAAATGATTTGAAAACTTTTCCGAGTTTGTCTGCGGCAATTCCGATTCCACTGTCTGTTGCTGCGATCATCAAAAGGGGTTTAAGATCC
>DIUH01000410.1:12412-34360 GCA_002428205.1 Planctomycetaceae bacterium UBA6163
ATGTGATTTCAACACGATTCTGCCACGCCGACGGTGACATTAAACGGACCACTTCGTCGACCAAAATTCGCGGGTTAAACGCGGTCCGTTCCACTTTCATCGTGCCGGCTTCGAGTTTTGAAAAATCTAGCAAATCATTGATCAGCATCAATAAAGATTGTCCGCTTTGTTTGACAAGACCGAGGTAGCCCGCACATTGATCCTGGTCGTTGGCCTGTTTGGCCAAATGTGTCATTCCCAGAAAGCCATTCAGTGGAGTGCAAATCTCATGACTGATGGTCGCTGGAAAACGGTCTTGGGCTTGATTGGCCGCATTCGTGATCGCGATCGCTTCGCGAAGATGTTCTTCGGTCTCACGAAGCTGCATGTTGGTTTGGGTGAACTGGCGTCTGAACAACATTGGCTCATGGCTGGGCCGACTGATTCGAGGTAGATGGTGTGATTGTAAAAGCGTTTTTGTGAATGTTCGTTAGTCCGTGGTGTTGATCTCGATGCGCTTGTGGACATTCGCAAAACCTTAAGATTCGACTACCAAAGCGGATGGCGATGTTTGGTGCAAGACGAAATCGTCCAATTGCAGGAAGGGGGGGTAACTGATGCGATCGTTACAACTTGGCAAATTGATACCATGTTAAAATAGTGACGTGAGAACGTTGCGCACGGTTACGCAAACCAACGACGCCAATCACGATGGGAAATGGCTGGGTGTTTCGGTACACCGGGCCGTTTGATAGTCTGTTGGGGGTAGCTGTCTTGGTGGCCGTGCGATAGGGCGGTGCCGGAGGATTGATCAAAGGAGCGATTGATGACACAAACGGTTAACGCGATGGGCCTGGATAACGGGCGGGAAGTATCCGCGGAGGCGAGCGTTTATGGGCGATATGCTGCGGCGGCACAGCAGTTTGAACCCTCGCTGTGTTGTCCGGTGGAATATCGCAAAGAGTTGTTGGAGGCGATACCGCACGAAATTTTGGAACGTGACTACGGTTGTGGCGATCCGACCCCCTTTGTCTGTGAGGGCGATACCGTGTTGGACCTCGGGTCCGGCGGCGGCAAGTTGTGTTACATCGCCGCTCAGGTCATTGGCCAGCGTGGGCGGGTGATTGGTGTAGACTGCAATGCGGAGATGTTAGCGCTGGCACGCAAGCATCAAGATGCGGTGGCGCGGCGGATCGGTTTTCGCAACTTCGAGTTTCGATATGGTCTGATACAAGATTTACAATTGGATCTCGATCGATTGCAGACCGAGTTGCAGTCGGCACCGATTGGCGGTGTGTCGGATTATCTGGCGCTTCGTGGCATCGAAGATCGCTTGCGGGCACAGCACCCATTAATCGAAAGTGAAAGCGTTGATTGTGTGTTATCCAATTGCGTGTTGAACTTGGTTCGCCAAGTCGATCGCCAGCGGTTGTTTGGCGAAATCTTTCGTGTTTTAAAGGTGGGTGGTCGCGCGGCGATCAGCGACATTGTTTCCGATGAAACGGTGCCCGATCATCTACGGTGCGATTCAACTTTATGGTCGGGCTGTATTTCGGGGGCATTTCGCGAAGACGAATTTTTACAAGCCTTTGAAGATGCCGGATTCCATGGCATCGAGATTGCCAAGCGGTCGCGTGATCCGTGGCAGACGGTAGAGGGGATTGAGTTTCGATCGATCACTGTGGTTGCTTACAAGGGCAAGCAAGGGGCTTGTTTGGAACGCAATCAAGCCGTCGTTTATCGCGGTCCGTTTAAACAGGTAACCGATGACGACGGTCATGTCTATTACCGCGGAAAAAGGATGGCGGTCTGTGATAAGACGTTCCGTTTGCTTGGGCGGGCGCCGTATGTAGGCATGTTCGAGCCTATCGAACCACGTGAGGCCGTGGGGAGCGAGGATGCCAAGGAGTTTGATTGTCGTAAAATGAGGTATCGAGACCCGCGACAGACCAAGGGGCATGATTACGACGAAACGACTGAGGCATTGAATGCCTGTGGCGATGGGGAGCAGTGTTGTTGAGATGATATTAAAGACACTTCAGCGAACCGGAAACGAACTCAGTTCGCCGGTTTATCAACTTAAGGTTTTGGGCGACTGTAAGTTTGTTGGCAACATCAGCAGTTTTGAAGAGTCGATCCGCGGGCATGTTGTGGGTGGACTGAGAAGCCTGGGTTTGACCACTTTGCAAATCAATCTTGGCAAGGTTTGCAATCAAACTTGTTCACATTGTCATGTTGATGCCGGGCCGGATCGGCGTGAGAGCATGACTCGAAACACGGCTGAGGATGTCGTCTCATTCTTGAGACGTTCGAACGTGCAAACGCTTGATATCACCGGTGGTGCACCGGAGATGAATCCGAACTTTGTGTGGTTGGTTCAGCAGGCCACTGCGATGGGACTGAAGGTGATCGATCGGTGTAATTTGACGATTCTGCTTGCTCCAGGATTCACTCACTTACCCGACTTTTTGGCTCAGCATGGTGTTGAAGTGGTTGCATCATTGCCCTGTTATTTGGAAGACAACTGCGATGCCCAGAGAGGGTCGGGGGTGTTCACCAAGTCGATTCAGGCGATCCGTCGGTTGAATGAGTTGGGGTATGGTGACGAAGCGGGCGATTTGTTGCTGAATCTGGTTTATAATCCGGTCGGGACAGGCTTGCCTCCGAATCAGAAGGAATTGGAACAAGCGTATCGTGACCAACTTTGGGACCGTTATGGGATTCGGTTCAACCATCTTTATACGATTACTAATATGCCGATCAGTCGTTATTTGGACGACTTGTTGAGGCGTGGCGAGTTAGAAAAGTACATGGAAAAGCTGGTGCGGCACTTTAATCCCCAGACGCTTGACGGGTTGATGTGTCGCACGTTGGTATCGGTCGATTGGCAAGGGAATGTTTTCGACTGTGATTTCAATCAAATGCTCGATATGCCCATTGTGGGGCCCCAGACGCATATTTCAAAACTTACCGAAGCGGATCTAGCGAACCGGTTGGTCAAAACCGCCAATCACTGTTTCGGATGCACCGCGGGCAGCGGTTCCAGTTGCACCGGTACTATCGATTGATCGGAGGGCGGAATCGTCGCCTTTGATGCTGGTGGGACGAAAGTTAATTTGACATCGGTTTATTTGACCCTTGTGGGTGACCGATCTAAAATATGCGATAGTCAGAAATCGGGCGCAGAGGTCGTGATGCGGCAACGGCGATTCGTTTTTTTGATGCTTATCACACTTGTTCGTTGGCCAGCGGTTGGCCTTATTCGTCCCGACGGAGTTGCGGGATTTCAGGCTGTCACAGTTTGGAAGATTTAACTGATGGAGGCGCCGCAAGCCAACGCCGGAAACGAATTACCGGAACTGCCGGATAAAACGCTGTTGAAACGCAGCGACGCCCAGCGGGACGAGATCGGTTCGACGGCGTCGATGGACCAGATGGTCCAAAACGAACCGGTTGTCAATTTGGCGATCGATCTGGGGGGGGATACGGACGAGAAGGCCAAGACTGTGATCCGCCGAACGGATGCGGGTTCTTCGGTGCGTAATGCTGGGAATGCTGCGGCGACGCCGGCGGATGTGGCTAAGGTGTTGCTTGGCCACCGCTTAAGCCACTTTGAGCTGGAAGAATTGATCGGTGGTGGCGGCATGGGCGCGGTGTTCCGCGCACGCGATGAACGATTGGATCGAACGGTTGCGATCAAGGTGATTCCGTTCATCGGTGATGATCCCGATATGCAGCGCCGGTTTCGCAACGAAGCGCAAAGTGCGGCAAGGTTGGACCACCCCAACATCGCGCGTGTATTCGACGTTGGGATGTTTGAAGGTTGGCGATACATCGTTTTTGAATACATCGAAGGGACAAACCTTCGCGATTTGGTCGCTCAGCAGGGTGTGCTCAGCATCGACGATGCCGTCTTTTACACTCGTCAAATCGCTGAAGCGTTGCATCATGCCAGTGGCCGTGGTGTTGTTCACCGCGATGTAAAGCCGTCCAATGTGCTGGTCAATACAGACGGCGACACCAAATTGGTCGACATGGGTTTGGCCCGCAGTGACCAACTGGATATGTCGGGTGATATGACGGCCAGCGGCGTAACGCTGGGGACATTTGATTACATTTCGCCGGAACAGGCTCGTGATCCGCGTGATGCAGATGTTCGCAGCGATATCTATTCGCTCGGCTGCACGCTCTATTTCATATTGACCGGCAGTCCGCCATATCCTGGTGGCACGATGCTGCAGAAGTTGCTCAACCATGGCAACGCTCCGCCGCCCGATCCATCGGGACTGCGCAGTGGGATCAGCGACGACCTGAAGGCGGTCATTCACAAGATGTTGGCCAAGTCGCCGGATGCACGCTACCAGCGGGCAATTGATTTGGTTGCTGATTTGCGAGAACTGGCGGCGCGTGAAGGGTTGATCAGGGCGCAAGCCCAAGGGACATTGACGATCAATCGTGATGAGTTGGTTGGTGGACGTCTGGCGACCCACTTGCCATGGCTGGCGGCAGCCTCATTGTTGTTGATCGGAGCGGTCGTGTTGCAGGTGATCGCGTCGTTGCGGGACAGCGCCTTCGTGCTGGAGAATCCGCCTTCTGCGGTTGTCATGCGGCAGGCTGTCGGTACAGACTTAGACCCCGCGGCTGATTTTGACGGAACCGGGATCAATCTGATCCCGATCGACCCTGCGGCGTTTGGCACTAGCGGCCGAGCGATCGATTCCGGCGGCGCTAAGTCGATTGAGCCGGTGCCCGGGGCGGGTCCGTTGGGCGAATCTGGTGCAGTTTCGGTCCCCAAACGCCCGGCGGAGGCAATGCCAACGGCGGCGACTGACGCGGCGGCGATTAACGGCAGCGACGCGGGGCTTGATTTGGCGACCCTGCCGCCGAAGTATTCCGACTTGGCGTTGCCCAGAGACGCCATGCCCGGAACCGATGCGATCAACAGCGGGACGATTCCGGCTGTCAAGATCGAGAAAATTGTGGTCGGACCAATCGACCAGACCGGCAGGGTTGCCAGCGCCGCGACTTTGGTCGATGCGATTCAGTTAGCCGATGAGTTGGACGTCAAGACGATCGAGCTGGCCGAATCGGTCATTGAAAGCCCACCGATTCGGATCCCCAATGATGGTATGACGATCCGATCCGTTGTTGGGTCGACCGAGATTCGCTTCATCACGGGGCCGATTCCGGCGATGCAACGTGCTGTGATGGTTGATGTCGGGTCCAATCGTGTTGAGTTCCAGAATTTGCATCTGAATTGGAATGTGCGAAGCGCATCGATTGATGGTGGTTCCCTGTTGTCAGTTTCAGACAATCGGTTGGTTCGTTTGACCGACTGTACGTTGACGATTGAAAACTTGACCGAGCGAGAGGAAGTATTTGCGTTTGAGATCACCAGCCCCCAAGGCATACGCCCCGATATCGGTTTAATCATGCAGGATCCGTTGTCGTTGCGTGTTGGCGGCGACGTCCTTGCGCCAGGTTCCGCGGTGCGGGATGCCGAGACGGTACCACTGGCCTCGCGAACAGCAGCGCCACCACGTACGCCGGTTCCACCGCTTGTTGCGATCGAAATGAATAACGTCGCGGTGCGAGGCGAGATGACGTTGGTCAATGTGGTTGATCCGGTCCAGTTGCAATTGCGTTGGGATAATGGCTTGCTGGCCGTTTCGCGTCGAATGCTGGAGGTGGCAGGGGTGAACGTACCACCTTCGGCCGCTGGTAACCAGATTCAATTGGTGCTTAACCGGGTCACGATGTGGACTGGCCAAGGGTTGGTGCGAACGCGGCTTGGGCCGTCAGGGGTCTACCCGATGTTGATCGATCGTGACAGCCGAAACGGTGTTTTTCTTTCCTCCCCGATGGCGGCTCACATTGAGTTTTCGGGCCTCGATCCCGCCTACGATAATCCCGATCAATTGGTCAATCTGCGTGGCGAAGACAATGCGTACGACTATCAACCGGAATCGGACTGGCCGTTGTTGGTTACCACGGTCGGTGGGGGGGGGCGTCAGGCGTACTGGATGAGCCAAATGATTTCTTCGCAGCGACCGACTTGGCTAGGTGAACGCTCGACTCGTTGGGTGGTCCGTTGGAGCGAACCGATCGACGAAACGATTGCGGCTAGTCGGGTGCGAGCCTCGCAGTTTCTGCAGGACGGGACGGTGGTGTCGGGATTTGATCGGACCCGTCTGCCTGATTTTCCGGAAGATCCGTCAAATCCGGTGGAGCCGGCTGCGGTTTCTGACGATGCAAATTCCGCTGAGGACTGACCAAGAAAATCCACAAATTGCCGTTTCATTTGACTTTTGGTCTAGGTCGAGGTTTTAATAGGGCCTCAGAGATCGTCCTTTCGAGCATGTCCCCTTGGAGAAATTTTATGAAGCGATTGGTTTTAGCGTTCGGTTGTGCATGTTTCCTGGCTGCTCCCGCCTTGGCAACCAATGAGTTTGCTAAGGAATGGAAAGATCACTACGCGACCGAAGAAGCCGACAAGGACTTTGTCGCGGCCTCACGTAAGGCGGGGTGCAACGTTTGCCATGTGAAGGGCGAAAAGAAGACTGAACGCAATGAGTATGGCAAGGCGATCATGGAGTACCTCAAGAAAGAGGACTTCACTAAGGATTGGGTCAAGGATAACCCTGAAAAGGCTAAAGAACTGATCGTTGCCGGGTTGAAAAAGGCTGGCGATAAGAGCAGCAGCAGCGGCAAGAAATTCGCTGAAAAGATTGCCGCTGGTGAATTGCCCGCTGCCGATGCAGGACTATAAATCGCTCGTGACCCTCTGAGCCAACCCGGTTCGATTGTCATGCAGTTAAATCCAATGAATCGCCGGGGTCGTTATCCCGGCGATTTTCGCTTACCGTTTCGTTTGACAATAACGGCTGCGCATCGGCATCGCTGGTCGTTGACCCAGACGACCGCTGACCAGATATAATTGGTGAAAATCATCAACGCGCCGCGAAAGCGACCATACTCCCTTTATCTCACGCCCCCCCTTTTTTGCCCCTTCGCAGATAATCCCCTCATGAAACTCATTTACGCACGCAAACTCAGCCGAATAATCGCTGCCTGTATGTTGGCGATCGGATCTGCCAACCTAGCACTCGCTGAAGACGGCTCCGACAAAAAAGAAGCAGGTTTTGTTTCTTTGTTCGACGGAAAAACGCTCAATGGCTGGAAAAAGTCAGAAGAAAATCCCGATAGTCTTAAAGTCGAAGACGGCCAAATCGTAATCGATGGCCCACGTGCTCACCTGTTCTATGACGGTGAACTGGCACCACTAAAAAACTTTCACTTCATCGCCGAAGTGATGACGACGCCGGGAAGCAATTCTGGCATTTACTTCCACACCAAATATCAACCGTCGGGTTGGCCAAAGTATGGTTATGAATGCCAGGTCAATGTAACGCACGGCGACCCGAAGCGAACCAGCAGTCTGTATGGTGTTGAAAACATCGCCGCCCCGCCAGTGAAAGACAACGAGTGGTATCGTCAAGAAATTATCGTCGAAGGACGCCGTATTCGATTGATTCTCAACGGTGAAACGATGGTTGACTATACCGAGCCAGAAAACAAGGCTGCGGAGTCAAAGGACTTTGAGCGGCGTTTAAGCGAAGGGACTTTTGCGTTGCAGGCTCACGATCCCGATAGCAAGGTTTACTTCCGCAACCTGCGCGTAAAGCCTTTGGATTGATCGGTGTTTCAAACACTTAAGAAGCGAAACCGACCGGGCGTTATTGTCTGGTCGGTTTTTTGTTTCTTTGGCGCTATCAGAAAAACACGAACCGCTTTGAACGTAGGTGCGGTTCACTTCGGTTTTCCGACAGATCCTCAATCACAAGCCAGCGCAACCCTCAATCCTCTTCGCTGGCGAAGTCGGATTCATTCCAGTCAGGGTCGTCTTTCTTATATTGATCAAGACGGCGGTAAAGTGTTCGCGCTCCGATGCCAAGCACCTTTGCCGCTTCCTCACGGTTGCCACCGGTCAAACGCAACGTTTCTTCGATGGCCCACTTTTCGATCGCTGCAAGCGGTTGCCCCAGCAGCGCCGACTCAGACATCATCCCGCCACCGATCGCAGGTGTCTGCGACGCATCGGCAATGCTTGAATCGGGGTCCATCAATTCGGGCGGCAGGTCGTCTTCGCCAAGCACTCCATCGGTGTCAAGCACGACCATCGTTTCGACGAAGTTACGCAATTGGCGAACATTGCCCGGCCAATCATATGAAAAAAATAACTTGGTAACCGCGGGCGTGAAATGCGATGCCGGTTTTTCATAACGTCGCAAAAAAGTCTTACGAAAGTGATCCATCAACGGGATCACGTCATCGCGTCGGTCTCTCAGCGGTGGCAACACAACCGTGACAACCTTTAAACGGAAATAAAGGTCGTTTCGGAATGTTCCGTCATCGACCATCTGCTCCAGCGGACGATTGGTCGCCGAGATTAAACGGACATTAACCTTGATCGGTTTATTGTCGCCGACCCGCGTGATCTTATGCTCTTCTAAGACTCGCAACAATTTAATCTGAGTGCTCATCGGCATGTCGCCGACTTCGTCCAGAAACAACGTTCCGCCGTTGGCATACTCGAACGCGCCGACACGATCGCTGACCGCATCGGTGAACGAACCTTTAACGTGCCCAAACAATTCGCTCTCAACCAAATGTTCGCTGACCGCCCGTGTGTTGAGCGCCACGATTCGCTTTGCCCGACGTGGGCTGTTTTGGTGAATCGCTTGGGCAATCATCTCTTTTCCCGTGCCGCTTTCACCGGTAATCAGCACGGTCGCATCGGTCGCAGCAATCCGCCGCAAACGATCGATCACGTTTTGCATCGCGGCGCTGGTGTAGATGATCCCTTCGAAACCGAAGCGTTCATCGAGTCGCTGGCGCAGTTCAGTGTTGGTTCGCTTGAGCCCAACGGCGTCGGCCGCCTTTTCGACGATCGCCCTTAGTCGCGCTGGCGTGATCGGCTTTTCAAGAAAGTTGAAGGCACCTTTTTGCATGGCTTCGACCGCCAGCGGCACGCTCGCATGCCCGGTGACCATCACGATCTCGCAATCGGGCAGACGTTGTCTGGCAAGTCCCAGAATCTGCATCCCATCGACATCGTTCATCACCATGTCTGTGATGATGATGTCAAATGTTTCGCGTTCGATCAGCTTGGCCGCATCGGGCCCGCGCGTCGCGACTTCGCACTTATAGCCAATCTTTTCCAGGCTTTCGGTCATCGCCCGCGCATGGGCGGCTTCGTTATCGACGATCAAAAGCCGCAGGTCCGAGGGGCGAACCAGCGGTGATTGCGAGTCCGACGCGATGTCGTTGGCGGTCGATCCCGTGTCGGCCGACGTCGTGGGGGTGGTTGGGTTCATTGCCATATTCTAAAGACTGATTCGCCCGACGCGACCTAGGTCCCAGCAATCCGAGGCTGGGTTGATTCATCCAAAATCGATCGGATCGCGGCCACTAAATCATCCGGACGGTCGTGCCGGTAATCGGCCGTGATCGCAATCTTTCGCTTCAAATCTTTAACTTGCACTTTGCCAGATTCCCATTCCTGGGTGCCAGCGACGATGGCTACTTCGAACCCTTTTTCATCGGCATACTTCAGCTGGGCACCCAGCTTCTTCGGTTCCGAATAGACTTCAACGGCCAATCCATGACTTCGCAGAGCTGCGGCCATCCGCAAATAATCGTCGCGCCGCTGGTCATCGAACAACGTGATCAAAACGGGAGCCGGCGTGGAGACTCGCGGCAGTAGTTCAAGTTGCTGCATGGCGGTCAGCAGGCGGTCCAAACCGAGCGACGCACCGATGCCAGGCAAGTGCTGTTTGGTGAAAAGTGCGGCCAGGTTGTCGTATCGACCGCCACTGCAGACGCTGCCAATCGCCGGCAGATCGTCCAAAAACGTTTCGACAATTACGCCGGTGTAGTAGTCCAATCCGCGAGCGATCGAAACGTCAAGTTGCAGCCGCTGGGCCTTTGCCCCGCCGGCGATCGCGCCGCTGACGATTTGGCTCAACCGCTCGATCCCTTGGGCTGCTGTGGCGTTTCCGCCAGCGATGTTCGACAACGTCGACAGCACCTGATCGGGCGTTCCCGTGCACTCCGCCAATCGCAAGACAGCATCCGCTTGGTCAGCAGAAATGTTGGCCGAGGTGACCATTTCTGCAGCGGTTTTTTCGCGACCAATCTTCGGCAATTTGTCCAACGACCTCAGCACCGCCACGCTGTGATCTTGCAAACCGAGGCTTTCGAGTACTCCGGTCAAAATCTGGCGGTTGTTGATGCGAATCTTGAAACGCTCGATCCCGATCGCCGACATCAAGGCATCGATCACGACTACCATCTCAATGTCGGCCATCACCGATTCGGTGCCGATCGTGTCAAAATCGCACTGCACGAACTCGCGATAACGGCCCGCTTGCGTGTTTTCGCCCCGCCAAACTGGGGCAATGTGATAACGTTTGAATGGCACCTGCAAGCTAGCGATATGTTGGGCCGCGAACCGGGCCAGCGGCACCGTCAAATCGAACCGCATGCCGACGTCGCGGCCGCCATTGTCGGTGAATCGATAAAGTTGCCGATCGGTTTCGTCGCTCCCCTTGCCCGACAGAACTTCCAAGTATTCCAGCGCCGGCGTATCGATCGGCGCGAACCCGAACGAGCGAAACGTTTGTCGTGCGGTTTGCATCAAACGCTCGCGAGGGATCATCGCCTCGGGCAAGTAGTCACGAAACCCTTTAAGCGTTCGTGGGGTAATCAGCGATCGGTTCAACGTCACACAATTCCGAAAAAGAGAACAAACAGCGGCACAAATCACCACAAACCGAGGCGGTCAAGACTTGGGAACGTTAACACAGCGACCGGGTTCGGGGTAGGTAGACGATCCGCCGGGCCGTCAGAGAACAAATTGTGCCGCCGATGTTCGGTTCCGACAATCGCCGACGATCGTTATCATCGCTGCAGTTTGGCGGATTTCCTTCACCCACTTTCCACTCCATCAGAACCTGAACCAACCGGCAGCGCCAGCAATGAAGACAGACGAATTACGAGAAAAGTACCTGGCGTTCTTCGAATCCAAGGGCTGCGTGCGACAAGCCAGCGATGTGCTGGTCCCCACCTGGGACCCTTCCGTCTTGTTCACTCCCGCCGGGATGAACCAGTTCAAGGACCACTTCCTGGGGAAAGTAAAGCTCGACTTCACCCGCGCCACAACTTGCCAAAAATGCCTCCGCACCGGCGACATCGACAATGTCGGACGCACGGCTTACCACCACACGTTCTTCGAAATGCTGGGCAACTTCAGTTTCGGTGATTACTTCAAACGCGAAGCGATCCACTGGGCGTGGGAGTTCCTGACGGACAAAAAATGGCTCGGTATCCCCGGCGATAAACTGAGCGTAACGGTCTATAAGGACGACGACGAAGCACGGCGGATTTGGACCGACGAAATTGGCTTGCAATCCTCGCGCGTCGCCGGGATGGACGAAGACGAAAACTTCTGGCCAGCCAGCGCGCCCAGCCTCGGTCCCGACGGTGTCTGCGGCCCGTGCAGCGAAATCTACTACCATTTGGAAGACGGCAGTAACGTCGAAATCTGGAATCTGGTATTCACCCAGTTCAATCGCGTCGGCGATCCGCCAGACAACTTGCGTCCCCTGCCAAGCCAAAACATCGACACCGGCATGGGGCTTGAACGCTGCGCCAGCGTCCTGCAAGGTGTGCCGACAAATTATCATATTGATATTCTGCGACCGATCGTCGAAGCGGCGGCGGAAGTGACCGGCGTGCCTTATGAGTATAAGAGCGATAACGGACGTCGGCTGCGCCGAATTACTGATCATATTCGTGCATGTACGTTCGCGGTTCACGAGAACGTTTATCCGGGTGCCAATGGTGCGAAGTATGTGATCCGGCGATTGATTCGCCGCGCGGTGCTTGATGGCCATCAAATGTCGCTGCGCGAACCGTTCTTATACCATTTGGTCGATGCAGTGGCCGACGCGATGAAGGCACAATATCCGGAACTTGGCGAGACGATTCCGCGAGTCGCCGATGTGATCAAGAGCGAAGAAGAACGCTTCTTCGCAACGATCGACGTGGGGCTCGACCGGATCGAGAAATTGTTCGACAAAATGCGGTCGGACAACACCCTGCTAGTCAACGGCGGACGTGCCGCGGAACTTTATACCAGCTATGGAGTGCCGCCAGAATTGCTGCAACAGATGGCCGCTGAGCATGGCTTTACATTCGACTGGGCCGGCTATCAATCCGCCATGCAGACGCACTCGGAAATCAGCGGTGGAGAACAGAATAAACTGTTCCAAACCGGACCGCTGGAAACTTTAAAGGAAACGCTGCGCGAGACTCCGTTTGTCGGTTATGAAAAAATCGTCAGCGAAGCGATTGTAAAAGGTATCGTTACCGGCGATGGACATGGTGACGAGGACGAAGGTTTGTTGCTGTCGCATGCCAAGGCGACCGAGGTGGAAACGCCAGCGCCGATGCGTATCGTGCTCAATTCGACACCTTTCTATGCCGAGTCGGGTGGCCAAGTCGCTGATACCGGCGTGATCAAAGGCGACGGCTTTGAGTTTCGCGTGACCGATACGCAAAAGCATGCCGGCTTGATCGTTCATCATGGTTATTTGACCAGTGGCGAGATCAAAGAAAATGTTAAGTGCGTCGCAACGGTCGATCAGGATCGCCGTGATTCGCTCCGTCGCGCACACTCCGCGACTCACATCTTGCATTATGCCCTGCAGCGGAACGTCGGTTCCCACGCTCAGCAACAAGGCAGCAAGGTCGATGCCGACTGGCTGCGTTTCGATTTCTCGCATCAGAAATCGTTGGGCGACGAAACGCTTGCAAAAATCACACAAGATGTGATCGATAAGATCGCCGCGGATGATCCGGTCGGATGCCAAATCGTCACGCTTGCCGAAGCACGCAAGGCTGGCGCGATGATGTTATTCGGTGAGAAGTATCCGGATCCGGTGCGGATGGTGTCGATGGGCGAGTTCAGTCGCGAACTTTGCGGCGGGACGCATTTGGATCGCACCAGCGAAGTCGGCTCGTTCGAATTGATCGCCGAGGAAAGCGTTTCGGCGGGAACGCGTCGCGTCGTCGCTTTAACTGGCGACAAAGCCAAAGGGTATCGCGATTCGATTTTGTCGACCGTCGATGCCGCTTGTAAATTGCTCGGTTGTGCCCCGGGGCGATTGACCGAAAAGGTGATGACGCTGGTCAACGACATTCGCGCGATCAAGAAGGAGATCGCAGCAGGAAAGCCTGGTGAACATGCGGAGATCGTTGGAAAAGAAGCAAAGTCGACAGCGGGGATCGATTATGCCGAAGCCAAGGCGCAACTTCGCGACGCCGCGCGCGCATTGAACGTGACGCCGATCGATGTCGCGACACGAACCGAAGCGATGTTGCAAGAACGGGTGAAACTGCTGGAAGAATTGAGCAACGTCACCTCGGGCGGCGAAACGTCAGTCGAAGATTTGTTGGCCACCGGCGAAACGGTTGGCGATACGGTCGTGGTCGTCGCCGAAACACCCGGTGGGAACGCGAACCTGATGCGTGGGTGGATCGATGCGATGCGCAAGTCGAGCAAATCGCCGGTCGCGGTGTTGCTCGCGTCGATTCAAGATGACAAGGTCGTGTTGGTCGGAGGTCTGAGTCGTCCGCTGGTCGATCGCGGCCTGAGCGCCGGCACATGGGTCGGTGACGCAGCGAAGGCCGTTGGCGGTGGCGGTGGCGGACGCCCCGACTTGGCGCAGGCGGGTGGAAAAGACCCCGCAAAGTTGCCCGAGGCGATTCAAGCTGCCAAGGCCCAGATGCGGTCCTGGTTGAGCTGACAGGGCGTGCGTTATGATCGGATGCGACCTATCGCATCCGTAAACTTCACCCCAATCGCTCGCCCGGCAAGGTCCTATTGAAGTGTCGAACCAAACCCAGCATGATCGCCAGGATGATGACCGCTCGGACATTAATCCTCATTTGGAATTGCACAATCGAATTGTCCTGTTAACCGACGGCTATTCGACACCCTTCCTAGCCAAAACCGCGATCAGCATGCTGCGGTATCGAACCGGCGACGTCGTGGCGCTGATCGATCAAACGACCGAAGCGAAAACGACTGGCGAATTATTTGCCGCCGGTGGCGATATTCCGGTGGTCCGTTCGTTGTCCGAAGTATCGGATCCCGATGCGATCTATGTCGGCATCGCACCCCCAGGCGGACGTTT
Source organism: Planctomycetaceae bacterium UBA6163 (assembly GCA_002428205.1). Taxonomy (GTDB): domain Bacteria; phylum Planctomycetota; class Planctomycetia; order Pirellulales; family Pirellulaceae; genus UBA6163. The sequence continues at coordinate 26,653 of DIUH01000410.1, forward strand.
GCCCAAAGCATGGCGATCGGTGATCATCGAGGCTTTGAATCAAGGGATCGATGTCGTATCGGGCTTGCATGATTTTTTGACCGATGATGACGAATACGTAGCGCTGGCGGCGAAGGCGCAGTGCCGCCTGGTCGACGTGCGTCGCAATCATTTTAAGCTGACCGGAACCGGTCGCACGTTTCGTCCCGGTTGCATTCGTATTCATAGCGTTGGCCAAGATTGCAGTATCGGTAAAATGGTGGCGTCAGTTGAAGTTTGCAACGGCCTGATTGCCGCGGGACATGATGCTAAGTTTTTGGCGACTGGCCAAACCGGCATTATGATTTCTGGTGAAGGTGTACCGATCGATTGTGTGGTGTCCGATTTCGTCAACGGCGCGGCGGAACAATTGGTCTATGAAAATGAATCTCATGATTTCGTTTTGATCGAAGGCCAAGGCAGTATCACGCATCCGGCTTATTCCGCCGTGACGCTCGGCTTGTTGCATGGCTCGGCGCCCGATGGGTTGATCTATGTTTATGAAGCGGGCCGCAAGATGGTCAAAGGATTTGATGACATTGCGATACCGGACATGAAACGCCAACTCGAGTTTTTCTTAACCGCGGCAAACTTCCGCCACCCATGCCGACTGATCGGCGTCGCGATCAATAGTCGCACGTTGTCCGCCGAAGAATCGGCCGCCGAAGTAAAACGAGCCGAAGAGATGTTCGGTGTTCCAGCGTGTGACGTTTATCGCGATGGACCAGCGAAACTCGTCCAAGCCTCGATCGAACTGAGGCGATCAATCGTCGGTAACTGACATCTCGCTCACCGACGTCCCGGGCATTGCGATAATCTAAATTCCAATCGGAAACCATCAGCGGAGTTAATTTTTGATGGACATTTTTCTGCATCGTCTCGTAATGCCGATCGCCGATCCGTTTACGATCGCACGTGGCACGATTACCGACCAACACAGTTTGATCGTCGAACTGCGAGATGGCGATCTGTACGGGCTCGGTGAGGTGACCGTCAATGACTATTACGGTCACACCTTCGAATCGATGACCGCATCACTCGAAGCCGCCAAGCCACATCTGGATGCCTACCGCGACCAATCGCCCGAAACCGTTTGGGCCAAAATGCTTGACGTCATGAATGGCGATCACTTTGCGACCGCCGCGCTCGACCTCGCAGCTCACGATCTGTGGGGCAAGCGGCATGGCAAACCCTGTTATCAGATGTGGGGTTTGGATTGGGAGAATATTCCCGTTTCAAGTTATACGATTGGTATTGATACGATCGACCGCATGATCGAAAAGCTTGATCGCCAACCGGGATGGTCGATCTATAAGATTAAACTCGGCACGGCAGACGATTTGACCATCGTTCGCGCCCTTCGCGAACATACCGACGCGGCGTTTCGCGTCGATGCCAATTGTGGCTGGACCGCCGAACAGACGGTCGCCAATGCGATGGAGTTGAAGCGTTTAGGCGTCGAGTTTATCGAACAACCGTTGCCCGCCGAAGCATCGCCAGACGAGATGCGATCGGTTTTCGAGCAATCGGTGTTGCCGATCATTGCCGACGAGAGCTGTCGCACAACACCCGACGTCGCCGCCTGCCATGGCCTGTTTCATGGCGTGAACGTCAAGCTTTGCAAATGCGGCGGCTTGACTCCCGCACTGGCGATGCTGCGCCAAGCTCGATCGCTGGGCATGAAGACAATGGTCGGATGTATGGTCGAGACATCGATCGGTATCAGCGCCGCGGCACACCTTTTGCCGCTGCTGGATTACGCCGACCTCGATGGCGCGATCCTGCTGAAGGAAGACCCGGCCTCCGGCGTCGAGATCAAGCATGGCAACGTGACTATGCCCGTGCTGGCCGGATTGTCATCACGCATGCGCTAATCCATTGGCACCTAAGTAAAACCCATAACGCTTCGAAGCTTTTTCGCCAGAGCCAATTCATGCGAGTTCAGATCGTTATCCCAGCCCGTTTGGCATCAACCCGGTTGCCCGAAAAGTTGCTGTTGAGCGTCGGTGGCAAGCCGATTTTGCAACATACTTATGAATCGGCTTCGCGGTCGACTGTCGCTGTCGGAGTGGTTGCGGCAGTCGACGATCCACGATTGGCTCACGCGGTCGCATCGTTCGGTGGCAACGTGCGATTGACTAGTCCTGAGTGTCAAAGCGGAACCGATCGTGTCGCGGAAGTTGCGGCGGAGATGCCAGAGATCGACATTTTTGTCAACGTCCAAGGCGACGAACCCGAAATCGATCCCAAGGCGATCGATTTGGTCGCGCAAATCTTGGTCGATCACCCCGAAGCCGATATGGCGACGGTCGCGAAGCCGATTCGAGATGCAGAACTGCTGGCCAATCCTAACTGTGTGAAAGTCGTCATTGGTAACGATCGTAAGGCGATCTACTTCAGCCGTGCCAGTGTCCCCTATGCTCGCGATGGTGTTACACCCAGCCTATTGCAGCAGGAACCACCGATGTTTTGGCATCACGTTGGTCTCTACGCTTATCGTCGGGATTTTTTGTTGTGGTTCGCCGAGCAATCACCGTCGCCACTGGAATCCGTTGAGAAGCTGGAACAATTGCGAGCCTTGTCGGCCGATCGCCACATCATTGTCGCGCGAGTCGAATCCGCAGCCGCCGGAATCGACACGCTAGACGATTTCAATGCGTTTTCGAGTCGTTACGAAAGCCACCAAAGGTAGTAGGCACACTCCGTGTGCCGTAACCAAAAGGTAGTAGGCACACTCCGTGTGCCGTAACCAATCCCCACTTAGCGACGGTTGAGCACGCCGCTTCAGCCGAAAAACTTACGGTCCAAATTCCAAAATCGACTCATTGACATATCGGAAGCTGACGATATATTTGAGTATCGCAGGTGAGAAACGGCGTTTCCTGCCTGCCACAAAGCGAGGGCATCAAAACGCCCCGTTTTTTTGAGAAAACATGTCGTATTGTCGCGACCTGTCGAACGGTCAATCACTGGGTGAGGAGTCAAAAATGGAAACGATTTCGGTAAAACAGTTGGCAGAGAAGCATCGCGCCGGACGCATCGATCTGATCGATGTGCGGATGCCGACGGAGTATCGCGAGGTACACGCCGAAGGTGCTCGGAATTACCCGCTCGATGTGCTCGACCCCAAAGCGATCGCCGGATCACGAAACGGTCGCTCGGCAGAACCGCTGTACGTGATCTGCAAAAGCGGTAATCGGTCGACCAAAGCGGTCCAAAAATTCTTGGACGCGGGGATTGAAAACGTCGTCAACGTCGAGGGCGGCACAACGGCTTGGGATGCGGCTGGGTTGCCGGTCCAGCGTGGCAAGAAGTCAATTTCGCTCGATCGCCAAGTTCGCATTGCGGCCGGGGCGCTGGTGTTTGCTGGTGCGGCTCTAGGCTACTTCGTCCATCCTTACTTCATCGGCTTGTCAGCATTTGTGGGTGCTGGCCTGGTGTTTGCAGGCATCACCGATACGTGTGGCATGGGGATGATGATCGCCAAGATGCCGTGGAATCGCTGTCAGGGTGGTGGATCATGTTCGGCCTAGCCGTCCTATTCGGTTGCTTGGTCGGTTTTGCCCTGGGGCTGACCGGCGGCGGAGGCGGCGTATTTGCCGTGCCGCTGCTGGTTTATGGAATGGGCATTGCGCCGCGAGAAGCGGTCGGGATATCGCTGGCCGCCGTCGGCGGGACCGCACTGTTCGGTGCGCTACCACGACTATATCGCGGCGAAGTCGAGATTCGAACGGGACTGTTGTTCGCGGTTGCCGGCATGATCGGTGCACCACTGGGCGCGTATGTGTCGACATTGATCCCCGAGCAATTCTTACTTGTGCTGTTTGGTTTTTTGATGTTGGTGGTTGCTTGGCGGATGTGGGCTAAGTCGCGAGATCCGAAACTCGCGACGGGTGTCTGCGTCACTGAAGGCCAACCGCAAGCGGATCGATCGGCGTGTCAACGTGATGAAGACGGGAAGTTGAAGTTGACATCCAAGTGTGCCCGATTGCTGGTCATGGTCGGGCTGTTGACCGGTGTCCTATCGGGCATGTTCGGGGTCGGTGGTGGATTTGTGATTGTGCCGGCGCTGGTGTTGTTCAGTTCGATGGAAATCCATCGCGCGGTGGGAACTTCACTGCTGGTGATTTTCCTGATCAGCATCAGCGGCGTTACTTCTTATTTGGTAACGGGAAAGGAACTCTCGTGGGAGATTACCGGAACCTTTTTAATGGGCGGGTTCGGTGGAATGTGGGCTGGCGGGTTGGTCGCAAAACGGATGAAAGGGCCAACGCTGCAAAAAGTTTTCTCAATCGCCGTGGTGCTTGTCGCCCTGTTCGTGATTGCGAAATCAGTAGTTCTTTAGAAAACGATTCGATCCATAAGGAAACCAGACAATGTTATTGAAGTATTTTTACGACACCACGCTTGCCCATGCATCTTATATGGTCGGGTGCCAACGAGCCAAAGTGGCTGTGGTTGTCGACCCGGGACGCGACGTCGAACAATACCTCGAGGTCGCCGCCCGCGAAGGGGTCAAACTGGTCGCTGTTGCCGAAACGCACATTCACGCCGACTATGTTTCGGGCGCGCGCGAGTTGGCTGATCGTGTCGGTGCAAAGTTATATGTTTCTGATGAAGGCACCGCCGATTGGAAATACCAATACGCCGACCAATACGACCATCAACTGCTGAAGGATGGTGATGCCTTCATGATCGGGAATATCAAGTTTGATGTGCTGCATACGCCAGGACACACGCCAGAGAGCATTTCGTTCATGGTGACCGACCAAGGCGGCGGCGCGGACAAGCCGATGGGGATCTTTACGGGCGACTTTGTCTTCGTCGGATCGATCGGTCGTCCTGACCTTTTGGAACAAGCCGCGGGAATCGCCAACACGGCCGAACCTGGGGCACGCGACCTGTTCAAATCGGCTGAACGCTTCAAACAATTGCCGGATTACTTGCAGGTTTGGCCCGCACACGGTGCTGGCAGCGCTTGCGGTAAAGGCTTAGGCGCAATCCCTTCGTCGACCGTCGGCTACGAAAAACTTTTCAATCCGTCGCTGCAGTTCAACGATGAAGACGAGTTTGTGCGTTACATCCTTTCGGATCAACCCGAAGCGCCCAGCTACTTCGCCGTGATGAAACGGGTCAATAAAGTCGGGCCGCGAATACTCGGTGCTGGCCACAGCCATCGGTTCTTGCCGCTATCGCAATTGCCGACGGCGGTCGAGTCGGGGACCGTGGTCGACTTGCGTCCATCGGCCGAGTTCGCCCAAGGGCATGTTTCCGGATCGATCAATATTCCGATCGGCATGCTAGCCGCGTGGGCCGGATGGCTGGTCGATTACGAGCGCCCGACATATCTGATCAGCTCACAAGAACAGCTTGAAGAAGCAGCCCGAATCTTACATAAGATCGGAGTAGAAGAAATCGCTGGCGCGTTCGATAGCGAATTGGTCGCTTCGTCGGGCCAAGCGACTGAAACGTATGCTTCGGGTACTCCGGCCGATCTGTCAACATCGATTCAGTCGGGCGACGTGACTCTGGTTGACGTCCGCTCGGATGTCGAATGGCAAGAAGGACATATTGAACAAGCGACTCATCACTTCTTAGGACGCTTACCCAAGACGATGCAACAATTGCCGAGCGATGAAAAGATCATCGTCCAGTGTCGCAGCGGTGCGCGTTCGGCAATCGGAGTCAGCGTCCTGCAGGCCGCCGGCTTCAAGCATGTTGTCAATTTGACCGGTGGGTACACGGCGTGGAAAGAAGCCCGTTTGCCCAGTGTTAAACCTGACCAGCAACTGGTGTAGTTTATCCCTGGGATACGCTCGGCTTGCAAGGCAAGCCAGCGCTCNNGAGCCCGGCTTCGCTTGGCGACGCCCGGGCTTGTCCCGACAGCGTCGCAACCGGCTTGGCGTGCTAGACCAAGTAGGCCGTAACAAGCGTAGCGCCGTTACGGCATAACGCGCAAAACCGAAAACCAAACCTGACCCCTGCGAAGCACTGCTGTCTGTCAACGGAACTCAAACTCTTGCACAGAATGACTCTGCCCCAGATTGAGTGCCATTCGGGACAAGGGTTGATTGGAGACGACAAGCAGCGTTTAGGTTTCAGGCAAGGTCGTTTATAATGTCGCCCGACGGTAGATATGAGGTAACAATGCCCTGTCATATCACCGCTTTAACTGACGACCTTATTCCCCCACATCATCATGGATCCGCTTTGATGCAACCTATTTCTTCTGTTTTTCTTCTAATTTTAACATGCGTTGGTGGTCTAAACTTACTCCCCGCTCAAGCCCAATCGGTTCCGTCCGACCGCACAACGCAATCTGACTCGACACACGGTGCGGCGCCGCGATGGTTCAAGGGGAATCTTCATACCCACACTTTGTGGAGTGACGGGGATGACTTCCCCGATATGATCGCCGATTGGTATCGCCAGCAAGGCTACAACTTTCTCGCACTGTCGGACCACAATGTCCTCAGCCAAGGCATGAAATGGATGCCGCTGAAGACGATCGAAAAACGCGCCGGTAGCGAGGCCTTGCCCAAATATTTGGCTCGGTTTGGCGAAGACTGGGTCCAGACGCGCGGCAGCGCCGAGGCCGGTGACCTGGAAGTCCGATTAATGCCGCTGGAGGAAGTGCGTGCGTTGGTTGAGGTGGCTGGTGAGTTTTTGATGTTCCCCTCCGAAGAGATCACCGACAAACACGCTCACATTAATGCGACAAATATCCTCGAAGTCATCCAGCCGCAAGGCGGTGAGACTGTTCGAGAAATGATTCACAACAACTTGCGAGCTGTCGACGAACAAGCCAAACGCACCGGCCGAATGATTGTTCCGCATTTGAATCACCCTAACTTGGGCGACAAAGGGATCTCCGCCGAAGACTTGGCGGCATTAATCGAGGACGAGTTCTTTGAAGTTTGGAACGGCGTCGAAGGTGATGGCGATTTGGGCAGCGATCGGCGACACAGTCTGGAAGCGTTGTGGGATATCACCAGCACGTTGCGATTGAGTCAATACAATGCGGCTCCGCTGTATGGACTGGCGACCGATGACAGTCACCATTACCACGGCAAATCGAACGCGTCGCCCGGCCGTGGATGGATCATGGTCCGTTCACGTTGGCTGACGCCTGAATCGATTTTGCGCGCGATGACACGTGGCGACTTCTACGCTTCGACCGGAGTCGAATTGGAACGAGTCGACTTCGATGCAACCAGCGGCACGCTCACTCTGCAGATCAAACCCGATGGCGATGCGAAGTTCACCACCGAGTTCATAGGCACTCCGGTTGACTTTGACCAATCGACCAAACCGAGGATCGATCCGAAGACCGGGCAAGCGGTCCAAGGGACGCTCGACTATTCGGCTGACGTTGGAAAGGTGTTCGCAACGGTATCGGGTTTGACCGCGACTTACCGAATGACCGGTGACGAACTGTATGTCCGAGCAACCGTGACGAGCGATAAACCGCCAACCAATCCGACGACCGAAAGCCCGCTAAAAAAAGCTTGGACACAGCCCGTCGGGTGGCAGGGAAAAATCCGCTAGCGACACTCGGGCGTTTGAGCGGTTATAATCGCAGTCCCACCCGGAACCTTCACGGTTCTGAACTGCTGGTTCGATCGATCCTCATCCCCGGTTCGCCTGCCCCATGTTTTCACGCCTTCGGTTGACGCCGTTTCGATTGCAG
>DIUH01000024.1:0-2211 GCA_002428205.1 Planctomycetaceae bacterium UBA6163
CCTGTGCTGTTCAGCGACGCATTGATCAGCGTCGGATTCTCCGCCAACAGATCGAGCCAGAAGTTCATCCACCCATCGGCAAAGCGTTCATCATCCAACAATTGATGGATCAGACGGTTGCGTTTAGCGGGATCCTTGTCGGCCAGAAACGCGATCGTCTGGTCTTCGGTGGGCGGAATGCCGATCGTGTCGAGATAAACTCGGCGCAGGAACGCGGCATCATCGATCACCGGCGCGTATGCCACCTCATCAGCCGATAACGGTGGCGCCGGCCACAACGCACCCTCCGCAACCCACTGTTCCAGCAATTTGATCTGATCCGCGGGCAGCCCTTCTTCGGTCGGTGGCATATCGCCGCTGCGAATACGAGCGATCAGTTCGCTGGCATCAAGATCGCCGGGGACCACGGCGGGGATCTCCGAGTCGCCAGCCTTCAAGACCGCTTCGCGCGAATCAAGCTTCAGACCACCGTTAGATTTTTCGCCGTGGCAACGGAAGCATTGCTCGCGCAGGATCGGCAAAACCTTGCCATGAAAGTGTTCGGATTGGCGTCGGTCGACCGATGCCGAAGCGGCGACGGCACGATCGATTTTCCCAGCGATGAAGCCATCGATCGAATCAGCTTCACCATTAGTCGCCGGCAAAACGTTTTCTTGCGTCCAGCTTCGTGCCAATTCGTGACGCTGCTGCCAGAAGCGGTCCTGTGATGCGGCCGCGTCTCGGCGTCTTTGGTCGTCAAGCTGTGCGAGCGATTTTTCGATCGAAACCAACGCGGGCTCAACGGCCACGTCGGTCAGCGGCAGTCGCGTCGAGCCCGGCCCCAGCAATTCATACGACTTGCCGTCGGACGACAGCATTGCCACACCGACTTCGCCGGTTTCAGTCCGGTGCCCTTTGCCGCCGACAACCAGTTCCAGCACCACGCGAGATTTGCCGCTGGCGTTGGACGCGACCGTCGCTTCGCCGAACACTTCTTGCTGGCGATAACCGTGAACTCGCACACCGTCCAGCGGCGCTTCGGCAACCGGCGTGACAGGTTCTTCGCCATCAGGCGGACGTTTGGTGACTGGCTCGGTGCGCGCGACAATCTGGCCATCGATCCACAAGCGGCTTTGCGATCGAGCCCGCAGCAGAATGCGATGCGTCCCGGTCGGAAGCTCCACATCGCCAGCGATCCGAATCAATAACGGTGCGTTCCAACCCGAGCGAATCCCCCACGAATCGTATTGCAGCGGAAGACGCGACAGCAGGAAGAAATCACCTGTCCAGCGGATCGACTCATCGGGCCACTGCTCGCCTTCATTCAGCCAGCGATTCTCTGCTGGCAAAGCTTCGCACAACTGCACCAGCACGCGCCCGTCGGGAACGTCCGCCAATTGCGGCATCACTTCGGGCAATGGTTTGATCGTTCGCGGTTTACCCACGCGATGGAAACGCGACGCCATGACTTTATCTTCCAGCACGGCACGATGAATGGCGATCCCATCAAGCAGGCCTTCAAAGCCGTTGCCGATACGCACCTCATCATCATCGACAATCGGCGGTTCTTGGGTCTCGCCGCCATAGCTCCACGTCCCCTGAGTCGGTTCGCCATTGATCCAACCGCGAATCGATTTCGGATCGCCAAATCGATAAGCGATCGCAATGTGATGCCATCCTGTGCCGACCGGAAAACCCAGCTTTGAATCCCAGCGATGCCAATGCCCTTCGCCCGTTGACGGCTTCGTCGCGAACAGAAAACTGAGTGTCGCTTGATTCTTGGCACCGACGACCCGCAACGACCAGTTTTGATTGTCGCGGGCAAACTTCGGCGAACCGGTACGTCCTTTGCCGACGATGTAGCCGACTTGGCCATCGCGAAGCACAGACGGGTTGACCCATGCTTCGAGGGTGATCGCATCGCCATTGGTGAAATCGAAATCGCTGTTTGGGCCGGAGTCGGAGGCAGCCAGATAAGCACCGGCGTCAAGCCGCACTGCGGTGTTGTTCTCAGCCATGTCAGGAAACTCCGGCGGCCGTGGCCCGGCTTGGTCTCGCTGCACATTTCCTTTGGCGGTCAGCAACGACGAATCCTCTGCGTCAAACTCCCAGTGCACGATCGGCCGCGAAGCATTCTCGCCCGCACCCAACGCAAGGTTACCCACTGCAAACGTAAACGCTGCGATCAGCAAAACGGCTTTCAATATCAACTGGCCAGCTCCCATTTCACAT
>DIUH01000024.1:2216-14534 GCA_002428205.1 Planctomycetaceae bacterium UBA6163
CGGGCGGACTGCTCGCGATTCGATTAAAATGGCGTAGTGGAGAGGACCAGAAGTTTTAGGAGCGCGTCAAATGTCATCTGTCACAAAGCATTTCATAACCACTGATGAGTATCTGCATCGCGAAAGGGAGGCCGAGTTTCGGTCTGAGTACTTTCGTGGCGAGATGTTCGCCATGGCTGGTGCGTCGGCCAATCACAACTTGATTGTCCTCAATGCAGGTGCGAGCCTTCGAGAGCAGCTGAAGAAAAAACCTTGCCGAGTCTATCCGAGCGACTTAAAACTTCGCATCGAAGCGACCGGATTGTACACCTACCCAGATCTGTCCGTCGTCTGGGGCGAACCACAACTCGACACCGATGCGGGGGACGTGCTGCTGAACCCTATCGTCCTGATCGAGGTGCTGTCGGACTCGACCGAAGCGTACGACCGCGGAAAGAAGTTCGAACATTACCGAACGATTCCGAGTTTAAAGCATTACGTTTTGATTGCCCAAGATCGACATTCTATCGATTGTTTCACACGCAGCGACCATGAAAGCTGGAGCTTAACCAGTTGCCAAGGGCTGGAAGAAAAGGTCTCGCTCGATGCCATCGAATGCGAACTTGATGCGGCCGAAGTTTATGACAAGGTCGTGTTTGCAACTTAAGAACCGATCCGAAAGCCATTGGCCGTATTGCTGTTGGCTGCGGTCATGTTCGGTTTTCGGTGATCTTCGTGTTCAAATCTCCTTAAGTCTGGCTATTCTGCCAAAAGTTCATCGACCATTTTTTCAATCGTCTTGTCACCGGTGGCTCCTTGCCAATTCAATTCGCCTTGCCACCAATAACGAATGTATCCGCTTTTATCGATAACGTAGACCGTAGGCCACATCGTGTTGCCCCACGCATCCCAGTTTGCGTTTTTCAAATCGATCAACACAGGAAAACCAAATCCCTGTTTCGATGCCGCTTGCTTTACTAGTGCCGGATCACGCTCCGCTTTTGTCTCAGGTGTTTGGATGCCAATCACCTTGACACCTTTATTTGACAAGTCCTCGTGCCAACGATTGTAATGGTTGAAGTTCGCAACGCAGTTATGGCACTGAAAGGCATAAAAGTGAACCAATACTACCTTCCCTCGCTCGGCTTGCAGGCTGGTAGCGTTCCCTGCGGCCCATTCACCCGAGTCCACCAGTTCCGGAGCCAAGGGGTATATCCGTTTCAAGGCCATTGTGTCGAACGGTTTGCCGATTAAATTGCCAAGGGCCTCGCGGTTCGCGCCGGTAAGGATATCGTTGATCACACCACGTTCTTTTGTAAGTGCATCTTGAAGTTGTTTTTCCAGATCCGGATCGCCGCCTCGCTTATCGCTTAGTTTTCGCGCCAGTGTATCTGTTTCTAGGAAATACGTCTTAATGCTGTTTGTTTGCTGGTCATCAAGACCAATCGCCTTCGCAATTTCCGGACGCATAAGTGAACGCGTCCCCTGTGATTGCGTTTCGATTTCACGCAGGCGCTGCAGCTTAGCAGGCGGTAAAATTGTTTTCAGGCTGCCCAGCAACCGTCTTTCGAGGTCTTCAATCGTCTCAACTTGTTTCGCTTCGGTTAAAATGCGTGCAGGCCACCATATGCGATCTAAATCTCTTAATACCCCGACCAGTCGTTCGTCATTCTCCAGCCCAAGTTCTCGCTGTACCTCAGGTGAATGAACTAACTTAAGAAGATTCTGCGGTACAATTACTTCCCGTTCGTTTGATTGTGCAAAAGTAGAATTCGAGGCTAGGAAAATAATCGCTAGCGCAAAGTTCCGCATCACATTCATTGATCGATTTGATTTCATATTTTTATCTCAAAGGCTCCACGCTTCATAAGCATATAGCGCTGAATGGGTATTGCACTGAATGAACTGTGGACCTGTCCGGAAACCGTCGACAACTGCGACCGGCGCCAAAAGGGCTCCATGGTTTTCGGATAGGCTGGCAAGTTGTCAGGCGACGCTGACGAATATTCGGACGAGTATCAACGCGGTCGGCATCCCGGCATGCTGATCAATTTCCATCAATCGACTTATCATCAACTCGGCAAGTATCAGACCATTGGGTTCAAACGTCAAGCGAATTATCGCGTCCAGCTTAGCCACGTATTGAACAGCGATTTAACCATCGGTGTCAGCCTGGTGCGATTGAATTGGTCGCCCAGCTTACGAACGGCTTCCGCCTGTGTCGGGTAGGGGTGAATAATCGATGCAATCTTTCCCAAGCCGATTCGGTGTTTCATGGCCATTACGATTTCACCAATCATGTCCCCCGCATGCTCCGCCACAATGGTGGCACCGACGATTTGGTCTGACCCTTTCTTGCAATGAACGCGAACAAAACCCTGGTCTTCGCCGTCAAGAATTGCACGATCGACACCCGAAAAAGGTTGCGTAAAAGTTGTCAACTGAACCCCCTGGTCAGCGGCATTGCGGGGGTGAATGCCGACGTGAGCCACTTCAGGTGAGGTGTACGTGCACCAAGGGATGATCAGCCGGCTCGCTTTGGCACGTCCCATGAACAGCGAGTTCTGAATTACGATTCGAGCCATAAAGTCAGCCGCGTGTGTGAACTTGTACTTCGAACAGACGTCTCCAGCGGCATAGATATTGTGGTTTGAAGTTCGTAAGCGATCGTCTACCTCGATTCCGCGTTGTGGATCCGAGACAACGCCGACGGATTCAAGCCCCAAGCCTTCAAGATTCGGAACACGACCAATACTGACTAGTATGTGATCGCCATTGATTCGCAGTTCCTCGTCCTTCTTATGGACCACAACCATTCGGTCATTTCCGTTTTTCTCGACTCGAACCACTTTGGCCGCCAATAAAATCCTGACGCCATCTTTATGCATAGCGTGCTGGACAACGTGTGCGGCATCTTTTTCCGCACCTGGCAGAATGTGGTTGGATTGCTCGATGAGCGTTACCTCTGTTCCAAATCGCGCGAAGCTTTGGGCCATTTCGCATCCGATGGGGCCACCGCCGATAACGACCAGGCGTCTCGGTAATTCCGTTAGCGAAAACAGTGTCTCATTGTTCAAATAACCAGCTTCCATCAAGCCATCAATTGGTGGCTCGGCGGGGCGCGCGCCGGTCGCGATAACGGCCTTCTTGAATTGCAATGTCTGGCCTGCAACGGTCACCTTATTGCCGTCTTTAAAGGCCCCCTGGCCAAAGAATACATCGATGCCAAGATCGCTGAAGCGTTTCGCCGAATCATGCGGACTGATCGAGGCGCGCAGGCGACGCATCCTTTGCATCACTTCAGCAAAGTCAACACTTGGCGGATTTGAACGGATGCCGAAGTTTACCGCACCGCGCACGGCCGCTGCCTGACGAGCCGCTGCGATAAGGGCCTTGGACGGTACGCACCCCACATTCAGGCAATCGCCGCCCATTAAACCGCGTTCGATGATCGCAACCGTCGCTCCAAGGCCCGCCGCTCCTGCGGCAGTTACCAAACCAGCCGTTCCAGCACCGATCACAACCAAATGGTATCTGCCACGCGGAAGGGGATTCACCCAGTCGCTTGGGTGGACGTTGGATTCCAGCGTACGATTATGTTCGTCGCCGGGTTTCAGTTGTTCGAGATAGGTCATATTAGCGTTTCGGTGGCAATGCTGACTGCTGTGGTTCAATCTGCAGGATGGACGCAAGCGAACACATCCAAGGAATGCTTTTGCATGAACGTCGTAACTTGGCGCAGCAACGGACGGAAACAGCGTTGGCATTTCGTCGTCTTTGTGGCAGATGTTCTGCCGAAAGCGGTCGATACAAGCCGAACATTTGCCATTTGGCCGCCCGTTGTGTCAACGCCTCGCCTCTAGGTTATAACAGGGTTCTCGCGTGCGCTCGGCAAAAACGCCTTGTCGCCGTCCTGCCCAAAGAGTTCCCTCCCAATCTTGTGACCTGTCATGATGCAACTTTCATGTTTCTGTCGCCTCTGGACCGAAGCCAAGCTATCGACTTCTAGGACCTCTGTGTCTCTGGCAACTTGGCTGGTCTTGGCAATCTGCCTGGTGGTTGCACACACTGCCCGCGCCGATTGGAAAGTCGGTGTCGCTAGCCAGGTGATCACACCGGCCAGACCGATGTGGATGTCAGGTTATGGATCGCGTGATCGACCGTCCGACGGAAAGTTGACCGACCTCTGGGCCAAATCGATGGCCCTCGAGGATGAAAATGGGAATCGATCGGTCATCGTAACACTCGACTTGGTCGGCATCGATCGTGATACGACCGAAATCATTGTCGAAAAGGTAAAACAGAAGTTTTCGCTGCCACGCCAAGCGATCGCTTTATCAACATCGCATACTCATAGCGGTCCCGTTGTGGGACACAACCTCAAGGCGATGTACTTTATGGACGACGCCGAGTGGGGATTGGTTGAGTCTTATACCACCGAATTGATCAACAAGATCGTTGATGTGATCGGAAGTTCGATTGATGATTTAAAACCTGCGACGGTCCAGTGGACGGTAGGACGCGCAAAGTTTGCCGTCAACCGTCGAAATAATGCCGAAAAAGACGTTCCCGAATTGCGTAAGGCTGATCGTTTGAACGGTCCTGTTGACCATGACCTACCGATCTTAGTGGTGTCGGATCCTGCGGGTAACAAGCGCGCGATTCTGTGTGGCTATGCCTGCCACGCGACCGTTCTGTCGGGATATCAGTGGTCGGGCGATTGGCCGGGATATGCCCAAATCGCCCTCGAAACGAGATATCCGGGAATTGTTGCCATGACTTGGGTCGGATGCGGCGCGGATCAGAATCCATTGCCACGCCGCGAAGTTGAATTGGCAAAACAATATGGCACAGCGATCGATAACGCGGTTGCCGAAGCCCTTACGCAACCATTGATACCGATCCAAGGCAGTATCGAAACTCAATACGATGAGATACCGCTGGAGTTTTCCGAATTGCCCAGTCGCGACAAATTGATGACGATGGCAAACTCACAGAATCGTTATGAAGCCGCCCGCGCCAGGCTGTTGATCAAGCAGTGGGACCGGGATGGCGGATTGTCGCCGACGTATCCCTATCCCGTGCAAACTTGGCGACTCGGTGATGGCCCGATGTGGGTGTTCCTTGGTGGAGAAGTCGTGGTTGACTTTTCGCTGCGTTTGAAACAGGAACTGGGTGCCGGGAAAACTTGGGTGGCCGGTTATTGTAATGATGTGATGGCATACATCGCTTCACGCCGCGTCCTTGCCGAAGGTGGTTATGAGGGTGCGGGCGCAATGGTTTATTATGGCCTTCCCAGTCCTTGGGCGATGTCCAGCGAGGATGCAATCATTGATGAAGTGCGTCGACAAGTTGCCCTACTCGGTGGCCCGGCGGACGACAAACCGCTAACGATCGCGCCGCGCGCTTACCCTGACCACTCAGACTTAACAGTTTGGATAGATGACGCAGGGCAATTGCAACCGGTACGTACCGTCGAAGATTGGAAGCGACGTCGGGCCGACATTTTGGAATCGATGCAACAGGTAATGGGCCGCTTACCCACGGACGATGAATTGCCGCCTATGGAGATTCGCGAACTGGAGACAAAAGACTTTGAAAACTACCAACGAGTCTTGGTCCGCTATGCGGTGGATGTAGACCGCGACGCATCCGCGCATCTCTACTTGCCCAAGCAAAAACCCGCTGGAGAAACTGCAAAGTATCCTGCGGTGGTTGCATTGCACCCAACATCGAATCTCGGAAAATTAGTTGTTGCTGGCGAAGGCCCTCTGCCCAACCGCAACTACGCAGTCGAACTTGCCGAGCGAGGCTATGTGGTCTTGGCACCGGATTATCCTTCGTTCGGTGACCAAATCGATTACAACTTTCACACTGATCGATACGTGTCGGGATCGATGGCGGCGATCGTCAATCATCGCCGCGGTGTCGATCTGCTGTTGCAGCGTGACGATGTCGATCCCCAACGGATCGGCGCGATTGGCCACTCGCTTGGCGGTCACAATTCGATGTTTTTCGGTGTGTTTGATGACCGAATCAAAGCGGTGGTGTCCAGTTGTGGGTGGGACCCGTTCCACTTTTACTACGGCGGCAAGATCGCAGGCTGGTCAAGCGATCGCTACATGCCGCGGATTCGTGAGTTTTACGGCTTGGACCCTGACAAGATGCCGTTCGATTTTTACGAAGTCGCAGCGGCGATCGCGCCGCGGGCATTCTTTTCGAATAGTCCACTTCACGACAGCAACTTTGTCGCTGA
Source organism: Planctomycetaceae bacterium UBA6163 (assembly GCA_002428205.1). GTDB lineage: Bacteria > Planctomycetota > Planctomycetia > Pirellulales > Pirellulaceae > UBA6163. The sequence goes on from DIUH01000024.1 coordinate 8,452, forward strand.
TGGAGTCAAGCAAGCCGAACCCCGCATTCGCGCGGTCTACAAACTGCTGGGCGTCGAAGACCGGATGGTGGTGGTCTATCCTGATGCGGAACATGACTTCCCCGATGAGGCGAGGTTGCGGGCATACGACTTTTTGGATCAGATGCTCAAATGAGCTGAACCAAGCGTCTTCCCCCTCAGCCTCAATTCATTATCCACGGACGTGAGTTTTTAAAATGTTAGGCGATCGCTCACATGCGGATGACCAATCGAGCAACACCACACAGCCATCTTTGGGCCATCGAATGTTGAGTGCGGACTTTCCGCACTCGGTTGATCAGATTGAACTGCTGGAGACTCACATATCGTGGGTGATTTTAACGGGGCAATACGCATACAAGTTAAAAAAGCCTCTTCGGCTTGATTTTCTCGACTACTCAACGCTGCAACTAAGAAGGAAGTACTGCGATCGCGAATTGCAGATCAATAAAGTTTGGGCTGAATCGATTTATAAAGATGTTGTGGCGATTTTTGAACAGGCGGGAAAGTTGCGCGTCGGCAAGGCGAACGACGAACTTCGCGACGGAGAGACGATCGTCGATTATGCGGTATTGATGAATCAGTTTCCGCAGTCGGCGCTGTTGGCCGAGCAGTTGAAGACGGGTGCAATCACCCCAGCAGTAATCGAACCGCTTGGTGAACAGATCGCCCATCTGCATCAGCAATTGGATTCGATCCCCTATCACGATTCACTGGTTCGTTGCGGAGCGATCGACCCGGCAATCGAGAATTGTGATTATTTACTGAATCAGTTATCGAGCGATGATTCCGACCATAATCGAGCCTCCAAATTGAAGCAATGGACGCTTGATTCCATTGAAGTTTTACAACCCTTGATGGAACGTCGTGCCCGCAAGGGCAGCGTTATCGCCTGCCACGGCGATTTGCATCTGGGCAATATCCTGTACCTGGATGGGCGATTCATTCCGTTTGACGGCGTCGAGTTTAATGACGCTTTCTCGCAAGTTGAAGGCTTAGACGAGATCGCCTTTTTGGCGATGGAGTTGAGCGAACATGGCTACCGATCACATTCCCGCAGATTGCTTAACCGTTACGTGGAAACGATTGGCGACTATGAGAGTTTGTTGCTGCTGCGATACTTTCTGGTTTATCGAGCGATGGTGCGAGCAAAGGTGGATATGATTCGCCAGACCCAGCGTTCGGGATCGGAAGCATCCGGCCAGTCGCGTTTATCATCGGTCGGCCGACAATATCTTGATTATGCCCAAAGCGTATTGGGTAAGCCGTCGCCCGAATTATGGATTACTTATGGATTGTCCGGCAGTGGCAAGTCAACCGCTTCGAACGAGGTGATCGAGGCTCATGGTTTTTTCCGAGTCCGGTCGGACGTTCAGCGTAAGCTAATTGCCTGTAGGGACCCGTACGAAAAGACCGCCAAATGTGATTTGCCACAATTATATAGCGGCGAAATGACTTCGTTGACATATCAACGGATGTTAACAATCGCCGACCAGATTTTGCAGAGTGGATTCGGCGTGATCGTCGATGCGGCGTTCTTGCGTCGCGATCTTCGCAGGCCATTCCAGGATTTGGCTGGTCAACATCAGATCCCCTTTCGAATTATGGTCTGCGAAGCGGCAACCGCAGAGCTGAAAGCAAGGCTCGCCAATCGGGGTTCTGACCCGTCGGACGCGGACGAATCGGTTTTGGATGCACAAATGAAGATGGCAGAACCGCCATCCGGTGAAGAAGTTGAGTGCTGTGTTTCAGCGAGTTCGATCGTTTAAGTATTTCTGGAACGCGTTTTCGCAGTATCGCCTGTTCAGCCATCTTTGTGCTTGAGCGTGTGCATGCGGCAGCTATGATTGATTAAATCGTAAAAAATGTCTCGTTACCCAACAATCACGAAAAATCTAAAGAGAAATCCATCAATGCAATCGCTATCGAAGATAGTTCCCTTCACGAAGATCGCTTTTGTATCTTGTGCCGCAGTGATTTTAACTTGCTCCGCCGGTATCGCGGATGACGCTGGCAAGCAAGAGTCGAAAGAAAAGTCAGAGACGCCGGTAACGCAGAGTTTTCAGATTCGGACTGTGAAGTCGGATGGCCTGGTAACGATTGATGGACAAGAAGTTGTCTATCAGGTCGAGACTGGAAAACTGGTTCAAACCAATGACGCCGGCAAGGAAAAGGCCGAGGTGTTTTTTGTTGCCTATACGCGCCCGAGTGAAACCGGATCTCCTCGCCCGCTCAGTTTTGCGTTCAACGGCGGTCCCGGATCGAGTAGCGTTTGGCTGCATCTGGGTATGCTAGGCCCGAAACGAATTGTCTTGCCGGACGATGCGACGCCGTTGAGGCCGCCTTACCAATTGACGGACAATCCGATGTCGTTGTTAGATGTTACCGACTTAGTTTTCATCGATCCGGTCAGTACCGGTTTTAGCCGCCCGGCTGAGAACGAAGAAAAGTCGCAATTTCATGGTTACCAGGAAGACGTTCAAAGCGTCGCGCAATTTATTCACGACTGGACCAGCCACTACAAGCGTTGGACCAGCCCCAAGTTTCTGATTGGTGAAAGTTATGGCGGAATCCGTGCTGCCGGTTTAGCCGGCCATTTACAGTCACGATACAACTATGAACTTAATGGTATTGTCGTGATTTCGGGCGCGATTAATTTCCAGACACTTCGTTTCGGTGACAACAACGATTTGCCCTATATCTGTTTTCTGCCAACTTATGCTGCGACCGCATGGTACCACGGGCAACTCGATGAAGAGATGCAAGCGATGCCGGTTGCAAAGGTGGTCGAAAGGGCTGAACGCTTCAGTCTGGGTGAGTATGCGTCAGTCTTGTTGCAGGGATCCCAGGCGACCAAACGGAGCGTCGATCGCGTCGTTCAGGAGATGAGTCGCTTGACGGGGCTGGACGAGACTTTTATTCGACGCAGCAACTTACGTCCAACGATGTCGAGTTTCGGCAAGGAATTGTTGAGGCAGGAGGGGAAGACGGTCGGAAGGTTTGACAGTCGTTATGTCGGTATCGATCGCGACCAGGCCGGATCACGGACGGAGTATGACCCGAGCGGATCAGCGATTTTCGGGCCATTTACGGCAACGATGAATCACTATCTGCGGGATTCATTGAATTATGAACAACCACGGGTTTATGAAATTTTGACGGGTAATGTCCAGCCTTGGAATTACAACTCGTTTACCGGGCGATATGTCGACGCGAGCGAGTCGCTGCGGAGTGCGATGACGTCCAATCCGTATCTGAAGCTTTATGTTGCATGTGGATACTACGATCTGGCGACACCGCACTTCGCGATGCAGTACACGATTAACCATCTCGGTCTCGATGTCTCGCTTAGACCCAACGTAACGATCAGCAATTTCGAAGGTGGACACATGATGTACATCTACGAACCGGCGATGAAGCAACTGCGCGACGAACTTGTCAACTGGTATGCTGATGCCGATGGATTGGAATAACTTAGGCGCGAGGCTTTAAGTCGGCTGGCGAATTCGACAGCCGACAAGTTCCTATTAAGTTTGATTTGCATCCATCAGGCACGTGACTTCACTGTCGATGTTTGACTTTGATACATTGGGATAGACACTCGCGTTCGCTGTGTCGGTTTTGTTCGCGATCAGATATCGGTTTAATAGGCTTGCGATTTCTGAGACCGCAGGCTGTTGCAGCATATGTGCATGGTCACCCGATACAGAAGCGAGTTCGATCGATCCGACCATTTGCGACCAACCAAGGCATTGATCGTCGAACAATGCCGACGTTCGGATCTGGTCTGCCGGGCGAATCAACAGAACTCGTCCTGCGTATTCGCTTGGCTGGTAATCGTGAACCGCTTTGACATTGGCTTGAAAAACATCAAAAACGTGAGGTCCAACCAAGGCTTCATCGTCGGGAACGATTCCAGCTTTCGCAGCTTGATTGATGAAGTAAGCAAGTTGTTCACCTGGAGGTTTCTGACGTAATTCCTCAATCGATTCGTGATCCTGGCCCGGAAACAACGCCGCGATCAACGGCAAGAAATCATCTTCGGTAACCTGGTCATCGGCCGCGAGCATTCCCGAGTCGAGCAGGGCCAGCATGCCGACGCGACGTCCGATGCCACGCAATTGCCGGGCGACTTCATAAGCGATATTGCCACCGATTGACCAACCGGCCAAATGGATCGGTCCACTGGGAACCGCAGCGACGATCGCATCGGCATAATCGGCAGCCATTTCTTGTAACGTCGAATGTGGCGATTGACGACCGTCGAGACCGCGGGCCTGAATGCCGTACACTACCCGCTGGCCCGCAAAGTATTGAGCAAGTTCGCGGTAACAGAATACGGTGCCGCCGGCGGGATGAATGCAGAATATCGGTTCATCGGCTCCGCCAACCGAAAGCGGTACTACCAAGCTGTTTTCGGTTGACTGTGAATGGTCTAACAGGTCGGCCAACTGCTCGATGGTCGGCTTACGAAACAGTGCGGACAATGGCAGCGTTTTACTGGTTCGCTGTTGAACCTGATTGACCATCCGGACGGCCAACATACTGTGGCCACCAAGATCGAAGAAGTCGTCGTCGATCCCGATCGGTGACACCTCCAACAATTCCTCCCAGATCTGAACAAGCGTTTTCTGAGTCGCCGTGACCGGTGGTGCGTCGGACGGCGAGGACGATTGTCGCTGAGTCGGTGGTGGCGGCAGGGCACTGCGATCAAGCTTGCCTTGAATGGTCAGCGGCAATCGATCGACAATCACAAATGCCGATGGAACCATATAAGACGGCAAACGCGACTGCAGTTCTTTTCTTAATGTTTGAATCAGTTGTAACGAACGTCGATGCTGCAGCGGTCGGTTGGCGAACTGGCGTGGCAACGATGGCCGAGCGAGCACGCCCAACTCATGCTCGATTAATCCGAGTTGTCGGCGCAGTTGCTGTTGATCGACCGGTCGGACTGCATTCTCAGCAGCGGGTATCGCGCTGACTTCTATCGCGCTGACTTGCATGGCATCGTCGCAATCGGGGTGCCATTCGATTCGCAAATCCCATCCGGCATCGGTTGCGGCGGCGCGAATGGTCGACGGTTTGAACGCATTGAGCGTGATCGCGTCCGCTTCGGCCAACAATACGGATAGCGTTTGCGAATCATCAGCGCCAGCAAGCATGCGATCGATGATCACCTCGCGATGGACGTTAGCATTGCAGACGACCAGCGGCTTGTTCGATGAATCAGCCTGCGGCGGTTCATCGAACCACAGCACCGCATCGTAGCGGAAACGGTTCAATTCGTTGTCACCGATCGCCGTTTTCAATTCCGTGGTGGAACCGCGCAAACGATCGAGATGGCCGGAAAGCTTGCTCATCAATTCGGGATCGACCAACAATTCTTCGTCATGCTCGATTCGACTGCGAACCCGAGCGCGGAATTGTCCTACCGATATCGAGTGGTCGTCACACTTATAAAGTTCTGCGGCAATGGCAAATGGGCTGTGAAGACGCACGTTTCGCAAGTCGCCCAAGAAAATGCGACCGCCAGGGGCGAGCAACCTTTGCGCCGATCGCAGCACGCGAATCAAATACTCTTCGGACGGAAAATACTGAACAACCGAGTTCAGTACGATCGTATCGAACGATCCCTCGGGCAGGTCGTCTAGTTGATCGGCTGTGCGACAAGCGAGTGTGACCTTGGATGCGAGTTCTGGACGCGAGGACAAGGTATTACGCAGTTCATCGATCGCAGACTGCAGCACATCGATGCCATGATACGTTTGGATCGCATCACCGATTCGCAACAGAATCAACCCGGTTCCACACCCGATTTCCAAGACATGCTGAGGCTTTAGCCGCTTGATTCGCGATGCGGTTGCTTCGGCCCATGACCGCATTTCATCGGTCGCGATTGCACGCCCGGTGATCACACTCGTCCAGAGCGAAAAATCATTTTCAGGGTCAAAGACAACCGGACTGTTACGCTGTGTCTGGTCAAACAGGTGCCGCCAATTGTCAATGTGCTCACGTTCCGCATCTTGATCGCTGGAACTCTGTGATTTACCGACGACGGAGCACGG
>DIUH01000009.1 GCA_002428205.1 Planctomycetaceae bacterium UBA6163
TATGAGTTTTTCAGGCTGTTGACCGTGCATCTGCGTATCGCCCCAATGACGCTCGCGGCGCTTTCAAAAACCCGTAAAAAACCCGTAAATGCCATTGTGCAATGCCATTGAGCCTTGGCACATATCACTCGTTTGATCGAAATAAAGGTCAATCGACCTTCAACGTCGCAACATCACCAAGGCCAACCAGCAAAGGATCGCCCTCGGCTAGCGAATCATCGACATAGATATCGCCGGATCGATCAACCGAGGCGAGGTAACGGCCGCTCGGAGAAAAACTGACACACCTGGTAGCTCGCGAATGCTTCCCGCCGACCAGCACCTCGCTACCGGTTACCAGATCCCAAAGCGTAAAGTTTTGCGAGCGTTCATCCAGTGTGACCAGCGTGCGACAGTCAGGATGAATCGCCAGGTGGTGAGATCTGCTGATCCCCGTCGACAACTGGCCGACAATTTCCCCATCAGGACAACTCCATACACGCAGCGACCCGTCAAAGCACCGACTCACATAATGCCTGCCATCGTCGGTGATCGCGGCAACCTCTTGACCGAACTCAGGTCGCGTTTCAGTAAAGACGGGCGCGAGTGTCTCTGAATCGCAAATTTGTAAATAAGGTGGCTTTATCCACGTGCCCAAACAAACCCATTTTCCATCCGAAGTGATCAACGCAGAGTTGATTCCGTCTGCGCGCGCCAACACATTTCCACTGGACAGGTCAACCAAATAGACCTGGCTCGTGTTGGTTCGCACAACCACCTTCGAGCCAGCCTTATCGATCGAAAGGTTGCAGATGGCAGCACCAGGCGATATGGCGAATACGTTGATTTGCCTACCATCTTCGTTACATACTACTAACTCTCCGCGACCATTTCCCCAAATCAAATGATGATGACTTGAGTCGAACACACAACCAGTGACCGGCGTGTCAACCATGAACTCAGTCGCGACACGGTGCTCGCCGCTGTTCACATTGACTTCAATAAATCCATCGGGCTGGCAACGCAATAAGGTTTCATGATCCTTCCAGCACATGGGTGTCCCGACCGGGTACTCACGTTCCAATGGGATCGTCGATACCATCATGGTCTGTGGCATTCTTTTCGGCCAGACGACAATCCGTCCCGAGCGATCCGCGGTCACAAGATCCCCGCCCACTTCGCCACCCGAGCGACCTCGACTGATGCGAAGCGCTGAGATTTTTTCGGTGTGCCCAATCCACTGTTGGATGACTTCAAGACGTTCGCCCTCATCAACAAGTTGGAACTCGGTCAGCGTGCCAGATTCTTCGGCGGCGAAAACTCGTTGGTTCTCGATAGCCAGTCCGCGAATCGATGTATAGCCGGTCCATTCACCGAGGCGACTGCCGTCAGCAGCTCGAAACACGATCAGAAAATCCTTCATTGCCGATGCAACAACAAACGATCCGTCATCGGTAAAACGGACGTGACGAATGAGCCCGGCGGCTGGACCGATTTTCAGCGTTTGAGTCCACATCAATTCAAACGTACTTAAATCCCAAAAACAAACTTTCCCCTCATAACCCCCGGTGCACATAAACCGGCCGTCAGAGGAAAGTTCAAGCGTTTCCACCTGATCATGCGGAGTTTGAATGGATTGCAATAATTCCCCTGTCACAACATCCCAAAGCTGAAGCAAGGAGGTTGCACCGCTGACAAGCAGTTTTGTGCTGCCCGGCAAAAAGGCGACATCGTATGCCAAGTCGCTTTCAAATGCCGGAAGTTCGCGGAGCACCTGCAGCGTCGCCGAATCGCAGACTCGCACCACGCCATCGTCACCGCTGGTCGCCAACAATGGCAATGTATCACACCATGCCAAACCGTTTAATTCTGTCGGGGCGACCTGCGATTCGAGTAACGTTTCGTAATTCTGCTGCACATCGACAATGCGAACCATTCCCCCACTGCCACAAATCGCCAGCCGACTTGCGTCAAGCGATGCTTGGATCTTCCAGATCGCTTGGTCCATCGCCGCCAATTCATGACCCTGTATCTTCAGTCGATTGTTCAAATACTGCCATCCAAAATGCATTAGGGGATCAATCGTTCCGGCCGATTTCTGTTGGCCCGAGTAGCGATCGATGATCCTAGCAGCACCCTGCAGATCGCCGCTGGATCGCAACGACTTGGCAAGTCGTAAACCAGTCACAAAAACATGCTCCTCTGCAAAGTGCTGGTGCCGGATCGCCTCTCGACGCGCGACCTCGGTTTGCGTCAGCGCATTATTGAGCGATCGAAAATGCTGCTGCAACCCGACCAGAGCCAGCAACAAAAACACGGCCGTCGAAACCAGAGTGGTCGTTCCCAGCGGATGACGGCGGCACCATTTAAACGACCTCAGCGGCAGCGATGTGGCGCGGGCCGTGACGGGAAGACCGTCTTGAAAACGGCCGAGGTCCTCCGCCAAATCTCGAGCCGATGCGTAGCGCCGCGACGGCGATTTCTCAATGCATTTCAAACAGATCAAACTCAAGTCTTTGCTGATCGACGAATCGATCACGTGCGGCGCTAGCGGTTCGGTCTCGCAGACACGTTTAAGGATGTCGACCGAGTTGGCCGACGAAAACGGTGGCTGGCCGGTCAACAGCGTGTACAACAAAGCGCCCAAACCATAGACATCCGCAGCCGCCGTTGCCACCTTGCCGCCACCGAGGATTACCTCGGGAGCCATATAACGCGGGGTTCCAATCATTTGACTGGTCAACGACGCATCGCCCCCTTCATCAAGAATTTTGGCAAGCCCGAAATCGCCTAAGCGAGGGCAGAACGGAAAATCGACGCTGGCGGATTGATCATCCGGAAACAACATCACATTGTCCGGCTTGATATCACGATGTAACACCGCATTGTCATGACTGTACTGCACCGCCCCGGCCAGTGCCTTGACGATCTCCGCCGCCAGCACGCCAGGGACCGCAGACTCGCGCGATCGCAACCATTGACTGAGCGTCGGCCCCGAACAATAGGCCGTTGCCATGTAAGGCAGATCATCCTCCTCGCCCGCCTCATACACTGTGACAATATGAGGATGTTGCAATCGAGCAACCGTCTGTGATTCGGCCACAAACCGCTGTCGCAATAACGGATTGAGGATCGTATGAGGCCGGGGAACCTTCAGCGCGACCTGGCGGCCGAGCACTGGATCGACAGCGAGATAGACCACCGCAAACCCACCGCTGCCCAACACCGACTCGATCGCGAACCGACCGATACTTGTCGGTGCCCACGCCGGTCGATCGCTAGGCTTTCGCGGCATCGCAGCCCCCAACTCGCGCAGGGCGGCGCAAGCAAGGGTCAGCTCATCACCCGAATCCAGATCGTTCGTCTCGGCACCGGCTTGACCGTCCCGAACACGTTGTTCGTATCGCAGCAGAGAACTCACTAAGTCCTCAGCGATCTTGTTTTCAATCAAGGCATCACCCCTTGTTAGGGACACGAGAAAAACAACTGACCAATATTAATGTACCGAAAGTTGACACGATCTATCGTGCATATGCCGATTAGTGTTCGATTAGTGTTCGATTAGNNNAACCTGTTTCGTAGCGATTCGCATGTAATTGAAAAGTTGAGCTTCATGTTCCGTGCAGATTCAAGTGCGGCTTGATAAATTTCTCCCGCCATACCGCACCCAAGTTCGCTGTAGACCTCGAATGCGGCACCCATCAGATCGTAACCTTCTTGCTTGAACATGGTCGTCTTTCTGCACGGCGTTACGCGTTTTGGAACTCTAATCCCCGCTAATCTCACACTAATCTTATCAGGTTCTCGTATTGCTCAAAATCATCGACTTGCTAAGTGAATCCGACTATCACTTCAATTCGCGATTGGTATCATGGCAGGTGCCGCCTTCAATTCAGCACTTGTTGTTCCGGCGATCCTTATTGCCGCCCCCACCGTCCTTCAACGCTCCGCGTTGAGTCCAAACCCCTGCCCGCACAGCCCAGGAGGTCTGTGTGACGATGCATCACAAACGCTTCGCCGCCGCTCGCAACCTTTGGCCCAGCATCACCAACGCCCGGCCCCACATCATCCGAACCGCACCCGCTGTCTTGCCCATCCGTTCCCCGATCTCCTGAAACGATAAATCCATCTGTTGCCTCAGCAACACAACCGTTCGATAATCTTCCGGCAATTCGGACACCATAAACCACAATCGCTGGTCGCTTTCGCGCTGCTTAATCGCCGCGCTGGGCGTTTGCCCCGTTTCCACCAACTCTGGCATAGGCTCTCGGACATCACGAGTAACATCGCGCTGCTGTCGATTATGAAATCGAACGCTGTCGATCAACGGGTTCTTCAAGATCTCTCGCAACCACTGTTGCAATTCGATATCAGTTGTTCCTTTAAAATCACCGGCACTGCGGATCGCCCGCACCAAAGTTTCTTGGACCAGATCCGAATCATCCAACCGAAACCGCAGAGGCTCGGGCAGTTCTTGGGCCGCAATCCGCTTCAGCATGGAGCGAAACTTGATAGCCATCACACCGACATCCAATTGCCCTGACGCAAAGCATTGCATGTCCAATCGGCCTGCCGAATCGGCGGAATCTTCGGAGCGATGCACCCCGGTTTCTCGATCGTCAGAGCTCATAGGGCTAACTTGGCAAAGGACAAACCTGAACAAAAGAAGCCCAATGAAAAAGCGTATGTCACCCCAGTCGGACCAACAGCCATCAAGGCCAACATTGGCAATGCACGCCCCTGCACCGCTCATAAAACTTCGTGCAGGATAATCTCCCCTTGCAAAAACCTCAAGCGACTAGCGCCCAAGCCACCTGATGGCCAAGATTTACGACCGACAGTCCCCAGTCGCTTTGGACCGCGGAAAAAAATGGCAGAAAAACCGTTCGCATGGTAGCCGTGGCGTCCTAATTAGAGGCAGTCGTCGTTTGCACGAGCATCTCTTTTCCCAAGGACGGATTTTTTTGGAATCACATGATCTGATTGACACCTTGACCCGGATTCGGTCTTACATTCCATGCCAAAAATTCACTCGCCTCGTCGTCGGTATTCGTTTGGAAATCGCAAACGGGCTCGCGGCCGTCTGCAATACGAGTTTTTGGAACCAGGTCACCCGCTGGCCGCCGAAATTGGGCTGACACCAACCAACAAAAACGTCTCGACCGCTCCGATCACCTGGGTCGAAACCTTTTCGCATGTCGAGCGAATCCCGCTATCGTCGCTGGCCAGCGTCGATCGAACGCTGCCCAAGGGCGTGAAGGGTCCGATCCCGATGGCCGCCGGGGAGCGGGTCGTTCAGTTGCGAGACGACTCGTCACGGTCGCTACGCAGCCTTGCCCAGGCCGATCGCTTGCTCGACGACATCAACGAAGACTTCACAATCATCAGCGGCTTGGGAGCCCAAGGGGCACTGCTGGTCCGCGGCGATGGACCATAGCGCGCCGATATCGAAGCGAGCCAGCGCGCAAACCCCCACGTCCAAACGTATCACCTGAATCAGATGATCCAAGGGTAAACGCTAACGCCCAACGACTCGGACTTCACCGCCGGCGGCACGACGACCGAGTTCACCATCGAGTACAGCCACCGCCGCGGCATTGATGTCTCCACCATCGGCGACTGACATCATCGCCACCAGGCAGTGGGATCCGGAGACCGCACTAAATGCCAGCCTAAAACCGGGGTCGAGTTGAGAATATGACGGCGGTCGAGTCGTAACAGCCGAATACATTGTCGACGCACCAGGTAGCCAATTACTGCTTGGTGAAAGACTACATCCCGCTTTAACCTACCATACGCCAGAATACCTATCCAAATCCCACGAACCGATCGAGATCGCCACCAATACTGTTAACGCAGTGTTTTCTGAAATCGATGTCGCCAATATTAGCCAAACTATCACGCGATAAGGGTAGCGCTGGACATCGAACATACGTATATTTCTGGTTTAACAGATTCGATAGTATCCCCCAGCGGTATACGAGCAATGCTCTTCAAAAACGTTGGAGAGGATGGCCGCAATTTCACTCAAACGATATTCATGGATTCAGCACCCGAGCCAATTGCTGCCGGAGTCGCTGCACTTACCGACATGTACTCAGTCATGCAATTTGTAAATACATTGCTAAATGAGGACATTAATGGCACTTGGCAATTAGAGGTCCACGATTCGTACCCCATTGACGGCGGAATGCTAAACAACTGGGAAGTTGCTTTTTCAGGAACTCCGACACCAACCTGGAACGCCCTTGACTACGATGATTATCAAATAAGCAGCCTGTACAATGGGGTGCTGTCACGAGATAAAGCAACGCTTAAATCCCGGGACTTAGGGGCATTTCATGTCCGACCCAATAATCAGTTTGCCTTTTGCGTTAATTCTGAAGTCGACGAGGCAACTGAACCGTCGATTGGTGATGGCTGATAAACAAGTGTCCGGTACCTTTTCCCGCGAAGCTGCCCGGCGGGTGGTCTGCAGAAAAGATACCGGACACTGATTAATCGCTCATTGCTTAGCTTAGTCGGCTTGCGGCGGTTGGTCACTCGGTTCTGCGGGCTTGGGCTCTTCCGTTGGTTTTTCTTCCGATTTGGCTTCATCCCCAGGCGGGTTGTCCGGCTTAGGTTCTACGACTTTGGGTTCATCTACCTTTGGCTCTTCATCGGTCGGTTTATCCTCAACTTTGTTCTCAGCCTCTTTCTTTGCCTTAAGTCGCTCCAACTGCTCGGCGCGCAGCGTCGGGTAATCTGCCGTCGGTCTTGGCTCCTGTTGCATGACTTCTACGAAAGTGGCTAGCGGGAAATCGTCGTCGAAGGTATCGCGGTCGATTGCGATGGTGTAGCGACGAATCGACTTCATCAGATCATCGCTTAACTCATCAAACAACAAAATCTGGTAGTCATCAAAGATTTGGGCCCACAATTCGAACGATTCTTCGTATTTCGAAATTGCTAAATCGATATTCGCATCGGCGTTGGCCTGTTCGGCTTCGAACAGCAAACGTCTCGCCTGAACGGTACGATCTTCCTGTTCCGCCTTTGCCAGGGAGGTCCAATATTCATAATTGACCTGGCCGCGATGGCCTTGAGTCTTCGTGATCCTCGCCTCTAACGCTGCGATTTCGGCTGAAAGTTCGATTGCCCGCAATCGAACTTCGCCGGGTGCCTTTCGGGCAACGCTTGCTAGTTTGGGAGTCAGTCGATTGTAAAGATTGGACACCAAGTTCATCTGCTCTTCGGTGCGGTCTTCTTCGGCGGTATCAAGCGCCACCCTTTCAGCCTCAGACAACGCGTCGCGCATTTCCTTTTCTTGTTGGCGAAACGTTTCACCGGCAATTTCCATGAACTTCGAAAGCGCTTCGTCTCGTCGCTGTTTCAGATCATCTAAACCTTCCAGGCTGACGCTAAATGCCGCGGTGGTGGGAATGCTGCGTTGGCCAAAAGTTTTCCATCCGTCACCGGCAAGTTGCCAAGCACTCTTTGCGCGGTCGTCCAACACACCCTCTGCTTCGATCGCTTCGGCATGCTTGATTCGCCACTTCGGTCCAGTTTCGTAAAAGTTCAGTGGTGTTTGATTCCGAATCTTCACACCACCGTCGACCAAGTCGTAGCCATAAAACAGCCACTGCCGTCCTACCAACCAGTTGTCGGGACGTCCGTCTGGGCCACGTGCCTCGGGACTATCAATCGGGATGTTCTGTTCACGGAGCGCTTGATGCTGAGGATCATCGTCCGAAAACAGCCGACGGAACTGGCGTTTTTCGTCGCTCATTCCGATCTTCTGGCCATAAAACCAACCGGTGTACCAAACCAACCGCGGTGCCTTGCGGTTTTGCTCTACACCACGGGTCAGGTATTCGATTCCTTCACGAACCATTGAATAACGTTGCCTATAGTCGTCAAACTCGCTTGACACATTGTAAGACAAGTTATGGGCTTGGAATTCCCAGACTTTCTCATAGTGCGGTTGCAGCAGGGCGATATTGTTCAACGTTGCCTTCAGACGATCCCACTCGTGATGAACCTTATAGTCTTGGGCCTTATTCCACAGCAGTGTCGCGGCGACACCACGCAGGCCCAGCGATGCGAGTTTCATCGTTTCGCTGGCTGGGTTGATATCACCCAATTCGCTTTCGGCGATGTTGTATTTGGTACGCATTTGGGTCAGTTGCCCGCCTGCGTCACCGGTGCCGCCACCGGCCGGTTGGCCCAGCAGGTACAACGGAATCAACATGGCGATTAGGACCGCCAAATAAATCAATTTATTGCGAAAACCGCTAGAGCGAGTCATGCCGCAATCTCTCGCGTCTTAAGGAAGAAATAACCAATCAGGAACGCTAAAATCACATAACCGAAAGTCGCCACGGCATGTCGAGCCAGCAACGAATTAAAAATGTCGTACCCACTTGCCGCGTATTCTGCGGTGCCAAGCATCTTGGGCAAGTTGGGCAAAGAAGTTGCGACGGCATCGAGCGAATAGACGATCGCCGCATCGACGGTCTTGATGATCTTGCCGGCAACCGCATCGACATCCAGTTCGGTTGTCATCGCGTCTTGCCTAACCATACGCACCAAAGACTCGATTGGCCCACCGCCCATATCTTCGCCACGATCAAGGTGATACCGAATGTCATAAACCTGTTCCGCCATAAAACCGAGCAAGACGCAAGCGAACGTTGCCACGAGCGCCACGGGCCCGCTTAGGAACGTGCTGAACATCACACCGAATGCGATTACCATCACCATCTGCAACCAGATGGAGATATAGCTCTTGGCCAGATTCCACGCAAAACTTGATTCGGCAGGCCGCAAATAGACGGCGCTGACGGTTGTGCCGAGATATTGCTGGCGATCAACGCAACGAATGACGACTTCCAACCGCCCATCGCCACTAACCAGGTCGTCGAAAAGGTCAAGTTCACGCACCTCGTTGCCGTCGTTCCCTTCGATCTTTCGAGGCAGGGTTTCTTCGGCAACGTCGTATTCTTGGACCACGAACGTGATCGGATTGCTTTCGATCTTCGGGTCGTCAGGGTTGCGCATCGTAATCGTGCCGTTAAGGCCCGACACGATGTCACCCTTGATCGTTCGAAACGCCCGTAAAGACATTTCCATCGGAATGCCGCCTTCCTCTGGATACCTCGCAGGCGTCACGTTGTCGAACGTATAGATTGCTGACCCCAGCGTGCCACCTTCCATATAGCCGTATTCCAATCGGCGAGCTTCGCTTGACACGCCGATCAGGCGTGAGATCCCCGAGGCACCATAACCTCCCCGAGCCTTTTCGTTACCGACGTCGATCCCTTTGTTGTCAATGTTTCCCGATCGGTCGGTGAAGACCAGGTCGCCATAAGATGGTATCCTAGCTCGCAGCGCTCCGGTCGGTTCGCCGATCACAAATTGGTCATCAATTTTGCGAACCACGTGACGGTGGCCACGAACCGAATCGGTTATCCCCAGCGCCGGTTCACCCGGGCCGGCCGGCGGGTCCATTGTGAAAGTGTGCTCGTGAAACTGGTCGTAGCTGAGCTTACCCTCGAAACGACCGTTGCCCAAATCCTTGATATCGACAACTTCGTGATCGTGTCGCAAGCCTCGCGTTACAAAGAAGTAACTCGCGATTGCCATGGGCACCAACATGAGAGTACCAACAGCAACGAAGCCGATCATGCGTCCCAAAACGATTTCTGTGGCCCTAACAGGCTTGGTAACAATCGTATAAATCGTGCGACTCTTGATATCAGCTGGCAAACTGAACGTGCTGATAAACAGGGCTAACAACAAAATCAAATAGTTCGTCGCCGTCAACACAAAACTTATATAAAGGCGTGCGGGATCGCTGCTTCGCGGGTCCAAATACCAACCGGCGAATAACAATCCCACGACAAACAATCCAACGACCACCAAAACGCGGCGACGGATCGCTTCCTTATAGGCTAATCGGGCAAGGGCGAAGATACGACGTGCCGAAGTGCCCGGCAAATCGCTACGCACCAGGTCACGAACCGCTCGCGCGACCGCGTAAAATCCTTCGCTTGGTCCGTAGCGAACCGCGGACACAAGGTATCCGACCAACAGTCCCAGCAAAATCGCCAGCACGAACAGCACGATGCCCTGCAGCAAGGCGCTTTCCAAAAACGATTGTGGCCGCATCAGCCACTCGCTGAACGACCAGAAGTCTTCCGGCTGTAGCGTCATGACTTGCCCTCTGACTCCGCAGCAACCTTCTCGTTTGTCCCTTCGCCAGCCGAAACGCGTCGCGCGCCCGGCCGTCGTTCACTTTCTCGAACGATGTTCAAGAACAAATCTTCCATCGTTGTCGTCGGGTTATCGATCGACTCGACCGTTCCGCCGTGTCGGCGAATGACTTCGGCGATTTCTGTCTTCGCCGCGTCGCTCAGCCCGCGAGCGTGTACCTCAGTGACGTCCTGAACCTTCAACAGTTCAGAGACTTTGCCGAGTTCCTTCAGTTCGCCTTGGTGCAGAATCGCAACACGGTCGCAAACGTCTTGAACATCTGAAAGTTGATGGCTGCACAGCAGGATCGTTTTACCCTGGTCTCGCAATGAGAGGATCAAGTCCTTCATGTCGCGGGTTCCGATCGGGTCCAAGCCCGTGGTCGGCTCGTCCAACAGAATCAAGTCGGGATCGTTGATCAGCGCTTGTGCCAACCCGACTCGCCGTGTCATGCCTTTGCTGTACTCGCGAAGTTGCCGGTGCCGAGCCCCTTGCAGACCGACCAGATTGACTAATTCGTCGATCCGCCGCTTTCGTTCGGCCCCGGACAGATCGAATAAACGGCCGTAAAAATCGAGCGTTTCGTCGGTTGTTAAGAACTTGTAAAGATACGATTCTTCCGGCAAATAGCCGATTCGCTCGTTTTTGCGAGTCTCGGTAGCATCCTGGTCGAACACCAGAACACGACCACTGGTGGGGAACAATAACCCGAGAATCAGTTTGATTGTCGTCGATTTGCCGCTGCCGTTAGGCCCCAGCAGGCCGAAAATCTCGCCTTTTCGCACTTCGATATCGAGCGACTTGAGGGCTGCGACCTTGCGCCGCCCCCAAAAATCTCGATAAATCTTGCTCAGGTTTCTAGTCTCGATGACCACATCAGACTGAGGACTGGAGGCCGGCGCCACATCGGGCGCTTCGGCGACGGCGGTAGTATCACTAGCCACGGGCACAACCCATCGAAGGCATAAGGAATAAACAGGACAAGAACGATAACAATAATCAGGAAGCGTCGACCAAAGGTCAGTTGCGACCCAAGACAATGGAAAAAAATCGTCGCCCAGTCGCTACGACTCTCCGCCAATATTGGTTCAACGCACCAATGATTGCAATTTCTGAGGCGACCGAACAGTCCCACAGTGCCTAACTAACGCGTGTTTTTCTCGTGAAGCGGGGTGCTGACAGCTTTATTCCGCAGATCTTGCCACCAGTCCCTTGTCGCCGGACGCTTAAGACGCCAAAACTTTCCCTGCCGCTCGACGCATCCACAGCCGCTTTCACTAACCGGGCTTACCGCCGGAACCCGATCGATGCCGACTGATCAATTCGATTATCCCGCAGCGATCGAGTACCTGTACGACCAGATCAATTACGAGCGGACGGCGGATTCTAAACCCTACGCATTTCGGCTGCGTCGGATGCGCGACCTGCTGGAGATGTTAGCCTTGGGCGGTACCGCTGGCGACGATTTGCCGGTCGTTCACATCGCCGGAACTAAGGGGAAGGGCAGCACAGCAACGATGGTTGCCGCGATGCTGGCCGCTTCGGGTATCCGCACCGGGCTGTACACATCGCCGCATTTGGTTGACCTAGAAGAGCGTTTCGTGGTCGATGGGCAATGTGCTTCCAAGCCCGAAGTCGCCTCCCTTGTCACTGCCGTTCGTGATGCGGCACAGTGCTTGACGGCCTGCGACGCCGGGCCACCCACTTTTTTTGAACTGACTACCGCCGTCGCACTGTTGCACTTTAAACGGCGCGATTGCCAAGCGGTCGTCTTGGAAGTCGGGCTCGGCGGCCGACTCGACAGCACCAATGTGTGCGTCCCCGCTGTCACCGCGATCACTTCGATCGGGCTGGACCACCAACACATTTTGGGCAATTCACTCGGCGAAATCGCATTTCAGAAAGCTGGCATAATCAAACCCAATGTGCCGGTGGTCAGCGGCTTGAGCAATGGCGAAGCGGCCGAAGTGATCGACCGAGTTGCCCATGAACGTAACGCACCGCTACTGAAAATCGGCACCGATTTCGACTTTTCCGCTGAACCGCTGAGCGATGCTTGGGGGTCGCGATTTGACCTGATTTCCAAACATGCCAGCGTTCGCGATCGAGTCGGATGGCATTTGCCGCTCGATGGCGCTCACCAAGGACGAAACGCCGCAATCGCTTGTACGATCATGGATCTTCTTCAGAACAGCGGCACAGCCACGTCGCTCGATGCCCAAGCGTTGGGGCTGGCGGCCGTCAAGTGCATTGGCCGGATTGAGCGTTTCCCGATGTCCGATGGCGGCGAGGTGATTCTCGATACCTCCCACAATATCGATTCGATCAGTGCATTGTGCGATTGCCTTGACCGACGTGCCGCCGGACGCACGGTGACGATCATTTTTGGCACCAGTCGCGACAAGGACCACATCCCAATGCTCCGCCGACTGTGTGAAACCGCCGATCGACTGATCCTGACCCGATACCACGGCAACCCGCGATACCGCGAAACCGCCGAACTGATGGCAGCATTGCCGGCCGGACAAACCGCAACAATCCAAGAACACCCCGAAACCGCATTGGCGATTGCTCGCCAGAATGCAAGTCCGCCGAAAGATCACCTGATCGTCGTCTGCGGCTCGTTCTTTCTAGCCGCCGAAGTCCGCCCGCTACTGGCCACCGCCTGATGATTTTAATGCTTAGTAGGCGAGCAACCGCAGCCGAGTTTCAGCAGCCAGTGGCACAATGCCGTGACGCGTGACTTGATCCAGTTCCTTATACCGGATTCTTACAAGCGACACGAAATCTTCAAACACTTTGCTGGTCGCTTGGCTTGCCGCATTGCGTGAGATATTCGCGTACATCGATCGATCACGTGACTCATTTTCGGCCCGGGAAAGAGGGACGATCACCTTCGAATTGCGATCCGATAACATTTTGACCAGCAGCGTTGGTAAACGCGGATCAGCAGAGATGGCGACATGATCAAACTCATGCTTTACCAACTGCTGGTCGAAAAAACGCTCATCCACCAAGCGACTCGGTAATCGCATGCGGTGCGAAATCTTTAACGCCACATCTTCATAATCAAGCGTCACCTCTAACGCTCGTCCCGAAGCATCTTCGCTAAGGCGATCGCCGGCAGACTGCGATTCCGGATCATTGATCATTCTGTACCGTGTTTGGCAACGGTATTCGTAACGAAAATCAAAGGTCGTTTCCCCAGCGAAAGCGTACCCGTTTTGCTTCTCATCGTAAAAATCGAAAATGACGGCCCCGTCAGCAATCAACTTTGCGATCGCTTCTGGCGGCGCCGGCAACCTTGCCGTTAATGACTCGCTAGCCTTCAGCCTAGCCTTGGAAGCCTCCGATTCTGAAACCGCTGTGTTGTCCGCCAGACCGACCGAGCAACCGTCTGCATGCAACCAGGTAAAAACGATTAGCCACATGGCCACGACGCGGCAAAGCGGTCCGAAACAACGAGAACAGAAAAGCCGAATCGAGTTTTGCAAGAAACTATCCGCGCTGCGTGCGAAGCAATCTTTTTCAAGTTGGTGAGTCAAGCACCAGCCCCATTTACCGAAAGCGTAATATATCCGCGCCGATGAGGCTCGAGATACCTTGAAAACTGCCTCGCCACCAAAAGTGGCCCATCGCACTAGGCGACCATCCACATTTCGTGCGACCCATATTTTACCCCATCCACATTTTGTGCCACCCATACTTTACCCGACCAGCATGCTCGGCCGAGCGAATCAGGTAATCGCCGGCGACGCGCGCCCAGACGAGTCGACTCGAACAGTGAAAAGGCGAGGACTGGCTGCCAAATGTAGATGGCGATTCGGAATTGAGCCGCTTTAGTTGCCAGTTCGGCCACCTGTTTTTGATCCTGCCTGACGCGGTCCTGACGCTTTTGGAACCCGCAGGTTCTGTGTAGCCAATACGTTGGGCACTTGTGGAGCCAGGCGATGCCTTCAATCGCAGTC
>DIUH01000295.1 GCA_002428205.1 Planctomycetaceae bacterium UBA6163
TTCTGAATGTTGGCCTTGCGTCCGCGGCCGCAGCGGCCGGTATCCGCTGCGGCGGGCCTGTCAGCGCCCAGGCGCCTTCTGGAAGTTCTTCGCAACAACGGGCGGCCGACGATAATCGTCCCGATTTTGAAGCCCAAGCACCGCCGCCCGAACCTGGCGAAAGCTTGATAGCCTGGGTGAAGAGGGTCAGAGGCCAGTGGGACCAGACGCTCTATCGCCAAATGCTCGGTGCGGCTAATGAGTTTAAAGAAGGCGATGAAATCATCGGTGTCGCGGCGATTAACTCGACCACACGTAAGTACTCGCGACAACTGTTAAGCAACACGACAATCCAGCAAATCGACTCACATCCTCAGCAAAGCGACGAACTTTTCGAAATCATCACCGCCGCGGTTGACCCGTCGGCTCAACAAAAAATCGCTGCTTGGACCATCGGTGATCTGAAGACGTTCCTGTTACAGGAACCTGAATCCGCTATCCATAAGATTCGTCACGGTCTTTCAAGCGACGTGATCGCCGCTGTCGTTCGCTTGATGACAAATGAACAGTTAACGGTTGTGGGCAGCAAGGTCTTTAATCCGCTGCCTGGATCGCAAATCGGGGCAAAAGGCTATATGGGCGCCCGGATCCAGCCCAATTCGCCCACTGATCACCCGGATGATATTCGTTGGCAAGTTCTCAATGCGTTTGCCTTTGCAGTCGGCGATGTTTTGGTCGGCACGAACCCGGTTTCCAGCGAGACAGCTTCGGTCATCAGCGTTCAACAGGTCTTGCAAGACTTGCTAGTGACCTTTGGCATTGACGATGTCCTCCCGCATTGTGTTTTGTCGCACATCGACATTCAAGCCGAAGCGGAACGGACGGCCCCAGGCTCAACCGAGTTGTGGTTTCAAAGTATCGCAGGCAACGATTCGGCAAATGCGACTTTCGACATCACCGCCGAAAAGATGCTTGCCCACGCAAGAAGTCGCCACGGTCGTTTCGGGCTCTATTTTGAAACTGGCCAGGGGGCGGACTTTACCAACGGTCATGGCCACGGGCTGGACATGGTGATTCTTGAATCTCGCAAGTACGGATTCGCCCGCGCCCTCGCCCAAGCGGTTCCGCGTAAGAACGCCGCTGGGCAGTCTTGGGTTCATCTTAATGACGTAGCGGGTTTCATTGGCCCTGAGGTTTTTCGCACAAGAGAGCAATTGGTCCGATGTTGCCTCGAAGACATCGTCATGGGAAAGCTGCATGGTTTGATGATCGGACTGGACATTTGTTCGACACTGCATATGGATGTTTCGCTCGATGACCTGGGGTGGTGCATCGATCAAATCATGCCGGCCAATCCAGGATATCTGATGGCCTTACCGACTCGCATCGATCCGATGCTTGGGTATCTCACAACCTCATTTCAGGATCATGTTCACGTTCGCGAGAAATTCGGCTATCGAGTCAACGATCCGATGTGGGCGTTTTTCAAGTCGATCGGAATCATTGACGCCGCTGGCCAACCAACGAAACATTTTGGCGATCCCGGATGGGTCTATCTGCAATACTGTCGACGTCGCAACGATACCCGGGACGACAGTGCGATTCTGGCCGAAGCGAAAACCAAGATTGCCGAAGTCCGTTCGCGTGGCGTATTTCTTGCTAGCGGATATGGAGCCTCGCCCGCCAAGTTAACGCCAACTTTGGCAACCGAAGTTCAGCATATTTATGAGGATGCCAAGCGTTGTATCTGGGAAGAATTGCCGACCGATTTTAAAGGTGACACCGAGCACGTATTGCCGCTCAGCACACGGGCAAAGGATCGCGAGGATTACATTCTGCATCCGTTGTCGGGCGAGTACCTTTCCGATCAATCGCGGGTGCAGTTGACGCTTCGCCGAAATTCGCTGGTGCGCGAAGATGATGATTGCGTGATCGTGGTCTCGGATGGGCTGAACGCATTGGCGGTGACCGATGAGGGCCAACTCGACGCGCTGCTGGTTGCGATCCGTAAAACGCTTGAGACCGAAGGTTTTCGGATTGCACCGGGGTATCTTCTGGTTCGCAGCGGTCGGGTGCGGGCCGGCTATCGCATCGGTGAAGCACTGTTGGGAGGACGATCGGGCCAGCGAACTTTGCTGCATATTATTGGGGAACGCCCTGGTAGCGGCCATCACACGCTTTCGATCTATATGACCACTGCGGATGGGGCGACATGGGCGATTCCGGATCGCGTTGATCACAACATTACCAAGGTAGTTTCGGGAATCGCCTTTACAGCTTTACAGCCTGCTCAGGCAGCTCAAGCGGCAAAGCGAATCCTTCAATCGATGGTTGCCGCAAAATCTTAAGCCAATGGAGTGTGGTTCAGAAACGCCAACTCACGCTATCTACATCGTCTACTGGTGACGACAAATCTGCGATCAATTGGTAAAATTAAGCGTCGCGTGATCAATATGTGGGATCGGCTTCCAGCATTTTTATACCCCACAAGTCATTGTGCATTTCTCCCCTGCCAGCTCGTCAGGCAGGAAGCCGAGGTTGGCCTGCTAGACACAATCCACAATTTTTACAACCTTCCGATTTTAACTTCCAAAAGTCACACAATCATTCTAATATCGATCAGGTGCATCTGGCGCCCTTGGCCGGTGTGCGGCGAATCGATGCAGATCAGTTTGCCGTTTGGACTGTGGCGTGGATGAGTATCGCAGCGCCACTCGCCCTTGTACTCTGGCGGCGACGGGAATCCGCCCAGCGGCACTCGTCGACCGGTTGCCACGTGATACAAATAGACTTCCTGGATTCGCTCGGGCCCCTTGGGGTAAGTGTCATTGACTATCCATTGGTTACCGGGCAGATAGGTGCAATGCCCATCGGCCTTCATAACATCTGTTCCAACCGCCTCCATCTTTCCATCTACACGATCTTCCATCACATAGAAAGCCGCGCCCGCTGATGGATGCGTCGTCCACGCGAGAATGTGGTCGGGGTCGCGCCAGATGAAGTGAGATATCATTCCCGATCCGGGATTGATTTCGCGCAAGTCGCTGCCGTCCAATGCGACCGTAAACATCCGCGTCGCCCACCGGCCTGGCGTGGTTTGCCAGCGGTGCAAGAAAATCGTCCTCTTACCGTCAGGTGAAACCAGCAGATGGTTAAACCAGTGTTTCCCTGCGCCGAAACCGTCGCGATAGGGAACGTCAGTGATGTCGGCCAATGAAACCAACATTTTGACTTCGCCGGTTTCCAAATCGACCCGTTCGATGCCGGTTTTCTGGGGCGTTTTTTCGGATGCATGGGGGTCAGGCAAACCCGAGTAGCCGTAGCCGGGGCGAAGGTCGTTGATGCGACGAAAATCGGTCGTCACGGCATACTTGCCGACTGGGCTGAGCGAATAGATCGCGCGGCTAAGCGTGGTTTTTTTACCGCTGAACGCATCCACAACATGCGATACGTATTGACCATCGCCACGATCATTATAGATCACCGCCGATTCCGATCCCGGCACCCATTGCAACATACAACCCTGTTGCCAACCCCAAGCGTTGGATGTCCCGAGCCGAATCCATTTATCATTGTCCTCCAAATCGACCATTCCGACATCGATCTTGTCGTCACCCGTTGGCGATCGATGCTCGAAGTCGACCTCATTGCCAAGACAATATCTTGATGAAGGATCGAATTGCAATTTATCATAATAGGCGAACCAATGATGCTTTGGTCCACGCGTGATCGTCCGAACCATCGGCTCGGGATTGTCTTGCGAGTATCCGAATCGGGGACCCGCTAAAGCGATCCCAGCGGCTGGAACAGCAGCACGTAAAATGTCGCGTCGTGATAGTTTCATTGGTAGTGTCGGCCTGCGTTTGGACTGTGGCTATTGCTTGCCTGGTTTCAAAAAGTATTCAAAAAACTGGTAAATCACTTCGTTTGATTCTTCGTTGGGCGAATGTTCGGGGCGGTTTGTCATGCCGACTCGATTCTCATAACCGAGCATCCGGTTGATCTCTATCGTATGACCCAGCGGTTGCCAGCGTGATTCGGGATCTTCCGATCCGCCGGAAACCAGCATCGGACGCGGCGCCATCAGCGCATGCAGTTCGTGTAAATCGCGACCTTGTCGAATCAGTTCGGGATAGACGCCCTTGGCCGGGTTTTCGTTGGTAACCGGTCCACGTTTACGCCAAGGCTGTTTGTGATATCCCAAGTACCATGGTTCCCAATAATTGATGCTCGGACGATCCTGCTGGAAAACGATTCCGGGATCAGACCACGCCGCAGCGGCGAATTGATCGTCCAAACAGGAAGCGAACATCGACCATTTTCCACCAAACGAATGTCCCGTAATACCGATCCGTTTCGGATCGACTTCGGGACGCTGTGCCAGGGCACGCCGAGCGGTCGAAGCGGCATAAGCGAGCATCGAAAGCGGTTGAACTTTGGCGTCATCCAGGCTGGGGTGATAAAGCCCATAGGTCTGCGCCTGGGTCGCTTCGGTTGTACCCAACGACAGTGTCACGAAACCTCGTTTGGCAAGTTGATAGGCAAAGTCACGAAACTCACCCCGCAGACCGATCGCCGTTTCGGGTTCATAGAAGACTGTGATGACAGCGGGCCGTGGGCCGTCGCCATCAGGTATCAACAAATAACCGACGGTCGATTCGCCGGGCACCCACTGCAGGCGAACCTTTAATTGTTGGAAGTTTTCTCGACGCGTTGAATCGATAACTTCGAGTTGTGGGTTTTCGATCGGCTCAGGCCACTGCCCCAACAACTCGTGCCACTGCTTTAATATCTCCGCCCGTCGCTGTTGCCACTGCTGGGGCGTCTTGGCGACCGAACCGTCGGCGAATCTTAACGGCGAAGGATATTCGCCGCGATCATCAGCCCATTCCTCTGGGATTGTAAAGTGTTTTGCTAGCGCCGCGGGCATCGGTTCGTCGCCACCGGCATGGGCAGTGACAAATACCGCCAATGCGGAAAACAAAACCATCATTGTCGATCGGATCATTTGAAAAACCGGTGTTGGAACGGATAACTGAGCGCAATCTTTTCGATCAAAAGACTTGACCGACCGCCATTTTCTTTCAGTGCCTTTAAGCAATCATCGACGACACACATGTCGAACTTATTGAGATCGCGGCCGAGTGCGAAACCTAACAACTTGCGAACGAAATGTTTTTGAAACTCGTCCGAACGATTCATCAAGATCGACTTCAATTGCTCAGGGCCATCAAACGTTTCGCCCGATGGCAACTTGCCGGTCGCGTCGATCGGTAAATCGTGATCCAGGCTTCGCCAGCGGCCGATCGCATCAAAGTTTTCCAATCCGAATCCGAGCGGGTCCATGCGATCATGACATGACGCACAATCGGGATTCTGGCGATGAACTTCCAACCGTTGTCGCATGGTTAAAGTCGTCGCGGTCGCTTCGCCTGATTCCTCGAGCGCCGGAATGTTGGGGGGAGGTGGCGGGACGCGTGCGCCCAGCAATTCATCCAACAACCAACGGCCGCGCAGAACGGGACTGGTGCGGCGTGGATACGAAGCCGACGTTAAGACGCTGGCCATCGTGATCACTCCACCACGTTTGCCGTCTGGTAAATCAACCCGTTGCCAAGGTGCGTCGGATGGTAATTCGATCCCGTAATGGGAGGCGAGGCGTCCGTTGACAAATGCATAGCGAGCGGCAATCAGGTCGGTCAGCGGTGCGTCGTCACGGAAGATCGCTGTCACCATCGCAACCGCTTCTTCACGCATATCACTAGCGAGTTCCGAGTTGAACTCAGGAAACAATTTCGAATCCGGCTTCACTTCGCCAAAGTTTCTTAGGCCCAACCATTGTAATCCGAAGTTTTCGCCCAAACCGCGTGCCTTGGGGGCTGCGAGCATGCGTTTGATTTCGCTTCGCAAAACATCATCTTCATATAACTGGCCACTGTCAGCTTTTTCTAATAACGCTTCGTCGGGTATCGATGACCAGATCAGTAGTGACAGTCGTGTCGCCAATTGATGTGGTGTGATTCGTTGGACGCCCGATTCGACCGGTTCGGATTCAACAACAAATAAGAAATGTGGCGAAACCATGATCGCCTTCAACGGTTGGCCAATGGCTGAAGTGAACGGTGTGCCTGTGGCGGCAACTCGCTCGTAAAGTTGCATCAACCGCTGTACTTCATCGTCGCCGACGGGCCGACGCCATGCTCGACGGGCGAATTTCCGAAGCGTTTCCCGCGCGGCTTGGTGGTCGTCCAGCGATGACGAGCCATCGATCGATTTGGGCAGCGTGGGAATCAGTTTCGTACCATCTGGCGAATTACCACCAAGTTGCTTTGCAATTGCAGCATCGATCACACGATCGGCGACAGATAAATAAGCTTCCAGGTGGATCGGTGACGTGAACAACGCATCGCCAACGGTATCGAAACCTTCGCCGCCGGCCCCGTCGGATGGTGGCACCTCAGTCGCCAGCAGCGGTTGGCCGGTAAGATGTTTGACGGCGTTGGAATATTCAGATGCCGTCAAACGACGGCTCATCACGTTGCCTTTGTACCACGCTTGGGTTTCATCAGACGCGATTTGTTTGCACAAGTCTTCCCCTGGGCGCGAATCGACCCAACGATGAAAACGCGACTTTTGCGAATCGTTCAAACCGGGACTGCCCTGCGGCGGCATTTCGTTTTGTCGCACACGACGAGCGACACGGTCCCAAGCGTCACCTGCGGCGACTGCCGATTTGCCATCAGCGAACTTGGCCAAGTCGAACTCGCCGTCGGCTTGTTCGCCGGAATGGCATTCCAAACAACGGCTGCGAATGATCGGCAGGATATCGTCTTCGTAAGTTTTTCCCCACTTGACGAATCGTTCATCGGGTTCATCCGCAAACGAGGTGGGGACCGAAAACAGCAACGAACCTGCGGTCCAGGTCAGCAATAAAAGGGTTTGAAGGCGATTCATGAGGCGGGAAAATGTGGCGGGAAGCGATTGGCAGTCTGCCGCAATGGTGGCGAGTCGCAACATCGACATTCCCTATCGTATTCGAAGACAGCACGATTCCAAAGCGCTATCCGCAACCTGTGACCGCGGGTCGTTGCATCGATCGGGTCGGGTGACGACAATGATTGGGCGTGGTAGCCACTCGCTCCATTCTCTGCCCCCCACTTTTCAAAGTCTCTAGCATGGCTTCTCAAGACGAACCAACCAAGATCAACCGTCGATCCGCAATCGCTGGCGTCGCGATCGCCGGCGCTGTCCAAGCCTCGGTCGGTATTAGTGCCGCGATGCATACGTCCAACGCCTACTCACAAACGCCCGAAAAAAACACAGCAACAGGAACCACAAGCGTGAACGCAAAGCAAGGAAGATTGAACCAATCGGTATGCAAATGGTGCTTTCCGAAAATGTCTGTCGAAGAATTGGCGGTTCAGGTCAAGGGGCTGGGAATGGTGGGCATCGACCTGCTCGATCCCCCCGATTTTCCGATTTTGAAGAAGCATGGCTTGGTCTGCACGATGGTACAGTCGCACCCGTTGACCGACGGATTGTGTGACCCCAAGTTCCATGACATGTGTTTGGAAAAGATGAACGCCGCGATCGAGGCGACATCCGCCGAAGGTTGGCGCAACGTGATCTGCTTTTCAGGCAACGCGCGCGGAATCGATCGCGAGGCCGGTATGAAAAACTGCGTCGACGCACTGAAAAAGATCGTTCCGGTGGCGGAAAAGAAAGGTGTGACTTTGATCATGGAATTGCTGAACAGCAAAGTGAATCACCCAGACTATATGTGTGACAACTCGGTTTGGGGCGTCGAATTGGTCAAGCGTGTCGGAAGTGACAACTTCAAGTTATTGTATGACATCTATCACATGCAGATCATGGAAGGAGATGTTATTCGTACGATTCGCGAAAATCATAAGTATTACGGCCATTACCACACCGCCGGCAATCCGGGACGTAACGAATTGGATGACTCGCAAGAATTGTTCTATCCGGCGATCGCCAAAGCGATTGCCGATACCGGTTACGACGGATACTTTGCTCACGAGTTCATCGCCAAACGCGATCCGATCGCGGGGTTGACCGACGCCGTCCGGCAGTGCACGGTCTGATTCGCTGGTCAATGATTTTTCTCGATCAATATCTTTTCTCACAGGTTGTGATCTCATGGACCGTCGCACATTCATTGGAACAGGCATCGGTTCGGGTGCCGCGATCGTTTCTACGATTTCGGCGAAAGCGTACGCAGGCGATTCGCCAAAGAAACGCCGAGTCGGCTTGATCGGTTGCGGTTGGTACGGCAAGTGCGACCTTTTGCAATTGATCAACGTGGAACCTGTGGAAGTCGTATCGTTGTGCGATGTCGATTCGAAGATGCTCAAGCAGGCGGCGGACTTGATCGAGTCGCGTCAAGCGAGCAAAAAACGTCCGCGGACTTATGCGAATTATCGTGAAATGTTGGCTGAAAAGGATTTGGACATTGTCTTGATCGCGACGCCGGATCATTGGCATGCGTTACCGATGATCGCTGCGGTCGAAGCTGGCGCGGATGTTTATGTCCAAAAGCCGACGGGCGTCGACGTGTTGGAAAGCAAAGCGATGCTCGACGCGGCCCGACGAACCGGGCGTGTCGTGCAAGTCGGCACACAGCGGCGCAGCACACCACATTTGATCGAAGCCAAATCGCGTGTAGTAGACGCCGGGCTGCTAGGCAAAGTCGCTTCGGTGCAGACCTGTTGTTACTACCACATGCGTGCTCAGGGCAATCCGCCCGACCAAATGCCACCGAGCCATCTGGACTATGAATCATGGACCGGCCCAGCCCCCATGCGACCCTACAATCCACTGGTCCATCCGCGCTCGTGGCGAGCGTTCATGGAATACGGAAACGGAATTGTTGGCGACATGTGTGTGCATATGCTAGACATGATTCGCTGGCAACTCGGATTGGGGTGGCCAAAGTCGATCAGCAGCAGTGGCGGCATTTTTGTTCAAGTCGATTCCAAGGCGAATATCACCGACACGCAATCGGCGATATTCGACTTTGGTGAAGTCATCGTCGGTTGGGACCACCGCTCGTGGGGCGATGCTCCGGATCCTGAATACCCTTGGGCCGGAATTATCTATGGCGACAAGGGGACGCTGAAGTTAAGTGTCAATAAGTATGAGTTTATCCCGCGCGGCCGCGGCGAAAAACTTAGTGGCGTTGCGCTGATTGAAACGGACAAATATCCGACCGACTTGGAAGACCAAAAGAATTGGCAACTGGAGCTGCACGTGGCGTCGGCGATCCGTGGTCACATGAAAGACTTTCTGGCTGCGATCGACCAGCGTTCCCAACCGATCGCCGATATCGAACAAGGGCATATCAGCAGTGCGTCTTGTTTCTTAGCCAATAACGCTTTGACCTTGGGGCGATCGATCACCTTTGATCCGGCGACTCATCGCGCCGTTAATGATGACGAAGCAAACCAGATCATTAAGCGTCCTTACCGAATGCCATACCGGCATCCGGCTGGTTGATGAAATGCGCCCGGTTGGTTGATGGCATGCTCAGTCGACTGGAAATTCGGCGAACTCGACTTCGTCATAACTGGCGATCATTTGTCCAACGTCGGTGATTTTCTTTCGATCCAAATCGCTCAGGCGGCCAACATATAAATGTTCGGCTCGGTAGGTTCGCGTTTTCAGCCCGCGGCGAACTTCCAGCGCGATTTGGCGAGGCAAAGCCTTTTCGGCGGCCAAAAACTCGGCCATCGTCATGCGGGCAAACGGAGGCGAACCGACCTGTCTAGCTAGGTTTAATCGGCAGGCCCAAACGGTGAACGCGGCAAACTCACCAGCAACCCCTTCGGCCAATGTCGGTTGCGACTTGACGCTGTATTTGGTATCGCCAAACTCAATCGCGTAATCACCTTGAACACTGGTCGGTGTGACGCGGGCGTTGAGTCCGAGCGATTTTTCCGCACCGGCATCGGTCGCCGCTGCGCGTGCTTGGGCCGAAATTTGAATCAGCGATTCGGTCGAAATCGAAGTCCGCACTCGCTGGGTTTTGTGCAGCAGCATTACCCTGGTTCGCGTCGGATCGAACACCGTAACGGTGGTGCCGACCCCAATCGGAAGGTCATAAATGACGCCCGAATCGAACAGCAACAGGTGCTGTGACTGCGGCTTTACCTGAGTTCCTTCGAAAATCTCGATTTCGACGCGGAATGATGGGGCAGCACTCAAAACCGGCACTTGATTGCTGGCCGGAACCACATCCACGGCCTGCACGTCTTGAGCGTTTAGAAAGAAAGCGACTGCGGCGATTGATCCGATCGATTCCAGCAGCGAGCGACGCGATAGCAAACGCTCGCGGCGATTCAACAAATTCGAATTATTTTTGGAAAAAGTCTTCATAGCGGCGGGGCGGTCAGGAGACGGAATGCGATCACCTCACTGGCGAAACGACCACGTTGGGTTTGCTCTATGAAATCCACACCGATTGGGTCTAGGCCGACTTTGTGAATTCTCGCTACCAACTTCACTGGTACCGAGCGAAATCGATCTTCAGGGCAAAACGGATAGAAAACTTTGCCGCTTTACTCGTAATTGATGGGCATGATGGGCGTTCGTCCAAGCTCGTCTGGCGATGCGATTGAACCGATTCATGAAGGCACTGCAAGTTTGCGTTTAGGGTGCATTTCCGGCTCAGTCTAAACGTGCGAAAGCCCCCCAATTAGTAGCCGCACGCCTGCAGGTGTGCACTTTTGTGCATGTGCTTTGATGCGCAAATGCGCATCGGCTGGCCAAGGCAATGATTTCTGGCGTAATTTTCACGATCGCGGCAAGTCGCCATGAATCGTTGACCTAGATAGTTGCATGTCCATTTGCAGTCGTGACGTTGCAAGGTGCCGTGGGAACATGAATTGAGGAGCATGTGATGTCGTCATTTCTTGGTGAATTCTTGATGCTGCTGGCAGCCACAAATGCCGGCTTGATCGCGGGTTATCTATTGCCCAGAAAAAGCTTGGCGTCGATCAGCACTCAAGGCGGTTGGAAAGGAAGCGAAAAAACGGAAACAGCCCCACTGTTGGTGAAACCCGCGACCGATCTTTTGTTGGCTGTCCGACGGTTAACCGACGATGTGGCGGCACATGTTGGGGCTCACAGCAAGCAGGTGCACGACATTAGCACTGAGTTGCAGGAGGAGGGGTGTGATATGACCACACTTATTTCCCGATTGATCCATGCAAACGACAGCATGGAAAAGCAGTTAGCGGACGCAGATTCACGTTTGAAGGATCAGGCTGCGATGATTGAGATGCACGTGACCGAGGCCCGTACGGATGCGCTGACAAAATTGGCCAACCGGCGAGCATTTGATGATGAAATCCAGCAACATTTTCAATTGTTTGAAAGCCAAGGCACGCCAGCCACACTGTTGATGCTTGATATCGACTATTTCAAAAAATTGAACGACACCTACGGACATCTCGTTGGTGACGAAGTGCTGAAATTGACGGCGGATTTGTTGGCTAAGGCGGTCCGCAGTGGCGATGTCGTGGCGAGGTATGGCGGTGAAGAGTTTGCGGTGATTTTGCCGCAGTCCGACGCGGTGAGCGTGCGCCAGATTGCTGAGCGATTGCGGGGTACGCTTTCACAATTCAAACCGACGATCGACGGAAAGACCATACCAGTTTCAGCGAGCGCTGGGATGGCAGAGTTATTACCGAATGATTCGATTAATAGTTGGATACAACGCGCTGACGAAGCGTTGTACCACGCCAAAAACAATGGCCGTAATTGCGGGTATTGGCATGACGGCAAGTCGTATCATCAACTTGCCGTGCCGTCCGCCGCAAAGTCGCCGACGAAGGCTGATGATGCGGTGCAAAAGACGCCTGTTGAAAGGGGGCGAGAACCGCTGTCGCTAAGCACATTCAATCACACTCTATCAATGCTATTGGCAGAGAACCAACGCACCGGACAAAGCCTTTCGGTCATTCTGCTGCATATCGATCAATTGGAAAAAATCACCGAGTTGTATGGTGTTGAAGTAAATCGAATTGTCTACCAAGCCATTGGACAGATGGTGTTGTCGCGAGTTGGGGCGAAGTGCCACGTGGCGTATCATGGCGTTGATTCGTTTGCAATCATTCTACCGAACACTCGCATGGACGAATCGGTTGTGACGGGTTTAAGAATGCGTAACGCCATCACAGCCACGCCGATCAAGGCCGATGG
>DIUH01000255.1:0-710 GCA_002428205.1 Planctomycetaceae bacterium UBA6163
GCGACCGGGCGACCAGCCAAGACATCGTCGATCGCCAGCTTTAAATCTTGCTGCCCCGGTTCATCCTTGGCGTAGCCGATCCCGTATTGGTCGTCGATTCGCCCCCAATAACGCAACTTTCGCTGGCCATCGAACACGAAAACCTCCGGCGTTCGTTCCGCACCCAAAGTGTCCGCAAATCGGTTACCCGGATCCTTTAAAACTGGAAACTCGATCGTTTGCCGATCGACAAACGAACCGATCTTCAGCAGCGAGTCTTGACGGTTGCTGATCACGCCCACCATCCGCACGCCGCGATCGGCGTAAGCGGTCGCCAATTCGTTCAATCGCCCCGCATACATTTTGACCAGCGGGCATTCGGTGCCAAGAAAGGCAACCACCAGCGCCGAGTCGGCCGGTTTGGCCGCGCCGCTAGGCAGCAATTCATCCAACGTCCAGACGCGTCCGCGATGGTCCGCCAGTTCGATCGATCGCAGTTCCAGTCCAGACGGTGGCGCAGCGATGGAATGATTGGCGGCGAACCACCCGATCGCGGTGCAGGCTAAGATCGCCCAAACGCCACATCGTGCGCGAAGCAGTTTGCGGGGGACGATAACTAAGTCGGTTACAGCGGAATTGTTAATGAAGTTCATCAGTCAACCATGGGAAAGGAAACGCCGGACCAGCCCAGCACACTCGACATCCTTAAGTGTTGGAACGCCACTCCGATA
>DIUH01000255.1:725-14127 GCA_002428205.1 Planctomycetaceae bacterium UBA6163
CTAACGAGTGCAAATCGTCAACAGGCCTTACGCTTCGGTCGCCGGCTTTTCAGACGTCCGGTACATTTCGCGCCATGGCAATTGGATCCCGCCATCGATCGTCAGCGTGCTGCCAGTAATGTACTCGCTTGCCGGATCGCAGAGAAACGTCACTCCGCGACCAATTTCCTCGCTTCGGCCGAGTCGGCCCCAAGGCAGTTTCTCGCCCTGCTGGCGCAGCGTCTCTTCGCTGAAGAACTTTCGTTCGCCGGGAGTGTCGATCCAGCCCGGATGGATCAGGTTGACGCGAATCCGATACTGAGCCAACTCGACCGCAGCGGTCCGTCCTAACTGGTCTACGGCCGCTTTGGCCATATTGTAAGCCATCGCGCCGGGAATCG
The DNA here is from genome assembly GCA_002428205.1 of Planctomycetaceae bacterium UBA6163. Lineage (GTDB taxonomy): Bacteria > Planctomycetota > Planctomycetia > Pirellulales > Pirellulaceae > UBA6163. Next base: position 1,106 of record DIUH01000255.1, read on the forward strand.
CCATTTGCGCGTGCGGGCTGCTGACAATCACGATATTGCCGCCATTTCCGGCCGCTACCATCCGTTTGGCCCCGAAGCGAACCATATGGAACGCCCCCCACATCGTCACATCGATCGTCCGCCGAAAACCGTCCATATCGGCGTCGATCATCAGCTGGCGGTCGCTGTAAGCCGCGTTGGGAACGACGATGTCCAGGCCACCGAGCAGATCGGCGGCGCGGTCGACCAGCGATTCAACCGCCGATTCATCCGCCACGTCGCCCGACACGGCGTGCGCCGTGACGCCGAACTCACGACAACGATCGCAAACCTCATTCGCTTCGGCTTGATCGCCAATGTAATTGACCACCACGTCAGCACCGCGGCGGGCCAGTTCGATCGAGATTCCCCGACCGATCCCTCGAGAAGCACCCGAAACAAGGGCACGTTTGCCGGCTAGCGGTTTATCAGTCTGCGAAGTCATGAGGTCGGAACCGAAAGGTGTGTGGGCGTCGGGATTAAACCAGTGGAAAAAGTTGCCGGAGTATACGCAAGCGAACTGCCCGCCGAAATGCCAGCCTGGCCCAACGCTCGACTCAGTCGCCGGTTTATGCGGTCAGACTTCGGTTATCAAAGGGAGGCTTCGGCAATATGCACTAGCGTCACACCTTGAGTTCGCCAGGGTCGGCGGCGAAAATCGATGACTCGTTTTTGGCTCTGCCCGCAAGCAGTCACGGTCCTCAAGCAACCACGATTGGCCGACATGATCTTCGGTTGGTGATTCATGGCGGAAGTCCAAGTCCACGGACGGGCCGAAGTCGGTAATCACCGACGATCGGTCGATTTGGTAACATGTTGGCACAGTCGGAATCCTAGGGTACTTGTTCGCACGCAAAGACATCGTTCAACGCCAAAGCGGCGACGATAGGTTTAACGGGACGCGAAGATGTTCGAACAAACAGACACTTTGAATATTTCCGAAGATCAGCTGCACAGGCTGCTGGTCGATCAATTGCAAGATTACGCGATCGTGGTCACCGATCACCAAGGCGTGATACGAAGTTGTAGCCCGTCTGCCCAGCGGTTGTTGGGTTATTGCAAGGCGGAGATCATCGGCAAGTCGGCTGATATCTTTTATCTGCCAGATGACGTCCAGCGACAATTGATGTCTCAAGAGATGCGGATTGCGGTCGAACAGGGGCTTTGCGATACAGCGCGTTGGCAGGTGCGAAAAGATGGCGGTCGATTTTGGGACAATGGCAATATCGTGCCGTTACGGGCCGACGACGGCTGTATTGCAGGATTCACTAGGATCGTGCGGGATCGTACGAACTGGAAGCAGGCTGAAGATCAGGCAAAAGACTCATTGGAATACGCGCAAGCGATCGTTGAAACCGTGCGAGAACCATTGGTCGTCCTCGACGGCGAATTGAGAGTCAAGACGGCCAATCGTGCCTTCTATCTGACATTTAAGGTTTGTGAATCTGATACACAGGGAAAACTGTTTTATGAATTGGGAAATCATCAGTGGGATATCCCTGAACTGCGAAGATTGCTAGAAGATATTCTGCCGCGTGGGGCGTCGTTTGATGACTTTGAAGTTAGTCACCACTTTCCTTCGATTGGCCCCAAGGTAATGCTGCTCAACGCGCGACGTATTCTCCGAGAAGACAAGCAGACACGTTTAGTCTTGCTGGCCATAGAAGACGTTACGGAACAGCGCAGGCAGGAGAATGAGCGGCGAGAACTGGAAACTCGCTTCACGTCGCTGGTCAAAAACATTCGCGACCACTCCATCTTCACACTCGATCCACAAGGCCATATTACAAGCTGGAACCGCGAGGCGCAGCGGATTCTTGGCTACTCAGAAGCGGAGGCGATCGGGCAACACTTTTCGATCATCTTCACGCAGGAAGATAACCAGGCGGGGATTCCGGAAACGGAACTCACAATCGCAGTTGAACAGGGCCGCGCCGAGGACGAACGTTGGCACTTGCGCAAAAATGGCGAACGGTTTTGGGCTCTTGGGATCGTATCCCCGTCGTTTGACGCGATGGGGCTGCACACCGGGTTTTCAAAAATTTTACGGGATATGACCGAACGCAAATTGGCCGAAGAGGCGTTGCAGGCGGCCAACCGTGATAAGGATGAGTTTCTGGCGACCTTAGCACACGAGCTGCGGAATCCTTTGGCGCCGCTGCGAAACGGACTGCAGCTCTTACGGCTGACTTCCGAACCAGCGACTGCGAGAGAGACTCACGCAATGATGGAGCGGCAATTGTCTCAGATGGTGCGATTGGTGGACGACCTGATGGACGTCAGCCGAATCACGCGTAACAAACTGACGCTTCGAAAGATGCGAATCGAGTTACAAAGCATCATTCAAAGTGCGATCGAAACAGCGCGACCGCTGATTGATAAGAAATGCCATAAGTTGAATGTTACTATGCCACCGCAACCTATTTATGTTGATGGCGATTTAATTCGTTTGGCACAGGTGTTCTGCAACCTCCTTAATAATAGTGCGAAGTATACCGCGCCGGGTGGCCACATCACGTTGACCGCAAACGTTCAAGGTGAAGAGGTCGTCGTATCGGTGCGCGACAACGGGATCGGCATCCCGCCAGAATCACTGCCAGGACTTTTCAATATCTTCTCCCAGGTGGATCGAAGTTTGGAACGGGCCGAAGGCGGGCTGGGAATTGGCCTGGCGTTGGTCAAGGGGTTGACCGAGGCGCACGGCGGTAGGGTTGAAGTGGAAAGTGATGGCCAAGGCCACGGCAGTTCGTTCCATGTGCGGTTACCGATCGTCGCCGCTGCGGCCGTGATCGATCATCCCATTGGGTCCGACCCTGACCACCAGCAAAGGCTGAAGGTGCTGGTGGTCGACGACAATCCAGACTCCGCAACCAGCCTGGCGTTGTTGATGAAAATGATGGGAAATGAGGTTAGGTTCGCAAACGACGGCTTGCAGGCGCTCGCTGCCGCCGAGGAGTTCCATCCGGATTTGATCGTTTTGGATATCGGCTTGCCGAAACTCAACGGCTATGACGTTTGTCGGCATATTCGTGAAAAATCGTGGGGCAAACAGGCATTGATTATTGCCGCTTCGGGGTGGGGTCAGGAGGAGGATATACGGCGGGCCAAGGAGGCGGGATTTGATCATCATTTGGTCAAACCGATCGACATTGCGACGTTGAAGCGTTTGGTGGCCCGCGGCTGATGATCGTGGATTTTCGCCGTCGTTGGGATTGATAATCTGGGCGCTCTNNCTCTGGCAACCATCGCTGCGTCTGGTGTGCCAAGCTTTCTCGTGTTGTGCAGGTTGCCCGAATTGCCAAGGATGCCGCTTTTTACTTACTGAAACGCGACTGGATTATCGATGGCGATCTATCCGATACCAAGCACGGGGCGCTTGGTGCTCGCGCATTTTTGCGAGTCACTTTTGCGGGGATATTCAGCAATGCATTTAGACTTACGATCAAAACATGCGTGTTCAGCACTTGCAGCAGTCTTCTTCGAGTCGCCACAAGCTCGCCGCACTGCTCGCCCTGCTGACGCCCGGCTTGGCGGTTGCCGATGAGAGTCAAAATGTGTTGCGTAAGGGTGCTGTGTCCAATGGTCCGGTACTGAATGCCCCGGAGCGTGATGGCGACAGTCCCGTTCGTGCGCCTGAACTCGCCGAATTGGTTCCGTTGGCCGATGTTTTGGTCGATCCACAGGAAATTGCTGGCCAATCGCCGCGCGGTGGCAATCATTTGCCACCGCAAACCATCTTGGTGGTCGATCACGGGTCTGACGGGTGGATTCCGCGGGCGGGTCGCTCAAAGTTTGTCAGTCCGCTTTTGGTTGATCCATCAGCGGAGCGCACCGGGCAGATTGTGCCATCGCTGCGACAATCGTTTGGTCAAGGTCCCTTGGTCGTCCAGCCAATCGTAGGCCAACCGTTGGTCTCCGGTCCTCGATTGGCTGGTCCAGTCGACCATCCTGGCTTTGAGGGGGGACGTGTCGGCGATGGCTTGCTCCAGGGTGGGCCAAGTGATCAGGGCATGGGTTCAGCGATCAAGCTGGGTGGATCGGCTAGTAGCACATTGAAAATTGTTCCCAACGTTTTGGAGCCCGTTCCGCGAACTGTGGAACTGCAGCCCGAGGTTTCTGCTGAACCGTCGGTCGCCGGTGATTCGTCTGGTCCGATGGATCGAATCGCGAAGATGGACCGGTCGAAATCGACTCTGGTCGACAATCCCGAACAGAACGAACCGTCCGCTGAACTGACCGCAGATGAACTTTCCTCCGGCGATGCGATGATCATAGGCGCCTCTGATGGATTAAATCCGGAAGCGGTGGAAGATGGGTTGGCCTTTGAAGGCGATGGCACGCCGTTGGAACCGTTGACGGTTGACGGAACGAGCGTGGGCGATACTTTGGTTGATGAAGCAGGTTCCGATATAACCGGCAGCGGCAATCTTGCTGATTCGGAATTGTCCGCCGATTCGTCGCCGGCGCCTGATGGTGTCACGGCCGACGAAGGTTCGGTTGTGGGCCCTGCGCCGATGGAGATCCGGAAGCTGCGTCTACGCGACGATTTTCCGGGCGATGATGCTGCGGCGGGGCCCAACGCGTCTCGTCGCCAAGAATTGCGGTCGTCGGCCGGTGGCGACCCCATTTCGCTCCAGCCGCTTGACCCATCGATCGCAAAGATGCGAGTCGGTGATGTCGAGCCGCGGCCGCTGAGCGAATACGAATCGCCGCGTTCCCGAGATTTGGTCGAACCGGCACCGCAGCGTTCGGTCGGTTCGGTGTCGAAGAACCCGATCCAGGGAGACACGATCACGGCTGAAGGCGAGCTTGTTTTGGCTTCCGGCCAAAGCGCCGCAAGACTCGCATTGAAGCCTCACACGGTGCGGCTCAAGCCGCTGATCGAGCAGGCTTTGAAGTATTACTGGGATCGCCCCGAAGACGCCGCCGAGCGGACGCACTGGGGGATGATGCACTCAATCATGGTCTTTGATCGTGACACGCAAATCATCAGCCGTCGCCAACGTTTCAACGCCGTTGCCTGGATGGCGGGAAACAATCCTTGCCGCAACCAGACGTTGTTCACACAGGATCAATACGGAATCCTTCCCAAGACAGGAGTCGGCTTGCAGGGGCACCAAGCACAATTGTTGGCGATTTTCGGTTTGATCAATGTACCGTTGAATTATCCGGTCTATGCAGAAAAGAAAAAATATACGGTAAACGATGTTCTGCAGCGTGAAATGCGTGATTGCAAAGTCAACACCGAGCTGACATTCACGCTGATCGGTTTGTCGCACTACACCGACAGCGACACGACTTGGGTTGCCGGCGATGGCCAAGACTGGTCGGTGCCGCGTGTCATTCAAGAAGAACTGGGTCAACCGATCGTCGGTGCCGCATGTGGCGGGACACATCGATTGATGGGTTTTGGGCACGCGCTGCGTCGTCGTCACGCTGAAGGCAAGCCGATTAATGGCCAATGGGAACGAGCGGATCGATACGTCAAGGATTTTGTCAAATACACCTGGTCTTTGCAAAATCGTGACGGTTCGATGAGCACCGCGTGGTACGAAAAGCCCGAAGATAATGGTGATATTGATCGCAAGATTCAAACCACCGGTCATATGTTGGAAATGTTGATGACGGTCACTCCGGACGCCGATTTACAGTCGCCGGAAATGATCCGAACGGTCAATTTCATGGCCACGACACTTTTTGCGGAGCGGGGGCACGCGTGGCAAGTAGGTCCCAAGGGGCACGCGTTGCGTTCGCTGGTGATGTACTATCAGCGGGTGTTTGGCAATTCGACCCCATGGCGCCCGGGCAGTGGATCGCGAAGCGCCGGAGCGACGCCGGCAAGGTCAGTTCGATGATTCACGTCAATCACTGGGCGAGAAAGCGCTCGGCTATGCTAGGCTGATCGACAAACCGGAGTTGGCGATTGTTCGACGCCGCAGAACCCGTTTGCGCGATAGCGCCGGTAGGCGCGGCCAAGCATTAAATCGGCGATTAATATAAAAAGCGACGATTCCGTGGGCTTAACCCACCTTGACGAATTGCGACTTTTTTGACGTTTGTTAAAACACCCGCTCGGATCCGATCTCTTTCTGGCTGACGGACGATCGACGCGTTGCTGCGGCGCGTCGCTTGGCCGAAGGTTTCTTTGTCTGCTTTCGCTTTCCGCGATAGGCCTCGGGTGTTTCCATGGCTCTTACACGTCTGACCAAATCGAGTGCCGCAATCATCAAGGTTGCTGCGGCCTTGCTGACTGACGTCGGCGGCGATGCGATGCTGCTGCTGCTCGATGGCCCATCGGATTGGCGGCGAATCGCAGAGCTGACCGAACCGACGGGCAAGCTGGCCATCGTTGCCGCTGACAGCGTGTCAGAACTCGAGGGCGCTGCCGAAGCGGGTTTGAAACCGTTGCCGCTGAACAAGGAAAAAGCGCCTTTGCTGGAACGTCTTCAGCACGCCCTGCTGGAAGCGGCCGCCGACGAAATGATTCGTCCTAACGGTTCGGTTGTGGCGGTCTATGGCGGATTTCAGCAGGGTAGGTTCGATTCGATCAGCCACCTGCAGTTGGACGAGCGAATGAGGCGGCTGACCGCTCGTGACTTGCAGAGCCTAGAGAGCAGCGTGCCGCTAAAGACGGTCAAAGCGGTGGTCGATTTAGCCGTGCAGATCGGCCGTGAAGGCCGCGAGGGGAAACCGGTTGGCGCGATGTTTGTCGTCGGCGACACGCGGCGAGTGCTGGAACATTGCAACGACGGCGGTGCCGATCCCTTTCGCGGCTACAACAAAAAACATCGTTATTTGCTCGACCCGAAAGTTCAGGAAGACGCCAAAGAGATCGCTCAACTGGACGGCGCCTTCGTCATCAATGCAGACGGATACATCGAACGCAGCCGCCAAATGCTGGAGGTCAGCCACGAGAGTCTGACGATGAACAAGGGTCTCGGCTCGCGCCACTGGGCTGCCGCAGCGATCACCCAGCGGACCAAGGCGCTGGCAGTTGTGGTCAGCCAGTCGACCGGCACGGTGCGATTGTTCCAAAACGGGCAATTGATGATCCGCATCGAACCGATGGACAAGGCGGTGAAGTGGCAAGAGTTTTCGTTCGTCTCACCATCAGCGCCCGGCGATCATTGACCAGCCAGTTTAATGCATCGCCGTTATCCGCGGTCACGCCTTGCCGATGAGCGATCAGGCCAGCCGCGGTTCGAGAACAACGAATGGATTACACGGCAACGGCCCCTCAATTTCCCACTTCGTCTACAAGTTTTGTGGTGCTGGCCAACGGATTTAAAGGGCTTCGTCGCCCCAGCGCCGCGTAAGTGGTCCCGCCTGACCAACGGCCGAGAAAACATACAACGACGCTCGCCCCAGTTCGCGGAATCCCGCTTCGCAATCCCTTGGTCCACACCGCTGGGTCTTGCCCGGTGCCGCGGACTTTCACGGTTTCCACCCATAACGAGTTGTCCCGGACCCACCGCTTGATCCGCTTTAGATCAGCAGGTCCCGACCAGATCGTTTCGAAAACTTGCGACAACGATTGATCACTGGGCAACTCGCCGCAGCCAAAAAAACCTGACGGGCCTCCCAGCGAAACCCATCCGCGTGCGGTTGCGATTGAAGACGACAGCCCGGCGGCTCGCACGGCCGGGTCGACGTCGATCAAGTAGAGTGGCACCTCGGAAACGGCGGAAAGCGATCGATCCAACTCGACAAGTCCTGACGCCTCGCCAGCGTCTATCGAAAAACGCTCGCGGCGGCCATCCGCCCACAATCGAACCGCCGATCGCCCACCGGGGGTGACTCCAGCGGCATCGATGCAATTTCCGCACAATAGCGCCTGCTCTCTCACGCTGCCGTCCAGGCTGATCCACTGGCGATGGTTCTCCGAGATCAAGCGGTGGACCAAGCCGGCACCACAATCACGCTCAAGTTGGGCCGCTGGGGCGAGTTTGACAATCGCGTGGCGTCCACCATCAATTAATCTCGCGACATCCTCAATCGAGGGCTGATAACTCGCCGGCTGGACCACTCGCGATTTGCCCCCCGGTCGTCGATCTGGATCGACGTGGATCGCCGCTTCCTGTGGGATTTCTCGCCCGGTTGCGTCAGCACAAATTGCCACTGCATTGCCCGGCGTTGGATCGTGATCAAGGGCATCGCGGTCGAGTGCATCGAGCGATAGATTCGCGCCCGCCATGGCGGCAATTTGGGGATCGCAATCGATTGCCACCGTCGGGCCACGTCGCCCAAGTTCCATGGCGTCGCCACCAATGCCGCTGCACAAGTCGTAGACGACGCCAGGCCCAAACAGCGCAGCCTTGTACCGAGCGACAACGCGAACAGTCGCCTGGGCAATCGATTTTTCCGTCGCCATCCAAACGCCGGGGCCAAACTTTTCGGCCGCCCGGGACTGCAATCCGGCGATCGATAAAATCATCGACGCATCATCGCTTCCGTACTGGCGTCGCAGCGAATCAACAATCGACGCCGTGATCGGTTTTTGAGCCGTCAACCGAATCGGCTCGGCATGTCTTAGTAACCAGTCCGACGACCTAACAGCGGGAAAATTCATGGGGGCCCCTGTGGAGCGTCGAACCAAGCGTTTGGATCGTTTTCTGGAAGTCCGGCGAACGATTTTGGCGTTTGTAATTGGGGTAAGCAACAAAGAGTTGGTGCAGCATTGTGCCCAGAATCGCTCACGAATGCAGGCGGCGGGGCCGAAATTGACGATCGTGGACGGAAAAATCATGGGCACACGCAAAAAACAGCCTGCCGGCTGGGAATAACCCGTTGCCAGAATGCGGGCAAACGCCTATTCTTTGCGACTTGATGCCGTCAAAGCCACACAAAGTCACATACAGTTCGATGCGTCCCGTTGCGGGCGCGTGATCGGGCGAGCCTCGCCGGAGTGAGTTTTTAACATGACCATGGATCGTAGCCTCAAGGTGCAAGCCGGGGCAATCAAATCGCGAAACGTGCTGACCCGAGCCGAACGGGTCTCGCGCTTAAAGGAACTGGACCGCTGGACTGACGAATCCGAAGTCGTCGGTATGCCCAAGGTCCGCGTTCTGAAGGTTTCTTTGAAGAAGAAAAAGAAAGTCAAGAAGGAAGAAACCGACGACAAGAAGGGCAAGAAGAAGAAATAGCATTTGGCAGCGACGATCAACGTTGTCGCTGGCAATCGCTGATTCACCCGCCCCCACGAACTGCGTTTGCAGGCTTCCGGGGGGGCGATCAGTGGACGTCTTTCTTCTCCACTCGTACTCAACTTCGATCGCCAAGCCGCTAGCTATCAGCGGGTTGGCGATTTTTGTTTTATCGCGCTCGGTTCGTCCATACGAATCGCCCCCGTGTCGCTAGCCCTTCTCCGCCCGAGTGCCGGTGCAGAGGGGAGCCGAAGACTTGTCGAGAGACCGATCGCAGGCGGAAATTGGCCCGAACGTTCTCGCGGTTTGCGTTTGTAAACCTACTGAGAAACACCGCCTTGTTGCCAACAGCGCCTTCGGTCTGCTACTTCATCAGTTCTGGCAGTCGCTCGTTGCCCTGAGCCGTGAATAGGGCATTCCAGGTTGTGACAGCCTCATCCTGGCGAATCTGCTTGACCCTGCCATCCAGCATTCCGACAAACGTCCTTCCATCTACGAATCGCATCTTCTGGATCGGGGCCTGGGGCGTGTAACGGTATTCTTCAGGCGATGTCCAGGCGATCGCATGCTGCGGTTGCAATTCAACAATCGCAACTGTGTTGCTCATCCCGTCGATCACATGCGCGTAACGTGTTTGGAACTCCCGCCCAAAGGCGGTTCCTTCGCCAATCGGGGCGACATAGGTTGTATGAAATGATGCAAGCGTCCCGTCATCCGCTTCGGTGGCACCCTCTGGTAAGTAAAGATCTGGCATGCGATTCAACAGCGATCGGTTGTGTTGGCTGTCCCAGGCTTCATCCAGCTTGAATTCATTATAAAGATCGCCGTGTCCGATAAACGGCAAGATATGGACTCGCCAACTCAGCCCGCTTTTCTTTTTACCAGCCATTACGGGCTCATAGGTAGGCAGAAAACCTTTAGCCGCATGGTAGCCATCGATTGCCGTCAGCATTCGTTTCAGTTTGGCCTGCGTGTTTGACCGCACCAAAGGTATTTGATCGGCAGCAATCGCTTTGGCCATCAGCTTGACCGTTTGCTCGGCGGCGACTGCATCCTGGCGACTGAACATGACCCGATTCCCGGCAACTTGTACTTTGAACCCATCAATCCACTGTACCAAAAGCTTCCGCGTCGAATCTCCTGCGGTATCGGATTTCAAGAGCGATTGCAATGCTTGGGGAACCTGAGTCCGCATCGCCTGGGCCGTTTCTGGGTCCGTGCTTTCAATGGCAAGTCGAACCTCACCGGTTTGAATGTTCAATCCAAGCGACATCCATTGAACGTTGGCGATCAAGGTCTTCGCTGGCCCTCCACCGAATTGAGGTGGAAGATTGATTTCAACTTCCGAGAACATCTTGCGAACGTGAGCTGGGAAGACAACGCAAACTTGAATCGGAAACTCGCTCGTCTGATTCAAGCATTCGCGATAGAGGCTCCGCTGTTTGGGCAGAACTCGCTCATCGTCATCCAGGGAATCGACTGGCGGGGCGTTTTTCGATCGAAGCGTCGCGATATTCCAATCGCCCGTCGAATGAATCACGGTATCGTAGATCCCGAACTGTGTCGCTAGAGCACCGTTCAAATCATTTGGCGTCACAACCGATGGCATCAATAATCTTCCGCGAAACCAAACGTCGTGTGGCATGTCGACCGCGAGATAGGCACTCTCTCCATGAAAAGTGTTTTGCAAGCCTTTAATCGGCTCCTCGGAATGCCAAACCCACTGGGCAACACGGCCTTCCAGGTCCTGTGCAGCAATCTGCCGGAGCGATTCAGGTATCGCAATCGCGCTCGCGTCAACACGTGCGATGATAACCGTCGACTGATTAACCGCCAGATTAATCAATTGGTCCTGGTCGGCGGCAACGCTGACCTGAGGCCAATAGACCAGCATTGCAATGGCAGCGAAACAATAATTCAAACTCATAATTCGTCGCTGATCAATCATTTTTAGGTACCTCTGCATTCACCCGCAACTCGAGTTGGAACCGAACCCCAGAGGCGTAACCTCCGATTAATGTCGCCCCTTGCTTATGCAAGAAATATTCAAATGGCTTGCCGGTCACGGGATCCCAGGGTGCGGGCAAATCCAAGTCCGCAAGCGATTCCGGAAACTCATTATTATGAACCGCAAGCCAATGCCGAATTGCCTCAACGGTCTGCAGCATTGCAAACTCTTGCTCCAGCCTTGTCTGTGCTGTCATGTAATAATGGTAAGCCGGCAAGAAGTAATTGATCGGGAAAGCAGAAAATGGATACTTAGAGAGCAAGTCCGCCAGCATCTGGTCTTGTTCTTTCAGCCTCTTTTTACGTTGCCAATGCGGAATAGGTTGCCACTTTGAGTAGGCATCGCGATAGGTATCGAAAGCCCGTCGTATGGCAAGGAAGTAGATCTGGGCATTAGGCAATTGGTCGAGTTCCTCGTCCGACAGATTTTCAACATTTCGAAGATACTGGCGCGCCTGGGGAACAACCGCTGCGATGGAGAGCGAGACCCCGAAACTGCCAAGACCACTCAACATTGGCGGTGGCTCTTCGCCGGAAAATCGATTCACTCGATCGATTACATCCGCAACCTCCTTTAATGATTGCTCCCAAAACATTTGAGACGCCGGATGGTTACTGACTTGTCGCATAAACTTTAAAGAAAGATAAAGATGCTGGCTCTCATAAGACAGGGCCGTGTTCGAATCGACCAGCGGTTTTGGCAAGGCCGCGATTGCCCAGTACAAATTAGGCGACGCCGGATGCTCGCTCAAAAAGTACCCGTTTTCCAATGCGTTTGACGCAACTCCGATTCCAACAAGGCACGACGGCCCAATTGGGTCCTGGCCAAGATGAATCCCCATGGCGATCTGCTGGCCTAATATCGCGATGGCATCTTCAACTCGATTTTCACCGATTGCAAGCAGGTATCGCAACGCCTGAGTGCGATTCAAATCGCGCATCGCCTGCACTTCCGGAATCGTATAAGAAATCGGATCTTCAATGTTTTTATAGTTTCGATCGAAACTGCACAGTTTCCTCCGACTCGCTTCGGCAATCGGCCCAACCTGGAAACTCATCGATTCCAAATAATTGCTTACCTCCTCAACAGGTAAGTCGTTGGGATGAGTTTTTTGCCAAACGAAAGGCGGAACGGATTCGACCGGCTGGTTAGCTGCGATCGCCGCTTGGGTATTCTTCTGTTCAAAGTCCCGTCGCCACTGGAACGCCGGTTGCTGTTCCAGAAACCCCATCGCTTGTAAGTAATAGATCGCTGCATTTCCATCAATCATATCATATGGATCTGGAATCAAACGAGTTGATTGCATTAACGGCGATTCCGAGCGAGGAACCAAGTTGACTACGCGTCGACGAAGTGCTACTCCGTTCTGCTGCCAAACCTCCCATTGCCCATCCCGCGACTCAAGTTGGCCGCTTGGCGGTGAGTAATCTGGCAGTTGAACGACTTCCTGGGCATTCATTTCGATCGTAAAAAACATCAGCAAGATCGTGACGACGCCACGAAAGAGAAGACGCACGCCGTTTTCATTCACGGGCCCGGCGGGGTTCACGATCAACCTGCGGCAAGTCATAAGCGGGCTCGTAAAAACAACAGCCGTTAAAGTTATTCTTGGCAAAATACTTTTCGGTTTGCATAGTTTGCTAAAACTTATCCGCATGGCGAACCTTTGATGGGAAATAGGTATATGAGACGGTGTGTTGAGAACAAAGCAACGGCCTCAGTCGACAAGCGACAGAGATAGAAACAAATCCTGTCGGACTTGCCCCTGGGTCTTAGCGGTAACCGGGACAAACTTCTGGATTTTTAGCTTACTTACCGTATTCGATAGTCGAGCCTCATCCGATTCATCCAGC
>DIUH01000255.1:14157-14463 GCA_002428205.1 Planctomycetaceae bacterium UBA6163
GAAACCTTGGCTAGCTTCGATGTTCGTTTGCGGCAGGTTCTGAAATCCCTTTTGATTTATTGAAAAGTCGGTAATCGGACCTGAGCGATCGGTGACCGACGGAGAGATTTTGCCAGGGATAGAAAGATGACTTGCGATTAGGCCAAAGGCGACACCGGAGCCCCAGACGATGGCGATCGCCACCAATGCCACTGGGCTAGAAAAAAGCTTCAGCACCGGATCAATAAAATGTGGTGCAAGTGAGTTCGCGATCACTTGTCCCTCGCGACACTCGGGTAATCTTGCTTTGGTGCGACGAGGTTGCAA
>DIUH01000441.1:0-665 GCA_002428205.1 Planctomycetaceae bacterium UBA6163
GCTAGCGAACTGGTTTTGTTCTCGGTCCAGTCACGACGAATCACGTCCCAATTTCGGAATACGACGACGGCACCACCGGTAACCGCAACGAGCGCCAGAGTGCGGGCGATGTAATGCCAAGCCATCGTGTTGCCGTCTTTGCCGCCGGTCCAGTGACGACGACCGATCAAGACCATGCAAATGTACAGAGCGACGCTGGCGGCGAGGATAAAGTAAACCACCGATGAAGTGCTGATCACACCACGGCCGAAATCGTCAAACGGCCGTGCGATGCCTGAAGCTGCGATCACGTTTGCGATCGTACGGCCCGGTAAAGCCGATTGTGCCAGCGACGCGAAAGCCAGCGGGGCATTAAACAACGCACCAAGGATAAAACCGACGGTCAAGTTTCCGGTTAAGAAGGATGCGATCATACCGATCGCGATCATCATCAAACCGACAAACCAATAACCGAGGTAGGTGGTAAAGATCAGTCCGGTATCGAGCGATCCCTGGGTCAGAATCGCCAACGTCATGAACGTGCTGAATTGCGAAAACAGCAAGGATGCGGTAAAAATCGCCGACGCTGACATGTACTTGCCGATGACGATATCGAAGTCGTCCGCTGGCAAAGTCAGCAGCAATTCGTCGGTCCCCTGGCGCTTTTCTTCCGCCCAAATGCTCAT
>DIUH01000441.1:682-7232 GCA_002428205.1 Planctomycetaceae bacterium UBA6163
CACAAAAACACATAACCGGTCGGATTGCTGAAGTATCCGACAAAGTTACGCTTCATCACCGCGAACGCCGCTTGCTTGCTCTTTGACAAGATCGCGACGAGAACGGCCAAGACCAGCAAAAACGCCAAGTTGTAAAACAACAACGTCAAAACGGCTAAGGAGATTGCGGGTAAGTTCATTGTGGATTCAGGCAGGAAAGGTACTTGTGAATGCGGGGCGTATGGAAACGCTTTGCTTGAACGAATCAGACGTGCACGCCACGGGTCAGCTTAAAGAATGCTTCGTCGAGGTCTGGTCCCGACTCTCGCAACCCTTCGACCGAACCGTCATAAACCAATCGACCTTCGTTGATCATCACAACGCGATCGGCCATCGCTTCGACTTCTTGCAAAATGTGAGTGCTGAGCAGAATCGTTTTTGTTTCGCTGAGCTTTCTGAGCGTATCGCGAACGCCACGAATCTGGTTGGGGTCCAAACCGGCGGTCGGTTCGTCCATGATTAAAACGTCTGGTTCGTGCAACAGCGCCTGGGCCATGCCGACGCGTTGCTTGAAACCCTTGGACAGTTTGCTGGTCGCCTTATAAAGCACGGTCGATAGGTCGCAAATCTCCACAACCGCTTCAATCCGTTCTTTCTTATAAGATTGCGACAGCCCGCGAGCTTCGGCAAAGAAGTCGAGCATTGCCAGCGGAGTCATGTCGGGATAGAGCGGGCCGTTTTCGGGCAAGTAACCGAGCCGTTTGCTGCCCTCGATTCGGTCGGCCATCATGTCGTGGCCAGCGATACGGGCATGGCCTTCGCTGGGGGCGATGTATCCGGTCAACATCTTCATCGTCGTGCTTTTGCCGGCACCGTTTGGCCCGAGGAAGGCGACCAATTCGCCTTCGCCGACTGAAAATGTCACGTCGCGGGTCGCCGCAAACGGTCCATAAAACTTACTCAAACCGATCGCCTCGATCATCGGTTTCCGCGCGTGCGGAGAATCGTTCTTCGTTGCCTTTTGAGTTTTCGTCATCGTGCGGGCAAATCAGGGAGGAAGGGTCGAATAGGTGTGTCCAGCCGTCCGGTCAGACGCAAAGTGGCGCAAAACCAGAAGCTAGGGGCGGTTACTATACCGCGCTGCCGGTTTCGCTCAACGCCGGTCTTACGAAGGTTTCTTCGTGGCGGTTCAGCGTCGGCGGAATGCGTCAGTCGCTTGCGGGGCCAATTAGGCCGAGGCCACATAGCGGTAAATCGCCCAAAAATGGCATGATGCGGCGACAACGACACAGAGGTGCCAACCGGCATGCATGTACTTCAGCCGTTTGTCGTTCATCAACAACACGACGCCCAGCGTATAAATCACTCCGCCAGCGGCCATCCAAAACAGCACCGCGCCGGGCACTTTTCCCACCAAACCGAGTGCCGGAACCCACCCAAGCAATAGGTAGGTAAGCGTCCCGATGCCGTTAACGCGGTGTTCGGCGAAGACTTTCGAATGAAAACCGACCGCGGCGGCGACCCAGATTCCGATCAACAGCGGGCCGCGCACCGAAGGGCTAGCGAATTGCCAGATAAGCGGCGTGTAGGTGCCGGAAATCATGACGTAGATCAACCCTTGATCCCACGCTCGCAACCGGTGAAGCAATCGCGGGCAATGCAGCAGGTGGTGCGAGAGCGCCGAAGCGGAAAAAACCGCGACCGCGGAAAGCACAAACACCAGACAACAAAGGATCGTCATAAACGGTTGGCCAGCCGCGGCGGCCCGTGCCATCAGCACAGCTCCGAACATCCAGAACATCGCCGCAGTCGCGTGAGTCAACGCATTGGCCCACTCTTCGTCCGGCAACACGGGAGCCGAATGGGGCTGCACAACCACCGATCGCGAATCGTCGTCGATCGATGGTTCTTTCGATGCATTGAGCGACGGTTCAGAAGAGCCGCCCAGTCGGCGAGCGGCGTCATCGGCTAGGTTCGGTTCAGTCACTGGGAAGCAACATTCATCGCTGGGGCAAAAACCAAAGCCTATCCTTTCCCAAGCTGCAGTCGACCCCCAACGCGGTGAAAAGCCTCGCCGAGATCGAACACTTAGGAGACTTCGTTGACGACATATTTGCCGCGATACTCACGCCGCAAAAATCGGTTCGCCGTCTCGGCATGTGGTCCGACAAACCGTTCGGTCTTGGGATCGTGGGTCAACACCGGACTAGAAACCAATTGTGCAACGGTCGCGCCATGCGGAGCCAATTGCGTTTCCATCGCCTTGATCAGTTCGGGCCACGCGTCCAACGAACTGGCCGACACCAATTGATCGCGGTCGTACGAAGCACCAGCCTGGAACGCGATATTGGCCAAGTTGCACCAACCGGTGCTGTCATGCCCCATCGCTACCGGAGCGTTCAATGATTCGGCATTTCGCGACCGCACCGCATCGACAAAGTTCTGGACATGCAACGGAACGATGTTGCCACCCTTGAACTCGCGGATCGTTTTCCCTTTAAGGTCGACAGCGCGTCCCCGCCCCCGTTCACCGAGGTAGTAACCGCCTTCGCAAGCGATCACGTATCCGCTGCCGGGGCCATCGACAGGCATCTTGCCGCGCGCTTTCCAGCCGCCTTTTTCGCCCGGCGCCTTGGGCAGATTGCTCAGCGCGATCAAAGTCGGAAACATTTCGGTTTCGAACAACGCGTAATGGACGTTGGGCGACTCGCCGGCATCGTTCCAGCCGACTCGTCCACCCGCGGCAACGATTCGCGTCGGTGTGCTGACCTTGTCCTGGTAGGCGACATTGCGGACGTCGTCCAGAATGTGAACGCCCCAGTTGCCCATTTCACCGCTGCCGGTGTTGAAGTCCCAGTGCCAATCGTAGTGAAACTTGTCTCGCATGATTTTGCGATCTTCCGCTGGGCCGAGCCACAAGTCGTAATCGACGGTCGACGGTGGAGTCAGCGGCGTATCCCGCATGCCGATCGAAGCGCGGGGGCCGAGGCGATTGGCCTGGACGAAACGAATCGCCCCCAGCCCACGTTCTTCGTGCAAGAACCGTTTCGCTTCGGCCTGCATCGGATCGCTACGCTGTTGGGTTCCGATCTGCACAATCCGGTTACCACGCTTGGTGGCGTTGACGACTTGGCGGCCTTCCCACTGAGTGTGCGAAAGCGGTTTTTCGACATACACATCCTTGCCAGCATCCAGCGCCCAAAGCGCGGCGAGGCAATGCCAGTGGTTTGGCGTTGCGATCGCGACCGCGTCAATGTTGGGATCGTCAAGCAACGTGCGGAGGTCGGTAACGGCTTTCGCGTTGTGCTTTGCAGCCAATTCGCCAGCGAGTGCCGAATCGGGATCAGCGATCGCTACCAGACGTGCCCCTTTGGCCCCCTTGAACGCACCCGATAACTCACCACCTCGCCAACCGGCGCCCAACACCGCGACGCGAACTTCTTCGTTCGCGGCGGCATGCAGGCGTGACCCCATTGCCATCGAGGTCGCACCAGCGGTTGTAGTGGCAAGAAAAAAGCGTCGGCTGAGGCGCATCTGGCTCATGGTCGGCATCCGTCATTAGGAAAAAGGTGGGCTCGGCGTCCGGTGTGACGCCATGTTGTTTCAACCGCCAGTATAACCAGCTTATGGATCTGCAGAAAACCATGACGCGATTACCAGTGCATGGTCACTGGGATATCGTACAGGTAAACAGGCATTCCGCCTTCTTGCCCTTTGCCCCCAAGTCGGTCGTGATTTCGACCAAACGACTGAAGTTGCCCGAATTGTTGTCCGCGGTAAAAAACACTTTTACGAAATGCAGCTTGCTTTTTCCTTTGGGCAGTTCGAACGTGAACCGCGGATCGAGGCTTTGTGCGTTGGTAACTTCAAACTCCTGTTCCGCCCGCACGACCAACCGCTTTTCCACCTTCGTTCCGGGTGACATTTGCCCCATATTGACCGACGCCGGGCTGACTTCCAAACTCGGTCTCACCCTTCCCAAAACCGACATATCGATCGTGGGAAATCGCTGGTCGTTGGTAATCAACGTCAATCGTTCACGAATATCGCCCTCGGGCAGCGAATCTTTGGTGCCGATTACCATGCGATAGCGGACCATTCCAGGGCTACGCTCGGGTGCGGGCAATGAAACCGTCAGATCGCTGCAAAGGCTGCGAACGTCCTTGATTTCCCAGTTTGATCCGCCTGTGTAGGTCACCAAAACTTCTTGACGTTTGACTTGCCCAGCGAGCAATTCGCCGAAGTTCACTTCCGATGGCGAGAAGGTCACGTCGGTTCGAATGTTTCCCCGCACCTTCAATTGAACTTCGTTGTAAAACGGTTTGTCGAAAACGACCGTGATTGTCGCCGAGCGGTCGCCGATATAGGTTTCCGTATTGAACTTCGCGATCACAGCGGCCTTTTCACGACTCTTGACTAAGTTCTGGGTCACCGATGGTGTTGTACAACCACAGCTTGTTCGGACCGATGACACACGAACATCTTCTCTGTACGGATTGGTGAACTCAAAGTGGTATTCAGCCCCCGCACCACGACCGACGGTACGAAAGTCGAACTCGGTTACGGGAAACATTTGCTTAGCCCAATTGTTTCCGGCGGCATTGATCTGCCCCACAACGGGGCCGCCGACTTGTTGAGCCAGCAAAGGCGAGATGGCGAGTAGCACAGCAAAAGAAAACATGGCTGAAATCAACCGCTTTGGCATCCGGATCATTAGTCAGATTCGTCCCTGAATTGAATGTCGGCGTTAAACCAGGCAAAGCCTGAGCTTTGGGATCGATGGAGGGCGTGCGGCGGAAGGGTAACAAAAAATGGCACACCAACGAAGACGGATCGGCCACTTTTAGTCGATCAGGCGCGAAAATTTATCGAACCCTGCAAGTAGTTCCGCCAACCGCTCCATCGGCAAGCCAACGACATTGCTCTCGCTGCCGCTGACGATTCGCAACCAATCGTTACCGTCTTGGAAACCGAAACCGCCAGCTTTGCCCTGCCAACGCAACGATTCGATGTGCTGATGGATCGTCGCATCATCGATCACCTTCATCTCCAGTTCGGTGACCACTGATTCGACGACAAAACCGCCACCGGCTACATCCCACAAACAGACCCCGGTCAACACTTGGTGACGCCTTCCACTCAAAAGTCGAAGCATTCGCCGGGCGTCGTCTGCATCGACGGGCTTGCCCAACAATAGATCGTCCACCGCTCCCAAGGTGTCAGCGGCGATCACGACAGCACGACTCAACAGCATCGAACCTCGCAGTCGCGCCGCCACGTCAGCCGCCTTCTGGTACGCCAAACGCTCAACCACCTCAGTCGCCGGTTCGCCCGGCTTGGGTTGGTCTTCGGCCCCGTCGGCGGGCAGGACAACCGAAAACTGGTAACCCGCAGCGGCCATCAATTCCGCACGGCGCGGCGAACCGCTGGCCAAAATCAACGGGCGTGGCGACAACAATTCACCTTTGGGCAAGGACCGCATCAGCGGCAATTGAAAGTCGTCGGCCAAGGGATATTGATCCTTTGAAAAGGCGATTACAAGTTGCGATGCCTAGTAGCGACCCAAGCATAGACAGACGTTTTGGCCGCCGAAGCCGAAGCTGTTGTTCAGCGCGTAATCGATCTTCGCGTCACGGGCAAAGTTCGGCACATAATCAAGATCGCAGTTCGGATCAGGATTCTCGTAATTGATCGTCGGTGGCAGAACGCTGTCGCGAATTGCCAGCAAACAGACAATCATTTCGGTCACACCGGCCGCGGCGATCAAGTGCCCCATCATGCTCTTGGTGCTGCTGACCGGCACGTTGATCGCATTTTCGCCGAAGACCATTTTGCATGCCAACGTTTCGACTTTGTCGTTCACCAGTGTGCTGGTACCGTGGGCATTGACGTAGCCGATTTGTTCGGGGTTCAAACTCGCATCGGCGATCGCCATCCGCATCGCCGCGATGCCGCCGTGACCATCGGGCGGGATGTCGGTGATGCGATACGCGTCGGCTGTGGTTCCATAACCGAGCACTTCGCCATAAATCGGCGCCCCTCGTTTTTTGGCCTGTTCCAACTCTTCCAAAATCACCATCGCCGCGCCTTCACCCAATACAAAACCATCCCGTTTTCCGTCAAACGGTCGGCTCGCCTTGGTCGGTTCGTCGTTGCTGGTCGAAAGCGCCGTCAACAAATTGAAACCCGTCACCCCGAACGGGTGAATCATGCTATGGGTGCCACCGGCCAACATCACGTCGGCGTCACCGCGACGGATCATCTCGACCGCTTCGCCAACCGCCTGGCTGCTGGCCGCACAGGCGGTCAAGCAATTGAAGTTGGGCCCTTGGGCGTTGAACATACCGGCCAAGTGCGCCGCCGGCATGTTCGGTTCCTGTTCCAGTTCCTTCACCGGATTGAGCAACCGCAAACCTTCGGCAATGAACTTGGCGGCATCGTACTCGCCGTCGGCCATCGCAGCGGTCATCATTTTGGTGAAGGTTAAAAAGTCTTGATTCCCTTCGCCGCTGCCCAAATAGATTCCGAATCGAACCGGATCGATCGGATAATCGAGGATTCCGCTGTCGGC
>DIUH01000441.1:7264-7629 GCA_002428205.1 Planctomycetaceae bacterium UBA6163
CCGCTTTTGCTGTGACGCAAACCATCCCAGACGGTCGCCACATCGTGGCCCATCGGGTTGATCATTCCGATTCCGGTTACAACAACTCGGCGACGTGTGGACATACTTCTTTAATTTTTGCAGGAAAATGACACAAACTGTATTGAGCCGCAGTCACAAGCGGCCCTCGGTGGAAACATAACCCGACGCGAAACGGGCTGTTGATTTAGTAACCCGACGCGTCAGCGAGGGACCTCATCTTACCCCTCGCTCGCGCGTTGGGTTGTGATGCCGCCGCTAATTTCGCAATAAGACTTTAAATCAACAGCCCGAAAAGCGAGGGAAAACGTAAACAAAAAACCGGCGTACGCACGGCCGATCATCCC
>DIUH01000441.1:7691-19850 GCA_002428205.1 Planctomycetaceae bacterium UBA6163
TCGGCAAAACGCCCTTCTTCCAAAAATGCAAACATCAAGGCAATCTCCGCTCGAAGCTCGCCGTGGCAATGCACCGTTCCGGCGACACTGGCTCCGTGATCCTGCGTCCCATCCAACTGAACACGATAGATCATTTGATCACCGGGCAACGATGGAGTGTGGAAGGTCGCGTTGCCAACTTTAGCCAAAACGACTCGCTTATCCCAATCGTAATGTTCGGCGACCAAAATGCCGCCCAACTGGGCCAAGCCCTCAATCATCAGCGTTGGCGGGAAAAACGGATATACGCCGCAATACTCGTCTAGCACCTCTTGGTCCAACGCAACATTCTTGATGCCGCTGGCGTGAGAACCGCTGACGAACTCCGTAAATCGATCGACCCAAAACCAACGCATGACGATTCAAAGCCTAATCAGATCTTGGTAGCGACGTAGTTGCACATATCGCCAACGGTCAACAAATTGCCGAAATCCTGGACGCGTGGATTTTGCTCGAATTTTGACAAGTCGGCCCAAGCCATTCGCTTCTTCAGTTCGCTGATCCCATCGGCGGTCACCAAACCGTCCTGGACGTATTGACTGTTGGTCAGAATGTCCTCGGGCGACAATTCCTCGCGTGGGATGGTGATCCCGAAGCTCTTTTCTAATTTGAAGACGATATCCAGAAAATCGATCGACTCGGCCCCGAGGTCGCCAACCAGGGTCGCATCGGCTGTCACTTCGTCGTCGTCAACGCCCAGGGCGTCTACGAGGGCGGATTGGACTTTTTCAAAAATTTCGTCGCTGCTGAGTGTCATTTTTGGTTTCCTTCAAAGAATCTTTACGAGGCTGATAGTGTTTCGGAAATTCGATTCGCTGGCCAGATGATGTGCCCAAACGATTCAGATGTATTGTTTTTCGCGGGTTGTACCGCGCACACTTTAGTCGATCAGGCGGATTGATGGGTACTAGGCTCCGTTTTAAAAGGGGCGAGACCCGCCCCGACAAGATCAATGAAATCGTGGAAAAGGACGAACCAGCAATGGATCGCCCCGTTTTTGAATCAGAGTCTAGTCGACGTTTGGGCCAACAAAACTGGCCAGCGGCCCAAATAGCCTTTCGAACTTTTCTCGTGATACCTGTCTCATCATTCGGTCTGTAGCGAGTCTTTCGGGTAGCTGGGTAGAGCACTTTTCCAGGACCAACCTTGCCATTACCGACGTCTTGCTCCCCTTTTCGGCGCTCGCTTTAACCGTCACCAGGGGGCCGTCTTCCTTAAGTCGCTCGACCGTAATGTTCAACGTTTCGCCGGGGCAAAGAAAATCGCCAAACTTCACGCTCTTGGCTTCTTTCAACAACACCAAAGGCGACGCGAAATCCTCTCCGGTACGGACCATCCAAACTGCCGCCTGATACAACGCTTCCAGCATCATCACGCCCGGCATCACCGGAAACTTGGGGAAATGGTCACGCAAGTACTCCTCTTCGGCTCGCAGTGTCCGCTGGGCGACCAGACGTTTTCCTGGGTCGAGTTCGACAATCCGGTCTAACTGGCAATATTTCATCAGGCCGCTTGAAACAGTAAGGGATATTGGCAGCGACAAGTCGTAACTGCCCGAGTCTTGCCGCAACGNNTGCCGCAACGAGTCTTGCCGCAACGGGTCTACATGCCGCAACATGTTGCCAGCAACACATTTGCGGGCAAAGGATAGTGTTATCCGATCCGCACCTCAACGTCAGCCCTGCAAATGCACCGTATAAATTCGCCAAAATTGTTCCAACGAAAAATGCCGACACCACGCAACATGGTGTCGGCATTTCGCTTTGGTAAAGACAGTACTAACCTATCGAGCGATCTGAAATCGCAGGCGACGACTAACGGCGTACCGAAGCCGAGGCGAGATTCTGCTGACGAAGCCCCATTACGTAATCGTGAGTGACATTCAGCACTTCGCGGTTGTAAAAATAATCGCGATAAACATCGTCAGCCGCCTTCTCCTCGCCTAACGTTTCCTTCTCCTCTTCCTTTTGAGCATCCAACTGCTTGCGACGAGCAATGAACTCTTCTTCGTTCAAAGACAAAGTCTTTTCCTGCTTTTGGCGAACATACAGTTCCTTGCGGCGCAATAAATCGACAAACTCTTTATCGCTGCCCACACGATTGGTCGACGCCTCGCGCATCGAGGTCAAAAGATCCGACGGCACCATCTTGTACTCTTGGTGCGGCACCGCAGGTACGCGATCATGCGGTAAGGCAAAATCCAAATCCGACTCACTGATGTCCATCACCGCTGTGATCGACGGCAAAATCAAATCAGCTGCAACGCCATTCAATTGCGTGCTGTCACCATCAGGCAGATAAAACTGCTGCAAAGTTACCTTCAGAGCGCCGTAGTTGACTCGATCACTACGAAACATCTCTCTGCCGAGGTCCATCAGTGTCTGGACAGTTCCCTTACCGTGAGTCGCCGGGTCGCCGACGATGATTCCCCGACCATAATCCTTGATCGCGCCGGCCAAAATCTCGCTCGCGCTTGCGGACAACTTACTGGTCATGACCACCAAAGGGCCGTCCCAAGCAACTCCCGCTTCATCGTCGGAATAATCCATTACCGAACCGGTGCTGCTCTTGACTTGTACAACCGGGCCACGATCGATGAACAGACCGGTCAAACTGATCGCTTCGGTCAGCGATCCGCCACCATTGCGGCTAAGGTCCAAGACGACACCTTCGACACCTTTGGCTCGAAAACCGTCCAATAATCGTCTGACATCGCGGGTACTGCTGCGGAAATCGACAGTATTATTTTTCGCACCCTCCATATCAAGATAGAAGCTGGGCAGATTGATATAACCGATCTTCAACGATTTGCCGGTCGTCGGATGAACATGGTTGATGACCTTGCCGCGGGCGGCACTGTCCTCTAGTTGAACCTGCGAACGGGTAATCTCATAGACTTCGGTTTCGCCACTTCCACCCTTCTTGACGCCCAACTTCACAACAGTGCCGGCTTTACCCCGTATCAGGCTGACAACTTGCTTGAGCGGCATTTCGATAATGTCAACCATTTCGCCAGCGGCGTTCTGGCCTACAGAGACGATGTGGTCGTCTTCTTTCAATCGCCCGTCACGATCGGCCGCTCCACCGGGAATCACATTGCTGACCACTGTCAAACCGTCTTTTTCTCGTAACGCGGCGCCGATCCCCTCGAGATTCAAACGCATTTGAATCGAAAAATCGTTCAGCGTGCTGGGCGACATATAAGTCGTGTGTGGGTCGTACCCCATCGTGATCGAGGTCAAATACAATTCCAAGATCTCGTCAGAATCGGTCAACGCCCAACGCTTTGCATAACGTGCGTATCGCCGACGAAGCTGGTCAACGGCCTCTTCCATCGTCTTCTTATCATCTTTGAGGTCCAGAATGTTGAACTTCAATTGACGACGCCAACGATCACGTGCCTCGTCCGGCGAGCGCGCGTAAGTTGTCGACTTCGGATCGATAACAATCGTGTCTTTTTCATTCAGGTCAAACGGTTGCTGCAGCAGTTCTTCAATCAACTGCAGGCGATCGTTCACACGTGTCAAATACCGTGTAAAGATCTGATAAGCCGGCGATAAATCACCGCGCAATGCCGAGTCATCGATTTGAGTCTTATAACGGCTGAACTCGTCGATGTCTGATTGATAGAAGTACAACTTCATCGGATCGAGCGACTTCAGATAATTGTCAAGTGCTCGAGAACTGATTTCATCATCCACCTTGCGGCCAGAAATGTGCTTCCGAGGCAACAACTGGATTACCATTTTGGCGACTAAGCTGTCCTGGTCGCCAGGCTTCATCGCGTTGGGCACCGGAACGCCATTACCGACCGCTTTGGGAGCGAGCTGTTCTTGGCCAAAAGCTGCTCCGGTCGCTGACGCCGTCACAGCGGCCGCTAAAGCGACAGCCAATGGGAAGTGACGCAACGGAAACCGAGAACCTAGAAATCGCATACTAACGCCTTCCGGCTGGAGAAATTCAAGTGGTAAATATCGAACGAAGCGGTGCAGTTGGTGGAATACGAGTATTGTCGACACGCGGCCTTGATCGTCACAACGCAAACGTTAGATACTAGGGTACCTACCAGCGCGAATCAACGTTGATTCGGCTGACTCGGTAAATTGTACTGCCAGTTCATACGTTGTTGGGTGACAGCGGCTGATTATGGCCGACTGACTCCACCGCGTGCCCCGTCGGGTCATGCGACGCTCAGCCGATGCTTTCTTGCTTGTCGAAGTGTAAACACGAACGCAACCACACTGCTAAAAACAATTGCCAACATCACCAGCGCCGCCACATCGGGAATTTCTTCGGGATTGACCGGCCCCGCCCCCATCGCTGATTCAGGCAACATCACTACGGCGGCCACGCTTAAAAAGTTGTTTACGAAGTGGGCAATCATGGCTGGGAAAATCGATCCGCTGGCCCAAGACAGCCATCCGAGGTAGACGCCGATCGCGACAACAGCAGTCGAATGGACCAGGTCCATGTGGAATGCCGCAAACGCGACGCTGGTGACCAGAATCGCGAACAGACCGCCAATTCGCTGGGAAAGACGGGTTTGGACGTAACCGCGAAACAGCAATTCTTCGCAAATTCCCGGCGTTAAACCGACCATCAACGCCAGCGGAATGAAAAATCCATCTTGGCCAAGCCCACGAAAGATGCTGCTCATTTCCTCCAGCGATTCGCTCTCGCCCATCAGGCCGCCAACAATCATCGACGAGACCAGCCCAACAATGGGGGTCGCGATCGCCGAAGAAATCCACAGTTTGATCGGCCAAGTGCCGCGGACCAATCCCAACCGCTCGGTAAACGGCACCGGAGACAACCACGCGGCAATCGCGACCGGCAAAATCATCATCGACTGGGGGAGGATCAACGCCAGCGACAAACCCAATCGCGATTGTGTGACGTTTTGCAGTACCGCGCCGTCCTGAAACATTTCGGCACTGATCGATCCGTTGATCAATAACATCGCCAACAGCAACGCGAAAATCGATGTGCCCAAATGCAGAAAAAATGCGCCGACGACAACGATTGGAATCGGCCAAATGCGTTGCGACGGTGGAGGGGCGCCATCGTCCTGGAGCGGATCGGCAATCACCGGTTTGTCAATGACCGGATCGGGTTCGGGTTGGACAGCCTGGTAGGCCAAGTCGCTGATCCGGTCCTCGTTTTCTGAAGAACTCAAGTTGGCCTCAATTTCGAATCGTTGAACAATGCGGCACCCGTCCAATCGTACTCGCTAGGCGAGTCCCATTTGCGGATCTAGCCCAAACATAACGTTCATGTTTTGTACCGCCGCCCCGCTGGCTCCCTTGACCAAGTTGTCGATCGCACTGACCAAAACCCACCGGTTGCCCGCTTCACGCGCGGTCATCTGGACGTGATTCGTGTGTGCGACATGCTTGGTCGCCGGAATATGCTGCACCGCATGAACGAACGCCTCGCCGCCATAATGCTGCTGCCAAACTTCCGCGACCCTCGCTAAACCACCTTTGGCGATCGCTCCGGCCGACGGACGAACGTAGATCGTCGACAATATCCCACGATCCATCGGCGTCAAGTGAGGGGTAAAGACCACTTCGGGCGTTATGCCGCTGAACCGCCGCAATAAGTCAACAATTTCCGGTTGGTGGCGATGATTCCCAATCGCGTAAGCCGAAATCGATTCAGCCGCTTCGCAATACAACGTATTCAACTTCGGCGTCCGCCCCGCACCGCTGATCCCACTTTTGGAATCGATGATGATGTCCGTCGGGTCGATCAAGCCTTCGGCCAACAACGGACCCAGCGGCAGAATCGCCGACGTGGGGTAACAGCCCGGATTGGCGACCAAATCAGCCGTGGCGATTCGATCCCCAAACCATTCCGGCAAACCGTATACCGTGTTGCCAACCCGCTCAGGCCAAGGATGCTCGATGCCATAGTGACGCGAATACTCTGCGACAGTTGACAACCGAAAATCGGCGCTAAAGTCGATCACTCGCACCCCCGCTTGGACCAATTGCCGAACCGTCTCAGCCGACGCCCCATGTGGCAAACAACACATCGCTAAATCGCAATTTCTGGCAACTTCAGCGACTTCATAATCGGTGATCGCAACCGACATTCGCCCCGCCAAAATCGGATGCACGTCGCCAATCTGCTGGCCAGCCTCACTGCGACTGGTGGCCAGCGTCACTTCGGCTTGGGGGTGCCGCATCAAGATCAGCAACGTTTCCAGCGCCGTATATCCGGTCGCTCCAATGATTCCAACTCGCACGGTCATTGATCATAAAACCTTGTCGTGTAACGCTCGCACTCACACTGCCGGGCACTTGCCTATCAACAATCTATCCACTTACAGGCAATCGAGGCGAGGGGCGACAAAGGTCTCAAGGCACCAAAAATAGCGTTTTCGGGCGCGCCGAATCAACAAACAGAGAATCGTCAAAGACCAAATCCATGGCCAATCGTTGCATCAGTAACGCTGGTTGCCGGTTGTCAGCGGTTGTGCCATGCGAGTTCCACCCTGCGACATCGTCGCGTCGTACTGAGCCGTGATTTGACGACTGAGCGCCGCGATCCGCTCGGATACCATCGGTTGCATCGGGTTGGCGGCATAACTGCGCTGGTAATTCTGCAATGCCTGGGTCAGTTCCCCGCTGTTCTCTCTTAACCGGCCAAGTGCCAACCACGCACGCGAGTTGTTCGCATCAGTTCGCACCGCATCTTCCAAGTATTTCAAAGCCGTCTGAGGCTCGTTGGCTTCTTCGTATAAACGAGCCAGTTCGATTCGGGCTTCGGCAAACGTCGGATTCTGGGCCGCCCAGTTTTTCATCAGCGCGAACGCTCGATCAGGACGCCCGGTGTCGACCAACAAAACCGCCAAACCACGATGGCATTCGACGTGATTGGGGTCATGGTCAAGACATTGGTTGTACAGCGATTCCGCCTGGCTGATCAGGGCCGAGTCTTGCCGCTGAAGGCCTAAACGATGCGTCGTTGCGGCCAAGTTGTAGTAACCGTCCGCGTTTTGTGGGTCGCTGGCGATCGCCTTCTGAAACTCCTGCATCGCCGCAGTGTATTGGCCCTGCTGGTACAACCTCGCTCCTTGCGCATTTTGGCCGCTCGCCGCCCACTGACATCCCGATGCCGATGCGACAATCATGCCGGCGACGAAGCTGGCCATCATCAACAAGGTGGCTCGCCCCGGACGAATCGACGCAGCAGCTCGTCCGCCTAAATCCTCCGCGTAACGCAACGGC
The DNA here is from genome assembly GCA_002428205.1 of Planctomycetaceae bacterium UBA6163. Taxonomy (GTDB): domain Bacteria; phylum Planctomycetota; class Planctomycetia; order Pirellulales; family Pirellulaceae; genus UBA6163. The sequence goes on from DIUH01000441.1 coordinate 14,966, forward strand.
AGCGCAATGTCATGCATGGGCAACGCCGAAGTGATCGGCAACGAAATGGAAAGGTGATTGGACGTTGCCATCGGTTCTGGTTCCCGAATCCGGACAGCGGACGAGCTAGCTAAAAAATCTTTTCGTCCGGACCGTAACATTGTCTCAAGTTTTGAGACAAGACCGAAACCGACCACAAAACTGCTGCCCCCCTCCAGAAACAACCACTCGGCGTCTGGCGCATCGTTATTGCCTCACGGCCGTGCGATTCGCGCTTCTAGATCGACCGACGGCGCTTTCACCTTGACACTCTGGCCCACTTCCGTCGGAACATACGGCGGATGGAAGAAAATCAGGTCGTATTGAGTCGGTCACGGCACCTGAGCAAACAGATCGCTAACCCAGCAATTGATCGCGATTTTATTGTGTTCGGCGACTCGCAAAGAACTGGCCACACGGGTCGCAGGACAATCGATGCCGTCACAGTGCAAGTTTCGGTTCTTCGCCAATGACAGCAGAACGAGGGCCCCCTGGCCAACCCCGACTTCTAAAACTCGAGAATATCAGCCACTTCGTTCACCACCTCATGACTCTCTTTGCGTAGATATGTTACACAGCGGAGCCGAAACAATTGATATCCCACGACGAGCATTTTGCTCCACCCTTCTTCTGCCCACTGACGCGGCTAGTACGATAAAAGAATGGGGACAGAAGAATATCCAGCATGATCGCGTCGGGTATTCTATTGTCACCATCCTATTGGCTTTAAATCGGTGTCGGTCTTCGACTCCGAAAGCCACGAAACGGGCAAATGACTGCAACCTGGGGGTCACTTGTCACCCGATACTTTCCAACTGCTTAACCGAACGGAAGTGATCACGGCGACTGGATCTGTGCCGCGATAAGTTCCGTCGCAAACATCAGCCCCATTGCACCGCCTCGATCATCCTTACCATTGATGGCTGGCCGGTCGAAGTAAGCCTGAAGCGTTTTCTGCTTGCCCGTGCCAGCGCAGACGTTGACCAGATCGCCGCTCGGACTGGTGCGGGATTCTATCGCTCGCCATGCCCGATCAACACTCTCCTGATAATCGGACCTCTCCAGCCAGCCATTGCGAATACCGCGAATCATCGCAAATGCGATCATACAGGTACAGGAATATTCGTCATAACTTTCGGGATGATCGATCACTTGATGCCAGCATCCGGTCTGCTTGTCTTGAAACGGTTTGAGCGCCGCGATGTGTTTTTGAAATTCTGCAACCAACGCTTTCTTTGCCTCGTGGTCCTCTGGCCAATCACTCAGCGCCAAGGCGAGGCCGAGCGCGGGAAAACCATTGCCTCGTCCCCATGCCGCTTCACAAAGCGGGGAATGGCGATACAGCCCATCAGTTCGCAAACACAGTTTCCGCATAGACTCAAAGTGTACTACTGCGGCGTCAAAATAGCGTCTATCACCGGACAGTCTTCCTGTGGCTGAAAGAATCGGCCCGGCCATGAAAACCGCGTCACTCATTTCATTGTGGAAAGGCATGATCGGCAGCGGCTTTCCTTCGCTATCAAAGATCTGATCGGCCGCACTGCGGCATAGCTGAATCCAGCGCTGGCGCACCGTTCCTTCGGACCGATCAGCCAGCGCAGCAAAAATCAAATGCCCCGCCTGCTCACTGCCTGACATGGGGACGGGCGATCGATCGCCATTCAAATAGGGCGCGACCAGGTTTTCGACTTGTTTCGCATAACGCGGATCACCCGTCTGTTCCGACAATCGCAACTTCGCTAACAGCGGCAGCGCCGGAATGTAGGCGACCTGCTCAAATCGGTTGCCATACACATTCGCCAACTGCTCGGCTACCTCGACCGCAGTGCGAGTCTGTGCCGCCAGTTCGCCACAAAAAAATCCGCAGAGTACTGTGGCGGTCAAAATAAGTTTCATCGGAACTCCTAGGGTTTTTGAAACGACCATAACGGCCGAGAACGGAATCCCATTGAATGAGCGATCTTATGCCCGTGTTTCAAAGACGATCTTTCCGGCCAGCCGAGAGAAAAATGGTATTATAACGCAACCGCTCGGCGACGTTTGGGCTTGCCCCGACAACGTCGCAATCGGTTTGGCGTGATAGATAAAAGTATGCCGTAACAAGCGCAGCGCAGTTACGGCATAACTGACAACGCAATACAATCAAACATCCGTAACAGCGCTGCGCTCGTTACGGCCTACCCGCCGATTATCTTCTCACATCGCTGGGGTGATACTTTGACGCTTGTCCCAAGCGGCTGGGCAAACAGGCTGACCCGCAATTCTTCTAGCATCCACCGAATCTCATAATCAGCGATCGAGTTGCCGATCGCGGCGGGGGTTGTGTCCGCCACCGCCAAAGATTTCAGCCAACGGTTCCAAAAATCGTTGACCAAGTGCATCGAATCGACATCGCGACTTGCAGCACTCTTTATTTTATCCAACCGATAAGCGATCCCTTGGAAGTATCGCGGGTATTGCTTTAACCATTGCCATGGCGTTGCGCACAAGAAGCCGGGCTGAGTCAGAAAAGAGACTTGGCGTTTGATATCGGCCACTGCACCGGTTCGATCGTTGCCGAACGATTCCCAGCTTCTGCGGGCCGCATGGTACGCTTCGGCAAGCGCCGGCAACCACGGCGCGACTTCACAAGCCGCTTCGCCAATTCGCCTACCACGCTCGCCACGCACCGTCTCAAACGCCGCTCGGCTCCGCACAATCACACTCCCTTCGACAAACGCTCGCCGCGCCAACAGGTCGACCAGTGCGTCTTCAAAAATCGCCGCAGGTAGGATTGGTGCCAAACGCACCTTGGCGTCGCCCAACCCCGGGAAATGACGCACTTGTCCACGCAATTCCTTTCGCTCGGCAATCGAAAACAGACGCATCAGTCCGCCCCGAGTCGCCGAAACCGCGGCCGCTTCATCAGCGAATAATCGCGTTTGGGCGTATTTGCCGTTGTCGACCAGCCCCGGAAACTGCGCCACTCGCACGCCACCACGGACTCGCACCACCTGCTGGGGCAATTCGTCGATGTCGAACGTCGTCATTTCGGACCGCGACCACGATTGATCAGCCGCATCGGACGTTTCCGCGACTTCAACCGGCGAAACGCCGACCTGTCGTTTCGCTTCGTCGATTCCTCGCGTCTTAGCAATCGTTTTTCCTTCGTCGTCGACCACTTGAACCAAGAAGTCGAGGTGCGGTTCGAGTTTTTCCTCGGTAAAATCCTCGGGCGAAACTCGCACTTCCGCCGCGCGCGAAAACGCGTCGCAGACCGCGGGCATAAACGCCACCTCGCCATATTTAGGCGCCAGTTCCGCCGCGACGCGTTTTGCCACATCAGCGGCCGGTACCAAATTGCGACGAATCCGCTTGGGCAACGATTTGATCATCGCCGTCAATTTCGCTTCCAACAGCCCCGGTACCAGCCAACCCAAACGATCGTCGCTGACTTGAGCGAGCGCCGATTGGTGAACCGTGACGCTCACACCGTCCCGCTCTCCGCCCGGTTCGAACCGATACTCAAGCGGCAGCCGTGTCTGGCCCACGACCAATTCATCAGGAAACTCCTCTGGGGCGATCGATTGTGCGATCATCGGCACAAGATCGTCAGGCCTCATATAAGGCGACGGAAATCGGACGGTATCTTCGGGCGGCTGAGGCGATTGCAACCAATCCGCGACGGCCGCGGCGTCGGTTAACGTTTTGGTCCAAGCGGGTTGCGGCGTTTCTTTATCATATTTTTCCAACCGCACACGATCACATACGAAATCGGGTAAACGTGACGCATAGAAGTTTCGGATGTTATAAGGATCGATCACATACTCGCGGCGACGCGTCTTGGCGGCCAATTCCGCGATCAACGCGACCAGTTGCCGGTTAAATCGAACCGATCTCGCCGTGGTCGGCATCTCGTCGTTGGCCAACCCTTCGTCGATCATCAACTGGCGAGCCGTTGCGGGATCCAGTGGCGATAGCGCCAGTCGACGCCGAGTGACGATCGGCAATCCGAACAACGATACTTGTTGATAACAAAATGCTCCGCCAGACTTATTCGACCAATGTGGGTCGCTATAAGATTTTTTGACCAGGTGTTCGGCCAGCGGTTCGATCCACTCGGGCTGGACGGCGGCAACGGTACGCGCGTATTGACGCGTCGTTTCGACCAACTCGCCAGCGACAATCCATTTCGGTTTCGCCGCAAAGACGCCACTGCCCGGCCAAAGAAACAACTTCAATCCGCCGGCGCCGGTGTATTCATTTTTGTCGCCCGCAAGTGCGACTCCGGACAACAGGCCGGTCAATAACGCTTGATGAATCGTGGTGTATCGTCCCGCATCGATCACTTCGTCTTCATTCTCGCTGAACCGGGGCGTCCCGACTTGGCGTCGTTGCGATCGGCCCGGTGATGACTTTTGGCCCGGCGGTGAGCTTTGCTGTGGCAACCATGGTGGCGACTGAACGACCATATCACGCAATTGTCGATAGACGTCACACCATTCACGCATCCGCTGGGGCGACAAAAAATTGCCACGACAGATCCGATCGAGCTTACTGTGGCTGACTGATTCACGTTGCTGTTGATAGAACCGCCAGAGTTTCAAGAAACTCAAGAAGTCGCTGCGCGGGTGTTGAAACTTTTCGTGTGCCTCGTCAGCCGCCTGGCGTTTATCTTGGGGCCGTTCGCGTGGGTCTTGCACTTCGATCGCCGCAGCGATCACCAGCACTTCGGGCAGGACGCCAAACTCATCGGCGGCCAAAATCATCCTGCCCACAAGCGGGTCGACCGGCATCCGCCCCAACCGGCGGCCGATGTCGGTCAATTGATCGTGATCGTCGACCGCGCCTAGTTCACGCAGCGTTCGGTACCCCTGCCGAATCGCAT
>DIUH01000059.1:0-1189 GCA_002428205.1 Planctomycetaceae bacterium UBA6163
GAAAATAGGCATATTCCATCAACCGGAATCGCTAAGTTAGAAGTTTCACTTCACAACTTCGCGGGTCATCTTATGAAAGTTGACCACACATTGGCCGATCTCGGGCAATGACTCTAACCAATTGTGTTCGTACTCGATCGAAATCGGACCTTGGAAGTTCTGTCGCTTCATCTCCGCCAACAACGCAGGCACATCCGCAACGCCCGTTCCCCAAGGAACATCGTGCGCTCCCTTGCCTTCCTTGTTCAAATCCTTGAAGTGGAAACTGACGATCCGGCCGTCAAGCTTCTGTAGGCACTCGACCGGATTCAAACCCGATCGCAACCAGTGGCCGGTATCAGCACAGGCTCCGATCCACTTGCTGCGTCCTTCGACCGCTTTAAGAATCGTATCGGGATTCCAATAATAAGATGGCTCGGGGTGGTTGTGCAGTCCGATCTTGATCTCATACTCGGCGCACAGCTTTTCCAGCGTATCAAAAGCATCTTCGCGGACTTCGGTNNTCAAGCCCGTGACACCAAAAGCGGTCAACTGAACACCGGCCGACTTCAACTTTTCTTTCACCGCCTGAATCTGCTGGGCCGTCATCCCAGGCCCCATCTTGCCATCGATGTCAGCCGAGATTTTTTGGCCCGGATAAGCTTCGGCATACTTCAAGCCGACCGATGCCGCTTTATCGATCGCTTCGAAGAAGGTGAACCGATTGAAACTGTAAGTCTGGACGCCAAGTTTCCAGCCAAGCTTTTCGGCTGCGCTGCTGTCGATTTTGGTCTGGGGCGATTCGGCGCGGCAGACAACGCTGCCGAAAATGCCGCTGGCAATCAGCGCTGCGGCGAACAAGGGGTTTGATAAACGCATTTGATGAGACGCTCCGTGGTGGTGGGGATCAGGTGAGGGTTAGTAGTAGTTCGACAACCGAAATTATACTTCCAACCCGCCACCGGATACACCCGCCGCCGGATCCATCTTGAATGTGCTATTGTCCAACGGTCAGCCGGATGCTTTCGCTGTGGCTGTTGAACTCCGGCGCGTACATGCACTGAATCATCGCCATCCCGGTTTGATAATCGCCACGCAACTGCACGCGTGTCGAATACTCAAACACATAAGTCCCTTGACGCATGAAGTCGACGAAGAAGTGGCTGGCCGTGTCACGCGTTGATTCGTAATACCCCAGCCCGTCTCGCCA
>DIUH01000059.1:1361-2734 GCA_002428205.1 Planctomycetaceae bacterium UBA6163
TCTTCAAAGTATTGCCAGTGAACACTGCCCCAGGCAACGCCTTCGTCCCGTTTGGTCACCTTGATCTTGCTCAAATCTGCGGTAACTTCGCCGCCGACCTTTCGATGTTCAAAGAAACCGGTGCCCGCTTCGACATCGACGGGTTGAATACGAATGCCACCGAGCTCGACTTCGACCAATCGATCCGATGCCAGCAGATCGGTTCCGCGCAGCAACAACGCATAAATCGCATCCGCGGTCGCTTTGGTCGTCTCCCAATCTTGAGTCTGCTTTTGCTTCAACAACCAAACCTTGCAATCTTCGACCGCCTGGGCATCATTCATCACTTCATCAAACGCTTCGATAATCGACGCCTGCGCTTCGATCGGAGCTTGATACCACCACTGTGACCATGCTTGCGCCGGCCAGTGCATCCCCATCTCTTCATCATTAACCGACCGTTCTTTGATCGAAACCATGATTTGACTGGAAACGTCGGGGACATCAAAGCGTTTCATCGCGACGGCGAGATTCGCTTGCAACTGCAGACTGCCAAGTTTCAGCCAATGCCGTTTGGCTTGATCGAGCCAAAAATCGAGCGATGGCTGATACTGTTGGTCCACGGGTTGATCGTCAATAAAGAAGCTGCGTCCATACAGATACAGCGCAATGGTATGAGACAAGTGATTGTCTTCTGATTTGAAGCTCTTTTTGCCAGCCACGTCTTTGTGCATCTCGGCCATCCAAGCATCCAGCCGCGCGAGCGAACGGATCGCGGGTTCCATCTCAACTTGCACTCCCAAATGACGCAGTCGCCCGAATCCCGTGGTGATGTACAGCGTGATAAAATCGTTCGCCGATCCACCGGGGAACCAAGGCCACCGGCCATCTTCTAACTGCTGCTGGGCCAATTGATTCAGCGCCCGCGCCGTTTCATCTTCCAAGCGATTCTGGTCGAACAAAATGCCAACGTTCCTTCGTGCCTGGCTTTCGTCCTGGGCCTGCCGATGCCATGGCGTTTCTTCATTAAGAACCGCCTTCAAATCTTCGTTCTTCAGCAGTGGGCTATCGAGCGCCTTGGTCGCTCGCCATTGCCCGAACACCTGTTCGATCTTCGGATCGCTGGTCGCGATGTGTCTAGCCAGTGAGTTCGCATACAGTCGGTTGAAAATTTGCTCGCTGCATTGATGCGGAAATTCCATCAAATACGGCAGCGACATCACCGCATACCAAGACGGATTGGATGCCATTTGTACTGTCAACGACTGATGCTTCAACGTTTCGGATTCGCCCGAAGCGCCGAGTTTTGCGAAGTCGAACGTACGCGTTTGTTTCCCGCGAATCGGTAGCGGCATCGACTCGGTCACCAGAATTCGTCGTGGCAAGACCGGCAA
>DIUH01000382.1:0-3630 GCA_002428205.1 Planctomycetaceae bacterium UBA6163
GACGGTTATCAAGCCGACCTTTACGTCCGCATCCTCGGTGATACGGCAAACATCACCGAAGACCGCGAGTTTGTTCGCATCCTGGCGGTGACCAGCGATACGTTGACGATCGAACATCGCAATTCGACAGTCGTGGAATCGTTTAAACCGGTCACCGTCACGCCGATTGCCAACGATCCCAACGCACCAGGTGTGGTCGTCACAGCGATCGAAGTCGGCCAACGCGACGATGTCAACATCAGCGCGTCGGGTGCCTTGCATGTGGTCGCCGCCAGCGCGGTCTTTGTCGGATCCGAAAACGATTTCACGATCCAGTACATCCAAACCGATGGCATCGCTGCGGTGAAGACGGGAGGCGGCATCACCAACGGCACAATCGACCCCGATTTTGCGATGATCCGTTCCAACGACCTGTTACTCGAAGCCGCTACGGGCGGGATCGGGACGCAATCACGGCCGATGCAACTGAATCTTTTGCCCGGTGCCTCGTTCACGGCCCGCGCCGAAAACAACGTCTACATCGTCGAGCGTGCCGATGACTTGAACGTCGACAGCGTTTACTCGCGCTTGGGTGAGATTCACCTAACGACGCTCGACGGTTCGATCCTGGATAACCTCGGCAGCGACCTGAATAATCTGAAGTCTGGACANNACGATGTTCACTTGTGGGAAGTTTTTGGCGACATGCGAATCGGCTTTATCGATGCGCCGCACGGTAACGTGAACCTCAAGAGCCACCTGTCGATCATCGGCACCAATGGTCCCGCACTGGACGTCCGCGGCAATTCGATCACGCTCAGCGCACTGTTTGGTGGCATTGGCGCCCCCGGCGATGAACTGCAGATCGATAGCAGCTTTTCAACCGATGGCCTTGTCACCGCCAGCAGTCTGTTGGGCAATACCTACGTCTCCGAGTTGTTGGGCGACTTGCGTCTGAACACCGTCGGCACGGGCGACGAAGCGACCGCGTTCATCAGNNCGAATTCTCAATCGCGTTGCAGATCCCAATGGCAAGAATATTCTTTCGGGCCGCGTATTCTTATTCGCGTCAGAAGATATCGGCGAAGACCTGATCCCGATCGAAACGCTGATCAGCCACGTCGAAGGACAATCGACCACGGGGTCGACGTTTATCGTCAACACCGGCGATCTCGAAGTCGGTGGCGTCGTCGCCGGCAGTCCGCAAGGGATGTTGTCGGGCGGCCAGATTCGGCTGGTGGCGATGAGCCCCGTGACCGTGGGCGAAAACATCACGGCCGCAGAAGATGTTTTGATCATCGCCCACGAAAGCGTCGGCCCAGGCGACGACATCATCATTCTTGAAAACGTTGCGATTGAGTCTACTGGTGGTAAGGTCCGACTTCAGGCAGGCGACAACATCAACACCCTGGCGGGATCGTCGATCACGGCTTTTCTGTTGATCGAAATCCTCGGTGGTTTCGCCGATCTGGATGACATCGGCACAGAAATCTTGCTTCGTGGTGGGCTCGCCGCACCGTTGACTTGGATCCGCGGCACCGATCGTGACGATTCGATCCAAATCACCGATGAAGTGGTTACCTCGGGCGTCGTGTTGATCGAAGGTGCCGGCGGTGCTGACACGATCACCAGCTATGCCGTCAACGGAGTCGATAGCCCGATCATCATTTATGGCGACTCGTTTGCTGGCTTCGGTACCGTCATCATCGATACCATCACACGAGAACTGACCGCCGCCTTCACTTCTGTATCGGCCGTTGGCGGCAACGACACGATTTCGCACTTGGGCACCGGTACTGCCGTGTTGATCGGCGGATCCGGTGCGGACACGCTGGTTGGCGGAGAGGGCAATGTCTGGGCTGTGGGCGATGAAGCGACGGTCAACATCGCCGCCGGACGCATCATCAGCATCGAGTCGACCGGATCAGGAATCGGTGGCAACGACACGATCAATGTGGGTAATGGCGACAACGTCGTGATCGGCGGCGTCGGTGTGGACAGCATCACCGCCGGTAACGGCACGAATACAATTCTCGGCGACGAGGGGCGTGTTGTCTTCAATGCAGCGGGAGAATTGATCCTGGCCGAAAGCACCAATCCGAGTGTCGGCAGCGCAGACCTGTTCGACTTCGGGAGCGGTGTTTATCGAGTCATCGCCGGGGCCGGTGATGAGCGGATCGAGCTCGGACCAGGCACCAATTTTGTGATCGGCGACGCGGGCCGAATCCGGGTCAACGAGGACGGCACAACGACGATGGAATCGATCGCCCACGAAATCAGTGGCGACGATGAGATCATTGTCAGCGAAGGATTCAACGTCATCATCGGCGGCAGTGGCGCCGATACGATTCGTGTGCAACAAGGATCCAGCGGTTCGACCGACCACATCGGCATCGTGCTGGGCGATAACGGTTCGATGACCTTCGCCAGCGATGGCACATTGGTCAGCATTAGCAGCAACGCCAGCGATCCTTACGGTGGCGATGACATCATCGAATTGACCAGCGGCATCAATACCGTTATCGGTGGTGTCGGTAACGATGTCATCACTGCTGGCGGCGGAACCAACATCGTCTTTGGTGACGACGGCGAAGCGTTCTTCAACAGCGATGGGACGCTCGATATCGCTCGCAGTATCAATCATGGTTTCGGTGGCGAAGACGTGATCACGCTGCAAGATGGCGTCAATTTCGTGATCGCCGGTGCGGCGAACGACTTGATCACCGTCGGCGGTGGCAACAACACCCTGCTGGGCGATGAGGGCGAAGTTGTGCTCACTTATGATTCCGTCACCGGCCTACCGACCAGCCGCATCGTCCGCACGCTCAGCGGCCAGACCGGCGGTAACGATACGATTCGCGCTGCAGCGGGCTTTAACGTCGTCATGGGTGGCGCCGGCGACGATGTGATCGAATCGTACGTCTCCACCGATCCTCAACCCGAAGGTACCCCGCCGCCGCAATTCATCGCGATGGGCGATAACGGCGAAGCCTTATTCGACGGCCAGAATCGCTTGTTGAGCCTATCCACAATCGAGTCAACCTTCGGTGGCGACGACACGATCGATGTGGGCAATGGCGACAACGTCGTGATCGGCGGCGTCGGTGTGGACAGCATCACCGCCGGTAACGGCACGAATACAATTCTCGGCGACGAGGGGCGTGTTGTCTTCAATGCAGCGGGAGAATTGATCCTGGCCGAAAGCACCAATCCGAGTGTCGGCAGTGCAGACCTGTTCAACCTCGGGGGCGGTGTTTATCGAGTCATCGCCGGTGCCGGTGACGAACGGATCGAGCTCGGACCAGGCACCAATTTTGTGATCGGCGACGCGGGCCGAATCCGGGTCAACGAGGACGGCACAACGACGATGGAATCGATCGCTGACGAAGTCAGTGGCGCTGACGAGATCATCGTCAGCGAAGGCTTTAACGTGATCATCGGCGGCAGCGGCGCCGATACGATTCGTGTTCAAGCTGGCTCAAGCGGCTCGACCGATCACATCGGCATCGCGCTGGGCGATAACGGTTCGATGACCTTCGCCAGTGATGGCACATTGGTCAGCATCAGCAGCAACGCCAGCGATCCTTACGGTCGCGCTGACATCATCGAACTGACCAGCGGCATCAACACCGTTATCGGTGGTGTCGGTAA